>NZ_CP049361.1 GCF_011067105.1 Deinococcus wulumuqiensis R12 | reverse complement strand
TTTCTGCTCGCGGTGGTCACGCTCTACCCCTTCACGGTGTACGCGGGCGCTCCGGCGTCGGCGGTGACGCTGATTGCGCTGCTGGTGTGCCTGATTCCGACTACCATCGGCGGCCTGCTTCCAGCCATCGGTATCGCGGGAATGGACAGGGCGCTGCAAGCCAACGTGATTGCCAAGAGCGGCAAGGCGGTGGAGGTCGCGGGCGACGTGGACGTGCTGCTGCTGGACAAGACCGGCACCATCACCATCGGCAACCGCATGGCGACCCAGTTTCACCCGCTGCCCGGCGTGACCGAAGCCGAACTCGCTAAAGCTGCCTTGCTAAGCAGCCTCGCTGACCCCACCCCGGAAGGCAAAAGCATCGTGGCGCTGGCCCGTCAGCTCGGCGTAGACGCGCCCGAACCTATGGGAGCCGAGTTCATAGAATTCACCGCGCAGACGCGCATGAGCGGCATTGATTTCACGAATACCAGTATTCGCAAGGGCTCGGGCAGCCGGATTGCGGCGCTGGCCCAGGAGCGCGGGGGCCACATTCCGCCCGAGCTTTCTGCCCTCACTGACGAAGTTTCGCGCAGCGGCGCAACGCCCCTCACCGTGATTGAAAATGACCGCTTGCTGGGCGTGGTGGCGCTCTCCGACATCATCAAACCCGGCATCCGCGAGCGCTTTGAGCAGTTGCACCGCATGGGTCTGAAGACCGTGATGATTACCGGCGACAATCCCCTGACCGCCGAGGCAATTGCCAAGGAAGCGGGCGTGGACGGCTTTCTGGCCGAGGCAACGCCTGAAGACAAGATGGAGATGATTAAGCAAGAGCAGCAGGCGGGCAAGCTGGTCGCCATGATGGGCGACGGCACCAACGACGCCCCCGCGCTGGCTCAGGCCGACGTGGGCCTAGCGATGAACTCCGGCACCCAGGCGGCGAAAGAGGCGGGCAACATGGTGGATTTGGACTCTGACCCCACCAAACTGCTGGAAGTGGTGGAAATCGGCAAGGGCCTGCTGATTACACGCGGCGCACTGACCACCTTTTCCATTGCCAACGATGTCGCCAAGTATTTCGCCATCCTGCCCGCGCTATTCGTGACGGCCTACCCGCAACTGGGCGTACTGAACGTGATGGGCCTGCACTCGCCCACCAGTGCCGTGCTGAGCGCCGTGATTTTCAACGCGCTGATTATACCGGTGCTGATTCCGCTGGCCCTCAGGGGCGTGCCGTACAAACCGATGAGCGCCGGAGCTTTGCTCAACCGCAACCTGCTGGTGTACGGCGGCGGTGGGATTCTGGTGCCGTTCGTGGCGATTAAGCTGATTGATTTGCTGATTACTCCGTTTATGCAGTGAGGCGCAGAGTTTTAGCTCCTCCCCCCTTGCGGGGGAGGCTGAGAGGGGGGTAACGCAAACGCCCTTCCAGCGCGGCCAGAAAGGTGAATCCCCGAGTTTTTTTCCGAGCTTGCCCCGTCGCCCCCTCACCCCTTGCCTTCGGCAAGGCCCTCTCCCACAAGGGGCGAGGGTCAAAGGACAGAAAAATTATGGATATCCTGCTCCCCCTCCTGCTCATCATCTTCTTCGCCCTGTGCGCCGCCTACTTAAGAGGCATGGACAAACTATGATTCTCCTTCTCGCCCTCATTTCCGTGCTGCTGTTCGGCTACCTGCTGTATTCACTCCTGCGCCCGGAGGATTTCTAAATGGCTCCCGCACTTCTGCAATTTCTGTTGCTGCTCGGCATCATGGCGGCGCTGGTGGTTCCGGTAGGGAACTGGCTGTACGGCGTGGTCAGCGGCCAGAAGAACACCGCGCTGGAGCGCCTGACCTACCGTGTCATCGGCGTGAATCCCGCCGAGCGGATGGACTGGAAACGCTACGGCCTCGCCATCCTGCTCTCCAACCTTGCCATGCTGCTGCTGGCTTACCTGCTGATTCGGCTGCAAGGGGCGCTGCCCTGGAACCCCGCTGGACTCGCCGCCCAAGCACCCGACCTCGCCTGGAATACGGTGGTCAGCTTTATGACCAACACCAACTGGCAGGCGTACAGCGGCGAGCAGAGCCTGTCGTACTTCTCGCAGATGGCGGTCATTACCACGTTTATGTTCACCTCGGCGGCCACGGGTTTCGCGGGCGCGATTGCCTTTATGCGCGGGCTGGCGGGGCGTGACGGTTCCAGCCTGGGCAACTTCTGGGTGGACGTGACCCGCATCATCTACCGCGTGCTGCTGCCCGTTTCCTTCGTGCTGGCGCTGGTCTTTGTGTGGCAGGGCATGCCGCAGACGCTGAACGCCTACGCCACGGCAACCACGCTGGAAGGCGCGACCCAGAAGATTGCGCTTGGCCCCGTCGCCAGCCTGGAAAGCATCAAGCACGTCGGCACCAACGGCGGCGGGTTCTTTTCCATGAACGCCGCGCACCCCTTTGAGAACCCCACGCCGCTCACCAACGCACTGCACATCCTGTCCATGCTGCTGATTCCCTCGGCGCTGACCTATGTGTTTGGGCGGATGCTGGGCAACCTGAAACAGGGCTGGGTGATTTTTGGCGGGATGCTGGTGATGTTCGTCGGCTTCCTGAGCCTGTGCTTCGGCTTTGAGCAGGCCGGAAACCCGATTCTGAGCAAGCTCGGCGCAGAGCAGACCATCACCGCCACGCACGCGGGCGGCAATATGGAAGGCAAGGAAGTGCGCTTCGGCATCGCGCAGACGGCCCTGTTTGCGACCACCACCACCGCCGCTACGACGGGCAGCGTGAACGCCATGCACGACTCGTTTACGGGGATGGGCGGCTTCGTGCCGATGCTGCAAATGATGCTGAACAACGTATTCGGCGGCAAGGGCGTGGGCTTTATTAACTTCGTGCAGTACCTGATTCTGAGCGTGTTTATCGCGGGCCTGATGGTGGGCCGCACGCCCGAATTTTTGGGCAAGAAGATTGAAGCGCGGGAGGTCAAACTGGTGATGCTGGCGGTGTTGGCCCACCCGCTGAGCATCCTGGGCTTCACCGCACTAGCCGTAGTTACGCCGCTGGCCTTAAAGAGCCTGAACAATCCGGGCGCACACGGCTTCTCCGAGATTCTGTACGCCTACACCTCCGGCACCGCCAACAACGGCTCGGCTTTCGCGGGGCTAGGGGCGAATACGCTGTTCTACAACCTCACCATCGGCTTTTCCATGCTGATTGGCCGTTACCTGACGCTGCTGCCCATGCTGGCCGTCGCTGGAATGCTGGCTGCCAAGCGCCGCGTGCCGACTGGTTCTGGCACCCTGCCTACCGACACCGTGCTGTTTGGCGCACTCACCGTCGGCATCATCCTGATTGTTGGGGCGCTGACCTTTCTGCCCGCGCTGACGCTGGGGCCGATAGCTGACCACTTGCAGATGCTGAAAGGAGTTGTCCTGAAATGACCATCCCTGACCCCTTCTACCGCGAAAACATTCAGCTTCATCCCGAAGCCGCCCCAGCACCCCTTCCCCGCACCCTTCTCAGTTCCTTTCTCGCTGCTGGCCTGTTTACGCTGGTGTGCGGACTGGGCTACCCCCTACTGACCACCGCCGTATCCGGGGCGCTGATGCCAAAGCAGGCTGGCGGTAGCCTCGTGACACAGGGCGGCAAAGTCGTCGGCTCGGCGGTACTGGGCCAGAACTTCACTGCACCCAAATATCTGCATGGCCGCCCATCCATGACCAACAAGACCGACGGCAGCGGCCCCGAACCCTACAATGCCGAGAACTCCGGCGCGAGCAACTGGGGGCCAACCAACGCCAAGCTGCGAGACAGCGTGCAGGAGCGCGTGACGGCCTTCCGCCAGGAAAACGGCTTGAGTGCCACGACGCCTGTTCCGGTGGATGCCGTGACCGCCTCCGCCAGTGGCCTTGACCCGGATGTGTCGCTGGCGACGGCGCTGCTGCAAGTGAACCGCATCGCACAGACGCGGGGAATGCAGCCCGCCGAGGTAGAGAAGGTCATCCGCGCCCACCTGCGGGGCCGTGACCTGGGCGTGCTGGGCGAGGAGCGGGTGAACGTGCTGGCGGTGAACCTAGCGCTGGATGGCAAGTAAGCATCTATGCCCGACCCCATCCGCCTGACCCTAGAGCGCGACCCCGCTGAGGTTGTCAAATCCCAGCGTGGCACCCACCGCATTTTCATCGGTATGGCGGCGGGCGTGGGCAAAACCTACCGCGCCCTGAACGAACTGCGTGAGCGGCTGGAACGCGGCGAGGACGCCCTCATCGGTGTGCTGGAAACGCATGGGCGGCGTGAGACAGTCGCAGCAGCAGAGGGCTTACCGCTCTTCCCCAGGCGCGAAATCGTGCGCGGCGGCACGACCATCACCGAACTGGACGTGGATGGCCTGATGGCCCGCAAACCCTACATCGTCCTGATTGACGAACTGGCCCACAGCAATGCGCCCGGCAGCCCCAACGAAAAACGCTGGCAGGACGTGGAGGCCCTGCGCGACGCTGGAATCCACGTCTTGTCCACCATGAACGTGCAGCACCTGGAATCGCTAAACGATACGGTGGCCCGCCTGACCGGAGTGCGGGTGCGTGAGCGGGTGCCTGACCATGTGCTGCACGACGCCGACGAGCTGGTACTCATTGACCTGCCCCCCGAAGACCTGCGCGAGCGGCTGCGGGCTGGGAAAATCTACGCGCCCGAAAAGGTGGAGCAGTCGCTGAGCAACTTCTTCACACTGCCCAACCTGACCGCCCTGCGCGAGATTGCTCTGCGGCACGTCGCGCAGGCGGTGGAAATGGAAGTCCCAGACGGCCAACCCGCCGCACATGAGGTGGTGGTGGTGGCGATTGCCGCAGAGGAGACGGCGGCCCGCCTGATTCGCAGAGGTGGGCAACTCTCCGAACGGCTTCACGGGGAACTGCATGTGGTGACGGTCAGGCCCGAACGCTTGGGGCAGGAACAGTCACGTTTGCTGGACGTATGCCGTGAGATTACCGACGCGCTGGGCGGACACTTTGAGGTACTGGAGCGCGATAAAGGGATAGGCGCGGCGCTGGTGGCCTACGCGGGCCGAGTCCACGCCACGCAAATTGTGATGGGCGAGACCAGCCGCAGCCGCTGGGCCGAGCTTTTACGCGGTGACATCATCAAGTTTGTGCTGCGGGAGACGCGGGGTGTGGACGTGCATGTGATTAGTCGGGATTAGAAGCGGAGAGCTTCAAAGCTTCGTACAGCGTGTCCCGGTTCACGCCCAGTTCTTTGGCGAGAGCCGTCTTTTTCTCGCCAGCAGCTACCCGCGCCCGGATTTGCTCGACCTGCTCAGGGGTGAGCGCCCGCTTACGCCCTTTATACTTGCCCGCTTGTTTAGCCTTGGCGATGCCTTCCCGCTGATTCTCCAGATTTTGCGCCCGCAGGAACTCGGCCACCGCGCCCAGCATGGTCAGCAGAAGGGTGTTCATTGGGTTGTCCTGGCCCCCGAAGGTTACACCCTCGCGGCGAAACTCCACCCGTACCCCGCGCCCAGACAACTCGGTGACAATACGCCGCAGGTCGTCCACATTGCGGGCCAGCCTGTCCATGCTGTGAACGATGACGGTATCGCCCTCGCGGACGTAAGCCAGCAGTTCTTGCAACTTGGGCCGCTTCGCGTCCTTGCCCGAAGCCTTGTCTTCAAAAATCCTGTCCAGCTCCACCCCGTCCAACTGCCGAGCGGTGTTCTGGTCTGTGGTGGATACTCGGATATAGCCGACGCGCTGGCCTCTGGTCATGGCAGTCCCAAGTGCTGCATCACTAGGCGATTGACTTCCTGCATCAGGTCATCAGACACAAAGCCGATGCGCTTTATCAGACGGCTGACATGCGTCGCCCGCATCGCCTCCACTTGTACCTTGCTGTCGTAGTCCAGTTCTGTTCGCTGATTGGGAAGCACAATGTTGGTGACATACACTCGCTCAACATTGCTGGTCAGGGGAATCACCATCAAGAGATGGGTATTGGCGTTAGCCAGATTATTGGTGAAGACGATGCCAGGATGGGTCTGCCCTGCCTCACCTCCCCGACCATCAGGACGAAAGTTGACCAGCCAGATGTCGCCTCGCCTGATGAGTTTCAAAAGCGCTCCAGGCCATCGAGATTATCTGGTGGATAAGTTTCTAGTCCAGCGGCCTGGGCTGCACCTAACTCCCGGTACGCCTGTTCAAGCTCGCGCTCACGCAAAGCACGGATAGCTTCAGCCAGAGCAGCACTGCGGCTTTCAAGCTGGTGGCGTTCCTGATAACTGGTCAGGAATGCCCGCAGTTCTTCAGGGAGTGTGGCACTGATTCGAGTAATACTATTAGTCATATACTAGATAATACCACCCATGCCATTAGGAAGCGGTATTGTCGGTTTAACTTCTAGGCTTGCCCCGACATATGCCGGAATAGAGCAAAAACCACTTTAAACCGACACTCAAACACCGATTTCATCACGCCACATATCTGTCGGAATTGGGTATACCCCAGAACGGCAAACAAGCCCCTTCCTATTTATGGCAATTTGTCCTAGACTGCTCTATGCCCGACTCACCCATACCGCCTCGCCGTGCGCGGGTGATTTCTAGACCTCAACTTGAGGAGTTCAAAGCTGAGTACCCAGAGGCGGCGCAAGCTCTTGAGAACTGGGAGGACACGGTTACCAGTTTGCGGTTCAGTAATTTCTCTGAGTTACAGCAGCAAATCAACACCGTGGACTTGGTCAATGGCGTGTTCCTGGTATTCAACATCATGGGCAACCGTTACCGCCTGATTACTGGGGTGTACTGGCCTCAGCCTGCGCTCTACCTCAAGCACTTTTTTACACACAAAGCCTACGACGCTTGGAGCCAAGAGCAACGTACTCAACAGGCCAAGAAAGCCGCTCAGGAACTGAAGAGGAGGGACAACTGATATGACCAACCTTGACCAGCTTGCCGTGATGTGGAGTCAGGTGGATGCCCTGGCCCCCGACCTCCTACGCCCCATTGAGACAAAAGACCAGTATCAGCACGCCCTTGAAGTGGTAGACGAGCTGATGACCCGAGTGAATGAGCCAGGAGGAGCACACTCCCTGGAATCACTGCTCGGCATCCTGATTGACCGTGTAGCTGCCTATGAGGAGAGCATTCTGCCTGTGCGAGACAAGAAGCCTGCTGGCGTGCTGGCCTACCTGATGGAAGACCGCGAACTTACCCAGAGTGCCTTGGCTGCCGCTACAGGGATTGACCAAAGCACTATCAGTAAGCTGCTCAGTGAGGAACGACCTTTTAGTGCTGGTCATGCACGGACGCTCTCAAACTACTTCAATATAGATGCGGGGGTGTTCCTATAAGATTCCTAATATTAAATGCTTTCAAGAAGACAGATGGGTAGAACATCTTCTCCTCTAATGGACGCACCACCCAAACCGAAGCTATTGCTGTGGGATGGCTTTACGGGTGCCTTAAGCGTAGTTATGCTTGCATTGGCTGACTTGAAACTTTGGGGACTAGAAGGGAATGCTTCTACTATATACAATATATCCTTGGGGATTCTCGTCGTATATTGTAGTGCAGTGATTAGATTCGCAGGTGATTTGCAAAAATACTCCATTGCCGCCGCCGAAGAAATCACCACCTTGTCTTCCCGAAGTGAATCGTTACAGAGCAGGCTCAATTCATATACTGAAATCGTTCCAGGTTTTCAGGACACTTCACGGCAGGTAGAGATAAAGGGTATTAAGAAGGGTAGAGACCAAATGGTACTCCTTCTGGAGAAGCATCATTTAATCGCCATAGATAGTGTTGTCGCCCTTGTCGATGAGGACTCGACGCCTATAGGGAATTTCAAGGTGGATGCCGAGAGGAGCAGTCACTGGCTGGCTACATCTATGCCAGGCATAGATGCTGTTTGGTTAGGGAAAATGCTTTCTGAGGACAGGCCAGAGCTACCAGCACACGCCTTCGCGTATTTGAAGCCGTAGGAGAGCACATGAGGAAAAATGAGCCTATCGTCGGTAGAGTCGCACTATTAATAAGTACACGTGAACTGGCTATCAACGTCGGCAGTTCTAGTGGGGTAAAGGAAGGTATGGTATTCGCTGTTCTGGCTGAGCAACCATTGGATGTAATTGACCCTGAGACTGGTGAGAAGCTTGACACTATTGATAGGGAGAAGGTGCGTGTCAAGGTTGTGGAAGTGCGGGAGAAGATGTCTGTCTGCGCCACATTTAAGGCGAGACACATACCAGGTACCAAGGGAATGCTTGGCTCCAATGGCCAGCCCTCACTCGGATATATAGGGGTGGGAGGAAGTGAGGGTCTTTATGGCCGCCCACCACAAAAAATTGTCGAGACTTTAAGAATTGAGGACTCTGCAACTCTCCCCCCTTTAGCCCCCGAGGATAGCTATGTCAAGGTAAAAGACCGAGTGGTAGAGGTGCTGAGCCTGCCTGAAGAGTGAGTCTGTTAGCTGATGGCAGAATAACCATACATGCTCACATGGAATGAAATCCGCACCCGCGCCGCGCAGTTCTCCGAGCGGTGGGCTGACGCCACCAAGGAGAACGTCGAGGCTCAGACCTTCTGGAACGAGTTCCTGTCATCTGATAGAACAGGAGTTTGAGAGCAGAGTCAGAGGTCTTCGAGCAAATCCAGCAGCTCTCGCGTCAACTGTTGCACACGCTCAGTTGTTTCTAGAGATAGCTTAGCCATCTTGCGACGATTTCTGAGTAGCTTAGCTGCCTGGTCGTATTCATTGGTAGGCTTCTTCGTCGGCCTCCGATTCTGCTCAATTCCAGCTTGAAGTTCACTCCTACTGGCTCCTTGTAAAGCCGCAGCAATCAGGTCGCCCTGCATTTCCGCAGGCGCTGAGTTAATCAGCTTGGCTTTGGTGAACTCTAGACCCTGACGCATGGCAGCCAGAATGGGAGTCGGCCAGCCGAACACGGCTAGCTTGTTACGGGCGTAACTTTCCCAGCTTTCTCTACCCAATTGGGAGAAAACAGCGGTCAGGGTCTCCACAGTTTCGGGGTCAGGATTGCGGACCAGTTCGTTCAGGCGATTGGCAGCCCGCTCAGGCGTCACGCCTAGCACCAGGGCCACCAGATTCAGCTTGCCTTCAATCTCGTCAAAGGGGGCCAGGTCATCGCGTAGCAGGTTTTCTCCAAGGGAGGCATATCGGGCTTCCTCGTCTGTGAGGGTGCGAATAAGGACGGGCACATCACGAAGGCCAGCTTCTTTAGCGGCTCTCCAGCGTCTTTCCCCGGCAACGATTTCATAGCCCGTGTCCGTGGGCCGCACCAGTAGTGGCTGGAGAACGCCTCGCTCCTTCACGCTGGCCACCAGCTCCTGCATTTTCTTCCCGTCGAAGTAGCGCCTTGGCTGAGAAGCACCAGGCCGCAGCGCGTCTATCGGTAAGGTGGAGGCCGGGCCGGTCGCTGCTCCTTTCGAGGCCCCTACTACATCGGCAAGTGCGCCAGCCATGCGACTTTTGTAGGTCATGCTTCACCGTCCGTACCGGTACGGACACCTAGCTCAACGCCGATGGCGGCGGCAATCTCTGCTGCTAAGCGCCGCACATCTTCCGCGACCGGAGAGTGTGGAGCGTACAGTGTGACCGGCTTGCCTTCCTTGGCCGCAGCGTCCCAGAACTTCAGCCGTTCAGGTACAGGGGAAGCAAGCATGTTCGCAGGTATCTGTTCCTGCATGAACTGGTAAGCCTCCTTATCACTGTTGCGCCGTCCGTCGAACATCGTCGGAACGAACATGGCAATCTCCAATTTCGGGTTGTAGTTGCGAATGTCCGTAAGAAATTTGGTCACGCCCTGCAGGGCCTCGACTCCTTTCAAACGGGTCGAGATGGGAACAATCAGGAAGTCACTGGCAATAGCGGCCATCGTGGTCAGTTGCCCCATCGCAGGTGGACTGTCGAACAGAACCACGTCCCATTGTCCATGCAGTTCTGTCAGGCGGTCACGCAGCGCGTCACGCAGTTCCAGAGTCGCGGCAATCTTTTCTGTGTCTCCCAGGTCCCAGAAGCTGGGGATGAGGTCCATGCCGTGGACGTGCTTTGGCCTAGGCAGAGGAGCCTTCTTACTGGCGACGATGGGATGGAGTGTATCTTCCTCCTCCACCTCAAAGATGCCGTTCCAACTGGTGAGGTTTGCTTGCCGGTCACCGTCTATCAGCATCACCCTCAGTCCAGCTTGGGCAAACTCATACCCAATGTTCTGTACCAGGGAAGTCTTGCCTACACCTCCGGCGTTGTTGACCACAGTAAGGACCTTCATGCTGCCTTCTATTGTGGCAGTTCCGAGCGTCCGTACCGGTACGGACGGAGGTGTCTCACCAGCTGCAGCGTTCTACGCATAGGGGGCATAGGATGCCCTCGTAGCTAGGGAATATTGTTCAAGGCCGAGTACTGAGATAAGACATGACCATCAAATCGAAGATACCGCCTTGGAAAGGCAAATGCGGGCAGCAAAGGTCGGTGTCAGGGCAGGCGAGAGGTCGTCAATCAGAGCAGTGGCGGCTTTGGTGAAAGCCCGCTACCCTAAGCCACTGACCGCGTAGGGGATACGTGCGGCCTAAGCCGAACGCCTGTACCTCGGCCAGCAGCAGCCCCCGCTCAGCCAACTGGCGAAGCAGGGGGTACACGTCGCTGCCCTGGGTGCAGGGATACTGGAGCAGGAAGGCCAGCACGCGCAGGTGCAGGGCGGTGAGGTTGGGGCGGGGGGCATGATTTAGATAATCTACTAGAGGTGGCGTGCCCTAGCTTTCGTCTCTGAATTCAGGCTCGTCATCACCCTCGAACATGGGGTAGGAGCCGTAGAGCCCACTCCCTGTCTCTCTGAGCAGCTTGGGGTCCCCTGGGCGAAAGTTCCAACGCTCGTCGTCTGGGTGCGCATGGTCTTCATAGGAAGCAAGCTCTTCCTTCTTGGGAGAAATATAGCTGATACGCCAAATCCAATTCTGCACATATGGCCTTTTCTCTTTAGCGTAAGGGAAAGATGTTTCAACCCCCAGACAGACTTTATCGGCATCCATCCTGGAAGAAAGAATAGAGAAGTATTTAGTGAATACACTTTTCCAATGCATCACCGAAAAGTTCTCTCTCGACCACTTCTCCTGCTGCAAAAGACTATGCTGCCTCAAGAAGTACTGAGCCGCCGAAAGCGTCCTAAGCTCGTAAATCAATCTTCTGTCTATTAATCGCTGGTTTGTATCTCGCCTATCAAGTAAAATAAAATATCTTTTCTCTTCTCCATTATTTACGGCAGCATTCTCAGAATCCATGGCTGCCAGGTAATCATAGTATAGCGCGACACCCTCCAACCACTGAGTTATCGGCATTTTTTCTCGGTGAGACCTTTCGTGCATAAAATCTATAGGGATATCCTCCAACATCTCCTTAAGCTCAGCCTTATACCCATCGTGACAGAAAATTGCCCACCTAGCGCGCCTCTTTAAGAACTGGCTTACAACTGAAGACTTACCCTTATCTCCAAAATTCACCAACATTGGTAGAGAGCTACTGCTTTCAGGCGTGCCATATAGAAATCCGTACTTTCCATACCCAGTCAGGACACCAAAGGCAAAGTACAATTCACGAATCTCTGGTTCATCCATATGTCAAAGTCAATAAGTAGGGCACCTGGATTCGCCGATTTACCCTTACTCCTCGAACAAGCTCACCAGCTTGTCGCCCTGCGCCCGCTCTAGTCGCAAGGCTTCCAACTTGCGGATGGCGTCTGCCTCGCTGCTGGCCTGGGGAATACTCCGCGCCGGTTCTGCGCCCGCCGCCTTGCGTGGCCTGCCCCGCCCGCGCTTCTCGCCGCTGCTGCCCTCGGGGGCTGCTGCCGCCGCGCTGGGCCGCCCACGCCTGCCACTGCCCGCCGTTGCCGCTGGCCTGCCGACCGCCACCGACGGCGCAAGCTGGGCCATAACCGCCCCCAGCAGTTGCCCCTGCTTGACGCCCTGCGCGGTCAGGCGCTCCTGAAGCACGTCGCACAGGCCCATCAGCTGGTCTACTTTGGCGACAATGCGGCGCTGCTCGGCGAGAGGGGGGAGAGAGATGGGCAGGTTGCTCATTACTTCACGACTGACATTCTTCATCGAGCTGCTTGTGCCGGAAGCGTTAGAAGCGTAATAGATACGCGAATTTCTAGTACCATTGCATATATTTATAAACTGCCTTTCTACATTTTCAGATAGAACAAATCTTACTATTTTATCACTCATCATTAGACGAGGTGGCGTTTCCTCTACGACTACACTTCGCGCTACAAGTTCGTCGGTGTTCGCTCTCGATAGGAGAAAGTCTCCACTTCTAACTTCCGTTTCTGGGCGTGGTTCTACACCTACTGGCAAAGCCTTATTTGCTTCTGGTTGAAACCTTCCCCAAGAGACTGCACTGACCTTTAGAACTCCCCAAGCATCGCCTACACGGGGCATCGATTCGCATTGAGGACTCCAACCCGAATCACTAGATAAGGCAACCTCCCCCAACCGCACCCACGCCCACCCCTGTGGCACCTCATAAGGCTGCTCGGCTTCGGTTACAGGCGGCAAAGGCTTCGGCGCTTTGATTTTGCCTTCCTGCACCAACCGCTTTTTCTCGGCCTGTATCTGCTCCAGCAACTCCGCCGCCGTGCCCTCGCTCGCGTCTTGCGGCACCAGCTTGCCCATGACGGCCAATTGCAAAATGACCCCGCGCAACTCGGCCAAGTCCTTCGGCGTGGCGTGCAACTCGCCGAAGTGGTCGGCCAGAAAGCGCCAGCCCTCGGCAAAGGCGGCGGGGTCGCTGGCGGCGGTCACTTCGCGCAGCACGGCGCGGTGAACCTGCACCCGCTTGTGCTCCTGCTGCTCGCGCAGGTCTTCCAATTCGTCGCAGCGGGCCATGAGTTGGTCAATACGGGCCACGATGCGGCGCTGCTCGGCGAGAGGGGGAAGGGGAATAGGTATCGAATTTAGCCTTGCTTGATTTAGCTTAGGCACCGTCATCCCAGTGATGAATGGCTGTAAATCCCTTTCTATCAAACAGTGAACGACGTATTGGTCATCTAAAACTTCTCTGTGTGGCCTCAAGACATGGGCATGATTATTGACCCAAGTCTTACCCTCAATACGGAACGCTGTCCTATCCCCCTTGCCCCATTTAGCACCATCCTCACCGACAAGTACTAGAGGCTCATCAAAAATATATTGGTCAACGTAGTCAACAATGCCTGACGCTCCGTAGTAGGGATACGGACCTTCACGCCTATCCTGTTTCGTAACTGGCTTACGTAAACTGTCTAAAACATCTACAACATCGCCTAGAGATACCCATTTCCACGAAGACGGCAACCCTTCAGAATCTCCCCCAATGCTTTCGCCCTCGCTCAGGTCTTGTTCGACCAGCTTGCCCTGCATGGCGAGGGTCAGAATCAGCTCGCGTAAGCGCTTGATGCCGTCCGGGGCGCTGAAGGCTTCGTCAAAATGCTGGCGCAACAGCTCGGCGGCGGGTAATTCGGGCGTGACTTCGAGCACGGTCATGCGCGGCGCTCCAGCGCGGCCAGCAACTCGGCTTTGAGGGCGTCTTGGGCTTCGCGTACCTGCGCGGTCAGGTCGCGGTACTCGGCCAACAGCTCCATCGGGTCAGCGTGAATCACTTCGTCCTGGTGGGGGTTTTTGAAGTCCAGGTTGTAGTTTCTGGCCTTCACGTCTTCGGCGCTGACCTTCCAGGCGTGGCGGGTTTCCTGGCGGTTCTCGCGCCCCTTCAGGCTGCCCCACCACTCTTTTTCCAGGTCAAACTCGCCGATGGTGAGGGGCTTGGACTTGGAATAGGACTTGTAGCCCGCCGGGTAGGGGTGCTCGAAGAACCAGATGTCACGGGTCGGCCCGCCCTTCTCGAAGAACAGCACGTTGGTATTGATGCTGGTGTAGGGCGCAAACACGCCTTTGGGCAAACGGACGATGGTGTGGAGGTTGAAGTTTTGCAGCAACTCTTCCTTGATGGTGGTCTTGACGCCTTCGCCAAAGAGGAAGCCGTCGGGGAGCACCACCCCGGCGCGGCCATGCGGCTTGAGGCGCAGCATGATAAGCGCCATGAACAGGTCGGCGGTTTCGCGGGTGCGGTACTTGGCGGGGAAGTTCTGCTCGATGCCGTTTTCCTCGATGCCACCGAAGGGCGGGTTCGCCACGATGATGTCGAGTTCGTCGCGGGCCTCGTAGTCGCGGAGCGGCTTGGCGAGGGTGTTGTCGCGCCGGATTTCGCTGGGGGTTTCGATGCCGTGCAGCATCATGTTGGTGACGGCCAGCATGTGCGGCAGGGGCTTTTTCTCGACGCCGTGAATGCTTTTCTCAATGGTCTTGAAGTCCTCGGTGGTCTTGGCCTGAGCGTTGAGCGCATCGATGACGCTGGTCAGGAAGCCGCCCGTGCCGCAAGCGGGGTCGAGGACGCTCTCGCCCAGTTGGGGGGCCAGCATGTCCACCACGAACTGCGTCAGAGCGCGGGGGGTGTAATACTCGCCCGCGTTGCCCGCCGATTGCAGGTCGCCCAGAATCTTCTCGTAGATGTCGCCGAAGAGGTGACGGTCTTCGGAGCGGTTGAGGTCGAGGTCTGCTTCGATGGTGTTGATGACCTGCCGCAGCAGCGTGCCGGATTTCATGTAGTTGTAGGCGTCACCAAACACGCTGGCGACCACTTGGGCCTGCGGGGTCGGAATCTGGCGCAGGTTCTTGAGGGTGGGGAACAGTTCGCCATTGACGAAGGTCATCAGCGTGTCGCCCGTGATGCCTTCGGCGTCTTTGGCCCAGTTCGACCAGCGGTATTTATCAGGAATGGGGGATTGGTAGTCGCTACCGAGTTCCCATTCCTGCTCTTTGTCATCCAGAATCTTGAGGAAAAGCAGCCACGCGAGCTGGCTGATGCGCTGGGCATCGCCGTCTACGCCGACATCTTTGCGCATGATGTCTTGGATGGATTTGACGAGGGACACAATTGACATTAGCAGTCAGTGTAGCTGTTTAGTATAGACTAAACAGGTGCCGTTCGTCCTGTACCGCCGCCCCAACTCACTCAGAGCGGCCATTCTGGATGACCTGCTGGAGATGGTTGCGAACGGTCAGCAGGCAGCGGTGAACACCGCCATCACGATGCTGAGCGACCTCTTCGAGCAGGGCCACCAGAGCCACTACGCCCAAAAGTTGCAGGGGCTGCCGATTTGGGAACTCAAGAGCCACGCCAGAGGGGGCGCGAAGGGAGGCACGCGGGTCTACTTCTACTTTCGCAAGAGCGGCGACATCGTGATTGTGAACGCTGAAGTCAAGGCAGACTCGACCCCCAGCGCCGCGCTCCTCAAAGAAGCCACCCTCACCGCCCTTCAAGACCAGCAAAGGAGTTGAACATGAGCAAGACCGCTCAGGAATGGCAACAGATTCTCGGGCTGAACACCCCGCCCGATGACGAGTTCCTCGCCTCTTTGAATGCTCTGGAAGGGCAGGACGTGGTGGAAGGTGGGGGACTGGAGGCCAGGGGACTCACGGCGGCCCCCATGACGCCTGCCGAACTGGTGGGCGCACTGGTGGTGCAAAGTGCTGGCGAGGCTTTCAAAGCGGCGCGTCAGGAGCAGCAGCTCACCGTTCGCGGGGCGGCGCAAGCTTGGGGGGTTTCCCCTGGGCGCGTATCGCAGATGGAATCACCGGAAGCCAACCTCTATATGAGCACCGTAGGAAGTGCGGCCCTGAAAATGGGCTACCGCGCCAAGCTGGTGCTTGAGCCGCTGGAAGGCGGGCAGGCGATTGTGGCTCCGCTGGGGGAGTGAGCGAAGAAATCTGGTTATGCTTTCTCGCTCTCCAGGATTTCGAATTCATCATCTTTGCTCTGTAAAACGCCTTTACCCACGACCAGCAGCTCTACTTGCTTACCGCTTGTGTCTTGAAGGACGAGTTCGTGGCCCTGTAGATAAAAAGGCCCCGTGGTTTCATTTCCGTTTTCGACGTCCTGCAAAACGTAGGTGTGCGAGGCCAGGGTCAGTCTCTGACTGCTGGAGACATAGGTGCCAAGGCAAAGGTAGGGGCCTGCTTTGTCATCTGAGGCTGGCTGCTGAGGTGTGACGCTCTGGAACTCCAAAGGCTCCAGTTGGCTAATAGCGTCTCTGAACTGCTCTACAGTCACCTTACGGAGCGGTTCTCCTAGATACAGGTCAATCCGCCTGAGCCGCTTGTCCTGAAAGCTCACCAGAGCTATAGCGTGATGAGGCAAATGCTTTTGTCTGAAGACGTTTTCCGCCTCACTGAGCCTTATCTCTGCCCTTTCAATCTGCGTAGCTTTAACGTCTACAGCCAGCCGTTCAGCTATCAAGACGTCATACGGCAAGCCCGCGTCCTGTTCTCCCTCATTGAGCCAAACGAAGGGGAGTTCAGGGCATTCTTCAGCCCACCATTTTGTGAATCTCTCTTCCCCAAGGTAGCCCAGGCTTTGTCTGCGGTCAGATTCACCCGAGCTTTTCGTCTGCCCTGCACGGTTGGGGGTGACTCGAATCTGCAACGTACCGGGTTGCCGCTCTACAGGTTTTTTTGTGGCCCTGCCCCTGAGAGCAGGCGCATTTTCAATAATGACCTGACGAATAAGAGTTCTTGTATCGTCATCCAGATTAATTCTCGCTTTAAGCGCAGACGGATTGGAACCCTTGCCCTCCCCCTTATGGTCGAAGGTCAGTGGAATAGATTGACCGCCAATCGTTACGCTCCCGATATACTCGAAAAGAGAATCAGGGCTTGGATAGAATCTCTCCACTTTTATAGATGGGTGAGCCAAAAGTCGTTGAAAGAAGATATTGTCGGCCTCAATATCTTTACGCAGGTTGATGGGTGCATATAATTCGTCTGAATTAAAAATACGGTCATCTGACATTATTCTCCCCTCCATTCCCACTTCACGCGCTGTAAAGCTCGTCTTCCAGCTCCTTGATAGCCCGCTGCAACCCCGCCTTGCCGCCAAATTGCCGCACGATTTCGACAAGTGTGCCCAGTTCCTTGAACTCCGGCAGGCTGAGCACTTGCAAGTCTTCTATCTGGCCCACGCCCGCGTCGGCGTACTTGTCGAGCAGTTTGTCTAAGACTTCGCGGCCCTTGTCGCCGTACTTGTCGAACACGTCGGCCCGCCGCGCTTTGGCGGCCCGCTGCCTGCGCGTGAGCGGTGGGCGCTCCCACAGCAGGTAGGCGACCACATCGAAGGGGTCATAGTCGGCCCCTAAGCCCAGCTCGTGGGCCAAAGCCTCGAAGTGAATCCCAGCGGCCTTCAGCTCGTTCAGGACGGCCTGCTTGCGCTCGGCGGCGTCCCAGTGACTTAGGAAGTCGTCCAGCGACTCGAACTCGCCGCTGAGGGTCTGGCGGCTGTAGTCCTTCAGTGACCCAGTGATGGGCCGCCCCTGCGCGTCGAAAAGGATTTCGCGCTGGGCGGCCACCTTGACGTCCACGCTGTCTACATAGAATTTCCTGACCTCAGTTTGGGCGTCGTCGCCCGTGCCCGCGTCCCAGTCGGGCTTCGGCTCCGGCTCCGGGAAAGGCTCAGCGGGGGGAACAGGCGAGCCGCCTACGGGGGGGACGTAAACCTGCACGGGGTCGCCGTCGAAATCGGGGTCGCGGAAGAGGTTGGTGACGCCCCTAAAATCGAGGATGGTGAAGTAGTACTTATCGTGGTTCTCGTTGATGCGGGTGCCACGCCCGATGATTTGCTTGAACTCGGTCATGGACTGAATGTGCTGGTCGAGCACAATCACCTTGCAGGTCTGGGCGTCCACCCCGGTGGTCATCAGCTTGGACGTGGTGGCGATGACGGGGTAACGCTCCCTGGGCGTGATGAAGTCGTCCAGGTTGGCCTGCGCGTCACTGAGTTCACCCGTGATTTGAACGACATAACGGCTGTTTTTCGCAACCTCATCGGTGTTCAGATTGGCAAGGGCCGACCGCATCCGCCCTGCGTGGTCTCTGTCTTCGCAGAAGACGATGGTCTTGGACATAGGGTCGGTCTGCTGCAAGAACTCGGTGACTTTGGCGGCCACCAGTTCAGTGCGCTGCGACAGCACCAGGGAGCGGTCAAAATCACGCTGGTTGTATTCACGAACCTCGATGGCGTTGCCGTAACGGTCAACCATGCCCTCTTCGGGCGTCCAGCCGCTGAGGTCTTTGTCGAGGTCGAAGCGCACCACTTTGTAGGGGGCCAGGAAGCCGTCGTCGATACCCTGCTTGAGGGAATAGGTGTAGATAGGGTCACCGAAGTAGTGGGTGGTGGAAATGTCGGAGGTTTCCTTCGGGGTGGCCGTCAGGCCGATTTGGGTGGCCCCTGAGAAATACTCCAAAATGGCCCGCCAGTTGGAGTTCTCGGCGGCGCTCCCCCGGTGGCACTCGTCCACCACGACCAAATCGAAGAAGTCGGGGGAAAACTGCTTGTAGGCATTGGACTCTTCTTCGTTGCCGCTGACCGCTTGATAGAGAGACAGATAAATCTCGAAAGACTTGTCAATCTGGCGGTTTTTGATTTTGGTCATTGCCCCGCCGAAAGGCTTGAAGTCGTTTTGCATGGTCTGGTTGACCAGAATGTTACGGTCTGCCAAGAAAAGAATCCGCTTCTTAGCCTTCGATTGCCACAGTCGCCAGATGATTTGAAAAGCGGTGTAAGTCTTGCCAGTGCCCGTCGCCATAACCAGAAGGACGCGGTTTTGGCCTTTGGCAATCGCTTCGGTGGTCTTGTTGATAGCCAGCAGTTGGTAATAGCGCGGGGTCTTGTCGGTGCCTTCGGTGTAGTAGTTCTGGGTGACCACCTCGGCTTGAGCTTCTGAAAGCCCCTTAGACGCTTCCCACCACTGCCAGAGTTGCTCAGGGCTGGGGAACTCGTCGAGCTTAATCTCGCGCTCAAGTACACCCTCGGAAAGCAGAGCGTTACGGAACAGGAAGGCGTCACCGTTGGAACTGAAGGTAAACGGAACTTGCAGCAGGTCGCTATAGGCCACGCCCTGCTGCATCCCCGCCCCCACCGAATGCTTGTTGTCCTTGGCCTCGACCACGGCGATAGGAATATTGGGTTTGTAAAACAGCACATAGTCGGCCCGCTTGGGCGCAGCGCGGGTGTGCATCTGGCCGCTGACCAGAATGCGGCCTTTGGTCAGTCCGTACTCTTCCCGAATCTGCGTAAGCCTGTCCCACCCTGCTTGCTCAAGCGCAGGGGTAATGAACTTGGTACAGATGTCGCGCTCGGAAAGCTTCTTTTTGTCCATAAGGGCAATCGCAGTCTAGCCTGCGGGAAACACGCAGGCCAGAATGAAAATGCAACACACGCCCAGCTCTCAAAAAACTCCCTCCCACACGACATTTCCCCGTGTGTTGCAACACACGGAATCCACCAGCGAGCCACCAGCCTGAGCGCAGGTTTCTGTTCCAACTCTCAGAAATTGACAGCCGGTTGGTCAATGGATTGGCAGTGATGCTGTCAATCTAGGCGAACAGTGGGGCAGGCTGCGGCGACCGGGGCCGCCCTCCGGCCCTGGTGGGGGCCAGCGCCCGCAGCGCATCGAGCAGGCCGCAGTTCCGCAGTTCGTTCACCACCACGGTGGCGGGGTTCTTCACAGTGGTGCCGTTCATGCTCCCGTCGTGCCGGATGTCGTGCAGCACGCGGGCCAGCAGGTGCGACACGTCGTCTGTCCAGTTCTGGCCCTAGTCGCAGCCGCGTATCAGTTGCCAGAGCAGCCAGCACCAGAAGCGCAGGTTGTCCGTGTCCTCAAAACTGACGGCCAGAGCGTGGGCGGTCTGCTCGACGGCGGCGTTGCGCTGATTTTTCCATTGCCCCTAAAGTTCGCATCTACCTCTGAACATACACTATTATAGTTGATATACCTACTAAATTAGTGTATAAATTCTATAGAGGTTGGGGTGAACGACGAAATCAGAAAGAAGGTCAAAAAGGCAATAGAGGAACTGCCTATGAGCCAGGCTGAATTTGCGAGACAACTGGAACTCAACCCACGCGTCTTGAATCGCGCCTTGCTACACCAGGGGAAAACACCTGAGGTATGGGAGAAGGTACTGGCTGCACTGGGCTACCGCTTCACCATCGAAAAGATAGAGGACTGAAAGATGGCGGCGAAGACTATCAAAACTAGAGAACAGGCCGTTAGAGAAGCAAAGCGTATGAAGCTGCCTATTCCAGCCACGCCAGAGGAGATAGCTCCCATCGCCGCTCAATACGGAATCCTCGAAGAGCAAAAGCGTAGTCTTTTTTTATCCGACACGGTGGCTGCTGGAAACCATATCGAGGCTCTGAATCATCTGCGAGCAGGTGATATCCAAAGCTATCTGGAATTCTGGGGAGAAAGCAAGGGAGAAGAGTGGAAGTGGAAAGAGGAAATCAAAGACATCGCAGAACAGAAGCCCTGGGGGATAGAAAAATTAATACTCCTCGTTTTCGACAACTCATTCTCTCTTTATAATCTGTATTATCGTTCCCTACTCTTCAGATGGCTATCTAGGGAAGCCGAAGTCGTAGAGGAAGGAACCATAGAGTTCGCTGCAAGTAAGGGAATAGAGTTTGAAGAACTTCCCGAACAGATTTTTGTTTCAAGGGAACACTCGATTAGGCAGCAATTCCTAGAAATCAATCTTTTAGAAGATAGGCTTTTTCAGAAATTTCGTTACTACAACCATTATCCATCACAGACACGTTGGATTCTGCCTATAGAAATTCCTGAGTGGGTTCGATTCCTCCTGGGACTTCCAATCCTGGAAGAGGCTAAAATTGATTATCCTGCCCACCTGCAGCCAACGCTGACGGCCCAGCCGTACATCCTTGTAGACCGTGCCACACGGGACGGAAGAAACTGGACATACAGCCCTGATTTCAATCTTTTCCCCTTTTTCGAGGGCAAAGGGATGACACTGAGCTATGACCCCAGGCCTAACAGCAGCGGCGACATTCAGGCAGCGGCAACACTGGCCATAGAAGAAATCAGCAAATTAGATGACCGTACTGCTGACGTCTGGCGAGTGATTCTCTGGAAAGCCATGGAAAACGGACCGGCGGACGGAAACGTTTACAAACGTATCCGCATCGATGCCCGTGAAGTGGCCCAGCTCATGGGCTACAAAAAGCACCACAAGGGCGGCATGAAGCCCGAGCATGTGCTTGAGGTTCAAGAAGCACTGCAGCACATCGAAAATATGCGTCTATACATCGATGCCTCGACGAAAGGCACCCTGGAAAAAGACACTGGCCAAGCCAAAGGCAAACGTAAGCTTAAAGCTGTTCAGAAAGCCCGTGAGGAAAAACTCGTCTCGGTCATGGCCCGTGAGGTGGAGCGTGACCTGTTCGGCAAGACCTACCACATGATTTGGGAAATTGCGCTGGGCGACTGGGCACAGTATTTCCCGCTGAGCTACGCACCGATGGTCAAGGCCCTAGTGGCATTGCCAGCAAAGGCAAAATGGGCAAAACGCCTAGGGACCGAGCTGATGCTTCACTACCGTGAGGATGCTAGATGCGGCAGTAAGGTCAAAAAGCTCAAGTGGAGCACCCTCCTCGACCGTGCAGGGCTTCTCAAAGAAGTCGAAGAAATGCGGGCCAGTCGCAATACCGCGCGGGTCAGGAAATACGCCGAGGCGGCCCTGGACCAACTGCGGGAAATCGCTGTCTTGGAGAAGTGGCAGATGAAGGAGACGCACCTGTCTCAAGTCAATGACGGGGACGGAAAACCCGGCAACTTTGACCGGTGGCTTGAGTCCGTGGTGGAAATTCACGCGCCCCATGAGGTTCTGGAACTCCTGGATACCATCAAGAGACCGGACTCCAAAAAAGAGAAGGCAAAACGCACTCCCCCCTCCAAGTGACCCCCCCCCCTAAGTGACGCACTCCCCCCCCTCTAAGTGACGCACTCCTTTTTTTTTTCTGCCGTTCTGGACGCGGAAAAGGGAGCCTTTTTTTTCCTAACTAGATTTAACTAGATAAAACCGGCGCGTTTTGCCCTGGCAGGCAAACGGCGCTTTGAAAAGATAAAAGCAGGCCGCAGGGGGAACCCCCACTGCGAGTCTCTCCCGCCCGCTGTCCGGGCAAAGGCGGTTTATTGTGGCGGCTTCGCAAAAACAACATGACTCTGTCCTTCAGGCTGCTTTGGCTGCAGTTGCTCGTGGTTGGAGCGTATTCCCTGTACAGGTTCGCGAAAAACGTGCGAAAGCGCCTCACTGGTGCCTCGTGGACACAGGGCACAGCAAGACAGACGATGGAAAGACGAGGCCGAGCTGGGCAGGACTCCAGCGAACTGCGCCCACACCGGACCAACTGCGGACGTGGTATGCCAATGAAGAGGACAAAGGATTAGCGGTGGTGACGGGCGCAGTGTCTGGCCTGGTCATACTGGACTTCGATGGCGTCGCGGGAGAGCAGTTACGGCAACGCCTAG
Source organism: Deinococcus wulumuqiensis R12 (assembly GCF_011067105.1). Taxonomy (NCBI): domain Bacteria; kingdom Thermotogati; phylum Deinococcota; class Deinococci; order Deinococcales; family Deinococcaceae; genus Deinococcus; species Deinococcus wulumuqiensis. The sequence goes on along the minus strand of NZ_CP049361.1, from coordinate 20,907 downwards.
GGATACCAATTCATGTTCGTACTCGCAGTGGAGGGGCACACGTCTACTGCGAACATCCGGGTTGGAAGGTCGCTACCTTGAACAGCAAAGCGACGCGTGAGCTGGGTAGGCAGTGGCCAGGTCTGGATATTCGGGCTGATGGTGGCTATGCCGTTATGCCGCCCACAGAGATGGATACGGGCAGCTACCACTGGGAAGTCGACCCTCAGCAGCTTGAACTTTTATCTCTTTTCACCCTGCCAACGGATTTGCGGGACTTTCTGGGACTCTCGCAACCGCCACAGGTCATTAAACCCGCACCACGTTCTGTTCCGTCCTCTGCGAGTCGCCGCACCTATGACGAGCGCACTTTGGCAGAAGTGCTGATACGCCGTGCCTTGGAGAAAGTCGAGGATGGAGAAGGGCGAAACAATGCCGGGGCGTGGCTGGCTGCACAGCTGAGAGACAACGGGTACAGCCAGCAGGAAGCGGGCCACCATATGGAGAACTACGCAATGCAGTGTCCTCTGACCGATGCCCATGGGCAGCATGACCCGTATACGGCCGCCGAGGCACGTAAAACCGTCACCAGTATTTTTAGTAGACCGCCCCGAGAACCGTGGAGTGGCGAGCGAGGAAATAGGGAGACTCCCCGACCGGTACAGTCCTCATCCGTTCGGGTGGACCAAGATGAAGAGCTATTGGCTTTGCCAGCAGAAATGCGGGGGCCAGTGGTGGTGGCAGGTGAACAGGCCTTCCGAGCCGTTGAAGGGGCACTGAAGTTGCCTTCCGCTGCGAATGCGGAGGTGCGTTCGGCACTCACAGCCGAAGAGTTGCGCAACCTCGTACAGAGTGAGCGCGTCGTCTATGTCCTGACGCCCACGCAAGCTGTGGCACGAGCTTTAGACGCTTGCGGCGTAGAATGGTACGCCCTGCCAGCCATGCCACTGGAGGCCACTCCAGAAGAACTGTTGGCAGCACTGCAAGATGCCATGACAGATGCGCTCCCCATCGGCGGAAACATGGCATTTCTCGAGGAAGAGCTGCTGAAAATTGCAGAGGCAAGACTCCGGCGTGGTGGCAACACTTATCCTACGGGGCTGTCCGAATTTGATGAAGCGGTTGGTGGTGGATTTTACGACGGCCTGCATGTCCTGGGTGGTGTGACAGGTGGCGGCAAGACTGCTCTTGCGCTTGCTATTGCTCAGCACAACGCTGAGCAAGGACGCCCCATCCTGTACGTGACCTACGAGCAGAGCCGGTATGAGCTGTGGGGCCGCGTCATCAGTGCGAAGGTGGGGGTGGGGCTGCGTCAGCTCCGCACGGGCGGCACCGTTGAGAGTCCAGTGGCCACCCAGTTGCGAGAAAATCCTGCCTATCAGGAGTTAACGCGGAGGGTGGGGCCTTATTTGAGTGTTGCCGAGGGAAACGGGGTGGACGGTGGTGCGTGGGGTGTTGACCGTATTGCGGCACAAGTTAAGCGGCTGAAATCAGCTTATGGCGTGTCCCCTCTAGTCATCTTGGATTACCTCCAGCGGATGCCTGCAGGTGAGGTGAAAGACCGCAGGCACCAGATTGACGAAGTTGTCATGGCGCTCCAGGTACGTCTGGGCCGTGAGCTGAATACGCCTATTCTGCTCATTTCCAGCGTGGGACGCGGTAATTATGGTGAGCTGTTGACTGCTCCCCTTGAAGCGCGTCTGAGCGTGTTCAAGGAAAGTGGTGGAGTGGAATACACAGCCTACACGGCGAGTTTGCTCTATCCGCTGGGTGCCAATGACGCACAATCTCTCAACTTGGAACCAGCGCCAGCGCCGGGGAGTAGCCGGGCCGCTCTGAGAGGCCTGTGGAAGTACCTGGTGCTTGACCTCGTGAAAAACCGTGAGGGTGAGGCTCCGCGCCAATGGGTCGTGAAGTGGTATCCGGTAAGAGGCATTTTTGAACTGGTGCAATCTGTTGATACTGATGCTTTAGAAAGCAGCACCAATGGTCGTAGAGGGGGACGAATCTGAGAAAGCCCTTCTCCTGGGCATTCTCAGACCTCGACGTACCTGTTGACCCAGTTACTCTTCCTTTTTTTGAAGTGAAGGTTTCAGCAGCCGCGTTGCAGGAAGCAACATGGCTAGGGGCACGTCCAGGGCTTCAGCGATGCGCACATAAGTGAGGAGGCCAGTGTTGAGGAGGCCCTTCTCGATTTTCCATAAATGGGTTCGGTGTACTTCGGCCAGCTCCGCCAAGCCGTCTAGGCCGAGCTTCTGCTTTTGCCGTGTGTCCCTGATGCGCAAGCCCAGGTCAACCAGGTAAGCCTGTTCATCGTCGGACATCCGCTTCATAGTGCCGAGCCAAAGCCGCCCTGGATACATCACATTAGATGTCATCAAATATGATACAAAGCAGGTATGGCGGGCGAAATCCTGATTGAACCTGGGGGGCGTCAGCTCTGGCTGCAATATGAGGAGCAGGGTTACCGGTTGGACCTGGCAGCGCTACTGGCTCAGGAAGGCTATGCAGCCCTACGGCTGCCTCGGGTATGGAGGCAGGGACAACTCCGTGAAGATGGCAGTCTCATCTGGCCGGGAGGCGCCGTGTTGTGTCCAGAGCAATGGCAGGGCTGTGTCATTGCACAGCCTCAGGGTGATGACTACTACCGACCTCTGCGACCGTATCTCAGGTATCACGAGCCAGTCTTGTGGCTGAGACCAGAACCGATTTCTGAATTGGATATATGCCGTCTCCTCCACTGCAAATCCCATCAGCTTGAAAGGGCAGCTGTGGCGCTGTCTGCCCCCGTTCACCTCGTTCGGGCGCGACTCTCCGATGCTGCCGCCTTGCTGGCTGAGGTCGTAGGGCCTACTGCACTTCTGCCTGTGCTTCGGCGTAACTGGCCTGTGGCACAGCGTATGGGCGATATCAGATTGACCACAATGCAGGATTGCCTCCTGCTGGGCCGTCCTGATTTGGTTGAGAGGTCGCTTGTCCACCTGTGTCTGGAGGTCGTATGACCACCTGCTCGTGGTGTCATCAGGAGTTTGCCCCATCCAGAGCGCAGCTCCAGAGCGCGGCGAGGGGTGAGGCTGTTTACTGCTCGGCAGCCTGCGTGACAGCAAACATGCGCTCTCGTAGCAAGCAGGTGCCTCTCGCGGAAGTCAGGTGGCACTGCGAGAACTGTGGTTGTGAATTCACGCTCGGCAAGGTGCAAAATTGGAAGCAGCGTAAGGGAGAGACGAAGTTTTTCTGTTCTAAAAGTTGCAGCATGAGTTACCGGGTAAACAAGCCCGAATTTTTGGCTGCAATTCGCAAGAAGCGGGCCGAAGAGACAGACCGCCTGCGCGAACATATGGCTGGAATGCGAGTCAAGGCAGCGACACCTGAAGCAAGGGCAAAGATGGCCCAGACGCTGCGTGAGCGTGGGCATCAACCCCGAGTGCAGGGTGGAAACGGGCGTGGGATGACCAGACCTCAAGCCATGCTTCTCGATGCCCTGCAGCAAGCTCAATTGGCTCATGTCTGGGAACCTGAATTGTCCATCAAGACGGGCGCACAGAAAGGGAGCGGCTATGCCCGCAGTTACAAGGCCGATATTGGTTGCTTGGAATTGAAACTGGTGATTGAGTGTGACGGTGCGTCGCACGCGGGTAAACGCAGGCTGATTGACGCCAAGAAGGACGCTTGCCTGAGTGGCCTGGGCTGGCACGTTCTACGTTTTTCGAACCAGCGCATTCTGGAAGACGTTGATGCCTGCGTGAGTGAAATTGCTGAGGTGGCAGCGCGACGTGCCGTTCTCTCAGTATCAGGCCAGGAGCGATGACAGGTCCTATGTGGGTCATTGTTCACGCTGAAAAAGAGACCCGCCTCACTGGGGCAGGCAGGTCTCCCGAACGGCCTTCGCTCTCAGAACAAAAGCGTTTTTCCCGGCTCCTCCATGACCTGGTCGGGTTCAGGCAGCTGAGTCTCGATGCCCGTGGCCGCCTCATAAAGGGCTTGCATCGCCCGCCGAGTAAGGCGCGGCCTGGACACCGGGAAATGCCAGTTAAGCGTCAGCATCAGGCAAACGGCCTGCATCCCGCCGAGGTACTCGCGCTCCTGGAACGGGGTCGCCGCGTCGCGGTACGCCCAGGCGTAAGCAGAAAAGGTGGCGGCCTGCTCGGGAGACCGCAGGACCTGCATCAGGGCGGTATGCCCGATACTGCCAGGTTTGTGCTCGGCAACGACCTCGTCGGCGTAGGGAAAGTGGCTCTGGGCATCGCGGAGGATACCCGGCGAATCAAATACCTTATATGGCATACCTCCGCTTTCCCGCACGAAGTGCGGGGACGGTCGCTGGAATGACGACGGCTTTAGTCCCCTCCAGGAAAGCCCTGTCAGAAAGTCAGATGACGTCGCCTAAACTTGGAGTAGCCATGAAATACGCATTTCCTCTGCTCACCCTGACCCTCCTTCTCACGGGCTGCACCGACATCACCACACCCAATCCCAACCCCGGCGACGGCGGCGGCGTCGTGACCCCCATCGGCAGCTTTACCCTGAGCGTTCCGGCCAGCCTCAGTGTGCCACTGGGTCAGGCGGTCACGCTGACCCCCCAGGTGTCGCTGAGCAACTACAGCGGTTCCGTGTCGCTCGACGCTTCGGCTCCCGGCCTGAACCTCACCCGCAACGGCGACAGCTTCCTCCTGACCCCCACCGCCACCGGCAGCTACGCCGTTACCGTCACCGCGCGGGGCAGCGACGGCCAGACCCAAACGGCGGTCACGGTGGTCACGGTCACGTCCGCCGAGCAGCCTCAGCCGCAGCCGCAACCCCAACCCAAGCCCGTCTTTCTCCCCGGTGCAGGTGCGCCTGTGGGCAGTGGCGACGGCACCAAGGAAGGCACCGTCTACGTCAGCCCCTCGGCCCAGGAAGTCGAGGTGCTGAATCTGGTCAACGAAGTCCGCACCAAAGGCACGCTGAACGGCACTCCGGCCACCGCAGGGACGTGCGTGGACGGCGGCTTCTCGCCCCGGCCCGCGCTGACCTACAACGGCCTGTTCGCGTTCGCGGCCAGGAAGCACGCGGCGTACATGAGCAATGTGGGCTACGAAGGCCACAGTGAGTCCCAGACGGGCAGTCCGTTCTTCTATGGCGCTACCCCGCGTGACCGGGTGGTGCGGGCGTACCGGGAGCTGGCTGGACTGGACAAGAATTACGTGGGGGAAAATGACACCTATGCGGGCGGGGAGTTGGCTGGCGTTGGTACGAACAGCCCTACCGCCTTTGCAATGGTGAACTGGTGGATGCACAGTTCCGCTCACTGCACGGCCCTGATGGATTCCACTATTCGGCAATTTGGAGCTGGTCACCAGAAAGGCGTCTTGTCTACCAATCAGGATTTGTGGACATTGGTTGTTGGTAAGTGACCTACTCCCCGGACTGAAGTCCGGGGCTTCTCAGTCCACGCATGACTTCTACGTTCTGGACTGATGGCAAGGCCCTTGCCAGGATGTTCTTGGCCGCGTTGTGGTCGGCATTCGCCGTATGACCACAGTTTACGCACCTGAACTTCGCCTGCCCTATCCGGTTCTCTCGGCAGGCGTGACCGCACTCGTGGCACGTCTGCGAGGTGTAGCGGGGGTCTACGGCGATAACTGTCCGTCCGGCACTTGCAGCCTTGAGGGACAGGAGAGAGAAGAACTGGCCCCACCCGACATCGTGGATTGACCGGGCGAGGTTGCCCTTGCCCATCCCCAACACGTTGAGGGCTTCGTGCGCTACCAAGTCGTTCTCTCGGATGAGCTTGGCAGCCGTCTTGTGGTGGAAGTCCAGCCGTTGCCGGGCCACTTTGCGATGCAACTTGGCGACAGCAGCTTTGGCCTTCTTCCGGCGATTGGAACCGCGTTTCCTGCGGCTGAGTGTGCGCTGCGCCACCCGGAGCCGCTTCATACCCCGCTGAAAGTGCCGGGGATTCTCCACGAACTCGCCATCGGAGGTGATGCAGAACCATGTGGTGCCCACGTCCACGCCCACCTGACTGCTCGTAGCGGGCAGCGGGGCAGCTTCCACCTCGCACACGTAGCTGACGTACCACTCCCCGCATTCCCGGCGGATGGTGGCCGTCTTGAGTTTGCCTTCCAAAGGACGGTGCAGCCGGATTCGGATGTTCCCGATTTTTGAGAAGAACGCGGTCTTGTCGGACACGCTGAACCCGGATTGCGGATAGCAGATGGAGTCGTACCAACCCGCGCCTTTGAAGCGTGGATAGCCCGGTGTCTGGCCTGCCTTGACTCTGCGAAAGAACGCCTTGAATGCCTTCTCCAGTCGCTTGAGAACGTCTTGAAGCACCTGCGAATAGATGCCCGCGTATTCCGGCAGCGCGGCCTTGATTTCCGTCAGGTATTTCATCTGGTCGTACCCCGTGACGGTCTTCCCGGCTTTGCGGTAGGCATCCCGGCGTTCCTGCAAGGCGGCGTTGTACAACCCTCGGCAGAGCCTCAGTTGCTCCAGCAGGGCGACTTCCTGAGCCTTCGTGGGGCGCAGACGATAGCGAAACGTCTTTAAGTGCGTGGTAGTCTGGATTTGCGTCACCTCCTATCGGGTGGTCGCCACGGCTCAGGGTGTTGGTAGCACCGCTGGGCCTTTGCTGTTCCAGCATACCACGCTGCAAGGCTTTAGCTCTAGACATAAGCATCAGCACTCCGCCCCTTGCGGGGCGGCTGGGTTCTGCATCCCCGGTTTGAAAACCGGGGCATTCCACCCAGACCCGTTTCTGTAAGATTTGAAGCTTATCGCCCAAACAAGCAAAAGAGGCTTTTCGCCTCTTTTGCTTGTTTTTTAAAGTAATTTGGTTCAGAACCACCGTTTCGTGCATGTTTTGTTGAAGGTGTCCCAGACTTCATCGGGGGCGCACTGAGCACCGCCTCCTGTTGACCCGAAACCGTTAAAGGTCAGATTGATGACTCCTACAGACTGGTCTTTGAGCATGAATAAGGAACCCCCTGCGAGTGCTTCCAGGGTTTCTTTCGTAAAGCCCTGGTATTTCTCGGGGCTTACCGTCATGGAGAGAAAGCCTGAACCATAAGACAGCTGAGGGCTAAAGTCCTGGCCCAGTCGGGTGCAGACGACTTCACCATTCGACCCCTCATCGGGTTGTTTGCATCTCTCTGTCGAGACCGTTGATGGCACCCCCAAGGCATAGGGTGTTTCGGAGCGAACAAGAATGCTGAAACTGCCGTAGGCGGGGATGCCCGGTGTTGTGGAGAGCGGACGTGGACTTTCCACCTGGGAATAATCCCACAACGCCTGTCCCCTGGCATTGAGGCTCCAAAATCTCTCAAGTGCATCCAGGCTCTGACTGTCATAGTTGACGGTCAGCATGGCTTCGCCTTTTTTGAGAGTGGTAGTCGGGGGGTTGCCCATGTTTCCGCCGTTACCTCCAGGCCCGTTCCCCGTGTTCCCCGCATCCGCCGCATACGTCACCGTGTGCCCCGCCCCGCCTTTCCCGAGGCTCACCGTGCCGCTGGCCGGGCTGGGCAGGTACTTCGTGCCCCCCACCGTCACTTCAGGGGCCGTAATCGTGTAATTGCCCTGCTGCAAGTTCACCGTCTGCGTCGTGCCGCTCGCCACCGTCACTGTCTGGCTCACCGGGCCACTGACCGAAAGCGCCGCGCTGTTCCCCGCAGGCAGGCCCTGCACCGTCAAGGCCAGGGGGCCGCTCGGAATCGCGTAGCTTACCGTCACCGTCGTGGAGGTGTTCTTGCCCACCGTCACGGTGCTGCTGCTGATGCTTGGTTCGTACTCGCCCACCTGGTCCGCCGTGACGGTGTACTCGCCCCGTTTCAGCGTCAGGCTGGTCGTGCCGCTCTGGGCGGCGATGGTCTTGCTTTCCGGCCCCGTGACCTGCACGTAGCCTGTCGCCGGGGGAGGGGTCGGCAGGCCCGTGATTTGCAGGTTGACGCTGCCTTTGGGAATCCCGTAGGTCACGGTGATGGTGTCGTTCGTCGAGCTGGTGACGTGCAGGTTGGGAGTGCTGATTTCCGGCTCGTACTCGCCAATCGGGTCCGCCGTGACCGCGTAATCGCCGGGGGTGAGTTCCACCTGGGGCGTGCCGTTCTGGGCCGGAACACTCAGGTTCTCGGGGCCAGAAAAGCGCACCGCGCCACTCGCCGGGGGCGGACTGGGCAGGCCGGAGATGTCGAGGGTGATTTTGCCCTTGCGGACCAGATAGTTCACGTTCACCGTGCCCTGTTTGCCGTTGCCGACCGTCGCCGGGTTGCCCGTCACGGTGGCGTCGTATATCCGTTCGCCGCTGGTGAGGCTGGGGGCGGAGACCGAGTACGTCCCGGCGTCGAGGTTCTCGAAGGTCTGCCGGGTCCAGGTGTTGATGTTGCTCGACGTGCTGGGGCCACTCACACCCACGCCGGGGGTCACACCCGCTGGCCCGGTCGTTCCGCCCTTATACAGCACGTTGACCTGGAGCTTGCCGAGGTTGTTCGCGGGCGCTGCCGGGTTCTCGTTGCAGCCCCGCTCCCGGAGGCCCACCAGACTGAGCCGGGCCGTGCCTGCCGAGGTGATGGGGTGCTCGCCGCCCGAGGTCAGCGCGTAGTTCACGGCGCTCAGGCGCTCCCCGGCGTGGTGGCTGACCGGGTTCATCGGCGTGGGATAAAAGACGCCCGTGACCGTGCCGTAGACCGGCTCGAAGCGCACCTTCTGGACATTGCTGCCCACAATCTGCGCCGCGCCTTCCTCGGTGCGCCGCAGGCCCGACGCCGTTTCTTCCAGGCTCAGCGCCGTGAAGGGATACACGCTGAGGTTCCCCGGCAAGCTCACCAGACAGGAAAACACCACCTCCGAGTTGGCCCCGGCAGGCGTGACCTGAGCGACGCGGGTCAGGAGATAGTCCCCGGTGCTGCTCACCACCACCACGGGCTTGCCGCTCAGGGCCGCGAGTGGGTTGCCCTTGACGGTCAGGCGGCTGGTGTTCTTGCGGGACGCGCCTTCCGCCAGGGTCAGCGGCGTGCGCGCTCCCAGCCGCAGCAGGTCGAGTCGGCGCTGTCCAGCGGCCTGAAGAATCACCTGCCCACTGCTCAGGTCGCGCCCGAGCTGCTCACCGAGCTTGGTGACGCTGGTGTTGGCGGCGGCCTGAACGCTGCTTTGCCGTCCGGCCTGGGCGCTGCGGGTGATGAGCACCGTGACGGTGGCAAACACCAATGTCATTAGCGCCAGGCCAATCAGGATTTCTATCAGTGTAAAACCGTGTTTTTTCATAGGCCCACCTCGATGCGTAAGGGGTTGGGGTCAGGGGAGACGTCACTTCTTGAGATTTCGATGGTCAGGGTGTTGCCGCTTCTTTGAAGCCGGTACTCAAGAACGTTCCAGATGGCCTTGTCCTCTTCGGGCATGGCCCGCAGCGGCAGCGCGGTACTCACGCGGCCTGAACGCACTTCACCGTCTGCGGGCACGTCGCCCACGTACAGCTGCGCGATGCCTTCAGCCGCGCTTGCTTGCGCGGTCTGCACTTCGGCCCGGCTGTTCATCTCGGCCAGCCGGACATTGCTTGCCACGACACTGCCCAGCACCAGGGCAATCAGCGTCACGGCGATGAGCACTTCGACCAGACTGAATCCTTCACGGCTGCTTTTCATTCGGGCCTCGCATTGCCGTACCCCGCGCCGACAACGACACGGGCGGCATTTGAACTGTCCTCGGCATCGGTAATCCGAATCACTTGTTGACTCGGAACCCTTCCTTTTTGGTCATAACAGAAGGAGGGAAACGAAACGCTCAACCCCTGCGGGACGATGAATTCATGCTCCCAGGGGCCACGAATCCTGTCTCCTGCCAGGGTCAGACACAGGTGCTGCTCGTGGCTGCCTGCGTAGGATGAGGCGCTGTTGAGGTAGCTGCTCAGACTGAGGGCCGTCGCGCTCGCATCTGGCCGGGTCTGGGCAAACCTGGGGACGACCAGCGTCAGGATGAGGCCCAGAATCGCCAGGACGACCAGCATCTCCATGAGGGTGTAGCCCTCACGCTTCACTGCCGCTCTCCGTCCACGAACGTCACCCCGTCCGTGCTGGTGCGGACACGGAGGTGTCGCCCGCTGCCCTGGATGGTGCAGCTGACGTTGCCTTTGGGCGCACCCCAGCCGAGCGCCCCGGATTGGTGGCCGCTGCTCAGCCCGGTGGCCGTCAAGGTGCCCGGCAAGGCGCAGTTCGCCCCAGTGAGGCTGTTGCCCTGCCGGGTGGGAGACTGACTGAGCCACTGGGCAATGGCAAGGCTCACGGTGCGTCCGTGGTTCTCCGCTGCCGTGAGCCTGCCGCGCCCCAGGACGGCGGTGGTGTTGAAGGTGAGGGGAAGAGCGCGTGTTTCCCAGCTTGACTGGGGTGCTGATAAATAAAGAGCGAGAAAAGTTAGCCTCTTAGATTATGCGTACAGCGTACCCTGCCTGGCAGTACGCCTCTTAGCTTTTTCGGCTGCTTTTTTTGCCGCCATCACCTGCCTGCCCCAGCCAAGGCGAGCCGCTCTTTCACTCGATGTGGCTTTGCGTGCGAGGTCTTCCTCCAAGGCCTCAAGGTAATTTTCTCCTTCCCGGTTGCGTAAACGGCTGTCAGGGTCGCTGGTCAGGTAGCGGCTGAGGCGAAGCAGATGTAAATCGCCAGGGCTGACGACGACGCCGTGGAAGGTGTCGTCAATAAGGCAGCCTCCGCCGATGCCATGGGGAGCAGCATGGATACGTTGAGCGAGGGTCGCTTCAACGAAACAGAGGGGAAGAACAAAATGTGTATGCAGGTGTTCCGTCACTTCGCCCCATTGGAGAGATGCGCGGTAAGGGACAGCGTCCAGGTCGGCTGTAGAAAGGATGGTTCCCAAGAACGCTTTACTTTCCTCCCGAGCGTGCTGGCCCAAGATGGGACTTTTACGCGGGAAAGCGTCAAGTTGCGGCATATCTTTACGCAAAAACACCAGCGTCCCAAATTCGCTCGACATTGCTCTGAGCAGCTTCAGAACTGCTTTATGACCTCTATGCGTCGGCGGGAGGTAGCCGCCGCTCTTTACAAGGTAGGCAGCGACGTGCGGGTATTTCTCTGCCTCTTTGGGGGAGAGAACGTACTTACGCTCGCGTGGTACAGGGGCCTTGCTGAACTGTTCGTCACGTTTTTTGCCCTCGTGAAGGACACCCCTAATTCTGAGATTCTCGCGTCTGCGCCATACTTTTTTTACATCTCCAATACTTCCAGCGTATTTTTCGTTCATGACGTACTCCCTTGAGCGATTCAAGCCAGACAAATAGACACATGTTATTATGCCATTAGCGTAATATCGCTCTGGGATTACTACTGCATACCTACCCGCTCGCTGTCAATATGGTCGTCTGAGAATTGGAGGTGACAGTGAGCGTGATTGTGTACCGCTCCTATCTCGGTGCCTAACCCGTACCTGTACTAGGGGTCACGCGAGAAGTGGAACAGAAACTAACGCTAAGCGGCAAAGAAGGCTGGTTAAATCACGGCTAGGTCGATATCCACGCTGTCTGCATAAAATTTCCCGTTGCAGAGACTTCCGTTTAAGCACAGGTTTTTCGCTGCCGATGAATACGGTGTTTTCCTGTTGCGAAAATGTATTGCTTTATTTAGAGATGTGGCAATAGGGAATTGCACGTCTAGGTCGAGCTTAAACCCCTTTTCAAAGACCCTTAGCGTCAGTTCTTGTTCCACTTCTCGCGTCAGGCCTACTACAACTTCACCAGTGACCAGTTCACCGGATTTCACGGCATCGTGGTTCCAGGAACACTACGGGATAGTCTGTATATCCTCGCGGGCCTGCTGGAACAGCAGACCCGCCTCGACCCCCGCGAAATCATGGCTGACACCCACGGCTACAGCGATGTGGTGTTCGGTCTGTTTGCCTTGCTGGGCTACAAGTTCAGTCCCAGACTGGCCGATTTGCCTGACCAGCGCTTCTGGCGACTGGATAAGGAAGCGGATTACGGCGCACTGAACGACCTCAGCCGTCACACCCTGAATGAGCGGCTGATCGCCGCTCACTGGGAGGACATGCTCCGGCTGGCCGGGTCACTCAAACTGGGTAAGGTCGGCGCGACGAGCGTGATGCGGACCTTGCAGCGAGGGGGCAGCCTGTCGAGTCTGGGCCGGGCGGTTGCTGAACTGGGTCGTATCGAGAAAACTCTGTATCTGTTGACTTATGTGGGCGACGAGGTGTACCGCCAGCGAATTCTGCGGCAACTCAACCGGGGTGAACAGCGCCACAGCGTGGCACGGGCCGTGTTCCACGGACAGAAAGGGGAGTTGCGGCAGCGGTATCGGCAAGGGATGGAAGACCAGTTGGGCGCACTGGGCCTGGTGGTGAACGCGATAGTGCTGTGGAATACGCGGTACACCCAAGTAGCTCTCGATGAGCTACGGAGCATCGGTCATCCGGTCAACGACGAGGACGTGGCCCGACTGACTCCATTGCTCCACGAGCATGTGAACATGCTCGGCAAATACGATTTCACCCTCTCGGAAGATGTGGCTCAGGGCAAATTGCGCCCCCTGCGTGACCCGTATTCCCTGGAGGAGTACATCAATCAGATTCCTTAGCGCAGGTTTCTGTTCTTACTCTCACGTCACCCCATGTTCTACCGAACTTGCTGATACCGCGTCTCAGCTCGCATTTAGGGTTATTCCCTTACCACTGCTGGCCTCATTTCAAGTGGGCATAACCCCTACCAACGCTCATTGGCGAGGTGCTACGTGAACCGACTCAAATCTTTACTCCCTCTGGTACTCAGCCTTTTCACCAGCTCGGCGTGGGCAGCAACGGACTGCTCTACCCTCAAGGTCAGCGGGAATGGCTACCTGAAGTATTCAGAAGAAGAGGTGTTCCCCAACCCTGCCAAGCAGACGGTGATGGAACTCTCTAGGGTGAAGAAGCCCACCAAAATCAGTGTGTGTGGAGTCACCATCACTGCGGACAGCAACACTTATTCCTACCAAGCCAAAGACATCTCTACGCTGAGCAGGATTTTTGGCGGCTATGGCATGGGCTGGACATTTGAGCTGCTGAATATCCATAACCAGGGCGGGAAAGTGGGCTACTCACAAGCGGCAACAGTCAAGATTGAATTGCCCAATGGCATGCTGACCCAGCAGGTCAAAGTTGGTGGTTACTTCTCCGGCGACTTGGCGGCCATGAGCGTTATGGCGGTACGAGCCAACGACGGGAAGCTGCAACCTCTCCTCTTCAACAACCAGTTCCGCGAAGTGCTGCTTGACCCCGCCTCGACGAAGAAAGTAGACATCTACATCAAAACGACCAACCCCATCATCTGGAAGCGGATGAGCTTGGACGTTCGCAATTCCAAGATGACGTTCTACAAGGCTTCGCCTTTCCCGACCAAGTAGTGTGATGGCGGGCGAAACTGGGCACTTTAAGCTGACCACCTAGCTGTATAGAGTTATCCGAAAGACTGGGTTCTCCGTTCCAGACGTTAAATTCTCACTGGGAAGGGCGTTTTTCTGGGGTTTAGTAAAGCTTGTCCATTGTGCTAAGCAACCCAATCGCCTAGCGGCTGCTAAAACAACCCCGCCCGCAGTGCCTTCACCGCTGCTTGAGTCCTATCTGCGGCTTGCAACTTCACCAGAATATCCTGTACATGCAGTTTGACCGTACTGACGCTGACATTCAGCCGCTCGGCAATATCTTTGTTGGGTAAGCCATCGGCAATGAGCTTGAGAATATCCAGTTCGCGGGGAGTGAGTGGCGACTGGGCTTCAGGGAGCCGCACGCCGCCCAGAACGTGATGGGCCACTTGTGGGTCAAGGTAGGCGCTGCCCGCCGCCGCCGCCCGAATCGCCAGCAGTAATAGTTCCGGGCTGGCCGATTTGAGGCAGTAGGCATCTGCACCCGAAGCCAGTGATGCAAAGACCTCTTCACGCAGGTCATGGGCAGTCAGCATCACGATACGGACGGTAGGCCAGCGCCCCTTGATTTCGCGGGCCGTAGCAATGCCGTCTATTCCAGGGAGGCCAATGTCCACCACCGCCACATCTACCGGATGCAGGGCCAGTACCTCTAGGGCTTCCTCTCCACTACGGGCCTCGGCCACCACCTTCAGGTCATCTTCCAGCCCCAGCGTCGCCCGCAGGCCGTCACGGGTGAAGGCGTGGTCTTCCACGAGCAGGATGCGGACTGGGTCAGGCATGGTGCTCCGGCAGCGAGAGGATGAACTGGCTTTGCGCCCGCGCGGTGCGGCTGTAGCGCACGCTGCCGCCGTGGGCCTCGGCAATCCGGCGGGTGAGGTACAGGCCCAGGCCGCTGCCGCTCCCTGCCCCACCTCCCCGAAACCGCTGAAACAGCCGGGGGAGCCGCTCGGCGGGAATGCCGGGGCCGCTGTCTTGCACACTGAGAATGGCCTCGTCGCCGTCACCCGTGAGTTGCACTGTCACCGTGCCGCCAGACGGACTGAACTTGATGGCGTTGTCCACCAGGTTCTGCACGGCGCGGCGCAGGTCATGCTTGCGGCCCAGGACGGTTACGCCGCTCAGGTCAGTCTCTACTGTGACACTTTTGGCCTCGGCGCGGGGGTTCAGGTCGTTGACCACGCTCAGTACAGTCTCGCGTAGGCGCACGACTTCGGGTTCCTCACCTTCTGCCTCCCCACTCTCAAACTTGGCGACGCTCAGCAGTTGGTCGGCCAAGTTGAGCAAGGTTTCGTTGGCCTCAAGGCCGTTGGTCAGCGTGGCGCGATAAGGAGCAGGCAACTCGCCGTAAGCTCCTTTTAGCGCAGCCCGCATGTTCATGGCATTTGCCAAGAGAGGCGTACGGAGGTCGTGGCTGAAGGCATAGACAAGGTCACGCAGCAGTTCACCGCGCTCGGCCAACTGCTCTTGATTGCGCCGTAGGTCGTCCAGCAGGGCCGTGCGCTCCAGCAGCGGTTGAAGTGTCCGAATGGCGAGGGTGGTCAGGCCAGGCGGGGTTTGCGGGGCAGCCAGAATCAGCAGCAAGTCCCCGTCGGTGGGGCGGCGTAGGCGGGCGAGGTAAACCCCTCCCCCATCTGTGGCCCACACGTCCCCCGCGCCTACTGGATGCGCCAGAAACTCCAGCGGAATACGGGTATTCAGGCGGCTGGGGCGCTCGGCGGGGTTCAGGTCTGGGGCCAGTGAGAGCGCATACGGCTGGGCCAGCATCGCTCGGTCTACCGCGCCGATTTCCACGCTGCTGGCCCCCGTCAGGCGCTGCAATGCCGCCGCTGCCCGCTCCACGAACTCGGCCTGACCCAGCGGCCCGCCCAGGTCTTCGGCCAGTTGACGGCGGGCTTTTTCGCGCTCTAGCTGGCGCTCTTCTTCCTTCAGGGCCGCCGTCTGCTCGGAGGCTTCCCGCGCCCGGTAGGTCAGGTAGCCCACCAGTAGCACAGTCAGGATACTCACGGCGCGGTTGGCGAGGTGATATTCCTCCACCCCGTCGCGGGTGCCGTTCCAGACTCCAGCCAGCACGTTCGCCCCTATCGCCAGGGCGGTCAGCGGCCACACCGCCCGCTTGGACTCGCCCAGTGCCGCCAGTGCCACTGCCGCGCTGAGCACTGTTCCCACCGCGAAGGATGCGGGCGTGGCGATGTCCAGCACCAAGACCACCAGGAGCAGAGAAAGCGAGACGCCCCAGACTGTCCGCTCACTGAGGGGAAATTTGGGCGGCGGAAAGAGTTCGCGCATGACTTGGCGGGTGGTGAGCTGGGCCATTCCTCACAGGCTAGCGGGCAGGGCAGGCGGCGGGTATTGGTCAAGTGGCTAATGGGGCGCGACTTATGGAAAAACGCAGGGGGCGCAGGAATCACTGTTCCCACGCCCCTTACCCTGCTCTAGTCCTTATCCGCCGACATG
Source organism: Deinococcus wulumuqiensis R12 (assembly GCF_011067105.1). Taxonomy (NCBI): domain Bacteria; kingdom Thermotogati; phylum Deinococcota; class Deinococci; order Deinococcales; family Deinococcaceae; genus Deinococcus; species Deinococcus wulumuqiensis. Next base: position 5,080 of record NZ_CP049361.1, on the reverse strand, counting down.
CACCATCGGGCGGCGGCTGGCATCACGCTCGGCTACCCGCAGCACTTCATGGGTCAGCGGTGGAATGTCCCCTTCACCTGCCAGCAGGAAGCGCAGCGCGTTCTGGGCAGGGCCTTTTTCGCTCCATTCAAAGTAGATGTGTGGGGGGTTTCCGGTCATCTCACGGACGTACAGCAGCACGGCGGCCAGCGTATTGGGCACGCTGTTGCCCGTCGCCCGCAGAATACGGTGGGGGCCAACCTGCACGCCGCGCACCTGCACTTCACTGCTGAAGTCAGAGGCGTCACGGATGTCTACTTCCAAGAAGATGGCTGCTTCATTGGGGAGCAGGTGGTTATCCAGCCGTACTTCGCGGGACTTTTCCTGATATTCGGCGTCGTCACCAGCATCCAGGCGGTTGGCTATGAAGCGCACAGGAGCATGAATGCCATGAACCTCATGCACCATTTGCTTGGCAGTCTCATCCATTTTGACGCGGCTGACACGCAGTTCTGTGGAGCGGCCCACCCGTGACCAGATGCTGACGGCGAGGATGGCGGCGATGAATCCAAAGGCAATCCACAGACCTTCGGGGCGGTCTTTGACAGTGACCACACTGGTGTAGATAAAGACGAGGCTCACGAGGCCGAACAGCACCGCAGGCCCCATGTGTTTGCGCCGCAGTTCGGTCAGGAAGACCGCGATGGCAGCGGAAGTCATCAGGGCCAGTACCCCGGTGGCATAAGCACCAGCCTGAGCATCTACGTTGGCCTTGAATGCGATGGTGACGAGTGCAGCGATGGCGGTAAAGACCAGGGTGAGGGGCCGAGTCGCCCGCGCCCAGTCAGGAGCCATCCCGTAGCGCGGCAGGTAACGCGGCACGATGTTCAGCAGACCCGCCATAGCCGAAGCGCCCGCAAACCAGAGGATGAAAATGGTGGCAATGTCGTAAATGGTGCCAAACCCCTCGCCCAGTCGCTTGTGAGCGAGGTAGGCCAGCGCCCGTCCATTCGCCTCGCCAGGGGGCGTATCTACCTGAACATTCGTGATGGTGTCGCCGGACTTGACGTTCACGGTCATCGGCATCCGCCCGCCCACGGTGTCGGCGTCAATGGTATAGCTGCCCGTTTTGCCCGCTGGCAGCGTGAAGGTATAGACCTCCTTGGGCTTGGTGGGATGGTCAAGTGGCACGTTCACCACGGCTTTTCCGGCCTTAAAGTCAGCGGTATTGACCTCGCGGGCGACCTCAGTGGCGGCCCAGAATTCATGACGGGGAATGAGAACCGTGGTCACGACGCTGGAGCCAATCAGCATCACCGACATGATGATGGCCGCGGAAGTCAGCAACTTTTTGGCATTGCGAATACGTCCCAGCGGCTTGGCGGGGGTATCGGTTGGGTCGCCCTTGACCGAGGGCATCACTACCACACCCGTTTCAAAGCCCGAAAGACCCAGCGCCAGCGCCGGAAAGACCAGCAGCGCCGCGCCGATGAGCGACAGAATGGACGGGTAACGCCCTTGCAGGTTCGTCCACCAGTTGCTGAGCAATTCAGGGTGCGCGAAGACTTCCAGCGCCGCATTGCCGATGACCACCGCACTCAGGCCCAGGTACACCAGCACCAGCACGACAGCCAGCCCAATCGCTTCCTTAAAGCCTTTGAGGAACACTGCGCCCAACCCCAGCAGCAGCGCCAGCGTGATGATGACCTGTTTGCCTTCCAGGTAGTGCTTGAGCAGCGGGTTTTCTATCAGGTGCGCGGTGGCGTCAGCAGCCGACAGGGTCATGGTGATGACGAAACCAGTTGCCACAAAGCCAATCAGGGCCAGCACCAGAAATTTACTGGGCCAGTAGGCCAGCAGCCGTTCCAGCATGGACAGCGAGCCGTCACCGTGCGGACTTTCCTCAGCCACGCGGCGGTACATGGGCAGCGCCCCAAACAGCGTGACCATCACCAAGACCAGGGTTGCCAGGGGTGCCAAGGGGCCAGCCGCCAGCGCCGCGATGCCAGGTTGATAGCCCAGGGTGGAGAAGTAGTCCACTCCGGTCAGGCACATGACTTTCCACCACGGCTCGGTGTGACCGTGCGCGGCTACTTCTTGTTCTTCTTCGTAGAAGCCCTGGTGTTCTGGTTGATTACTCTCCAGAAACCACTTCATGAAAGGGCTGCGTTCGGGGGGCGGATTCACTGAGGAAGTGTAGCCGCCCACACCAGACCCCTGACATTGGTCAAGTGGCTAAAAATGGGGGTTAGCGTGCCAGTAGGTTAATCGCAAGGCCCAGCAGCAGGGTGGCCCATACCCCCAGCACGGCGGGCGTCACGCCCTGGGCAATCAGCCCCGCCGTCTCCACGCACATGGCCCAGAACTCGCGCAAGGCTCTGGGCAACTCAGGGTCAGCGGTGGGGGAGGGTTCGGTCATCAGCGACATGCCCGCAGCATGCGCCCGCCCAAGCAGGGTGTCATTCGGTCAGGTGGCCCGCAACCTTAGCCACTTGGCTATTCGGTTAGGCCAGAAGAACAATGTCCGGTTCGGGAAAGTCGGCGCATCTTTGACCCATGAGTCTGACCCACCGTCCCCTCGCCGCTGTGCCTCCCGTTCGCTTTGCGCTGCGCCAGAGTTTCCCGCATAGTCTGCTCTTCGGGTTGGCGGCGGGAGGGGTAGTGAGTTGCTTGGCCTGGGGCCTTTCTCAGTTGCCACAGCCGGACGCCGCCGCGTTTCAGGCAAGGGAAGCTGCGCTGGGTCAATGCAGCGACGCCATCACGTCCCAGACCCTCACCGGACACCACATTGACGGCTTCCGGCTGCTGCCCTCCAGCGTAACACAGGTCGGAAGCAAAGTATCGGCCCAGTACCGTGTCCGTGAGCACGGAGCAGGCGGGTGGAACAGTGGCCCTATCTTCACCTTGAATTGTGAGGTCATGGGAGGTACAGCCCATTTGAGCGTCGCCCCCAGAGTGGAGACAAGCGAGTAGGTGCATGCCCGCAGTTTCCTTCATTCCCCCGCCCACTGGCTCATTGCGGGGGTGCTGCTCTTCTTGCTGCTGGGCACGCTGGGCCTGCTCAGCCCCGCCGCGCACCGTGGGGCACTGAGCTGGGTGGACGCGCTGCTGCTCGCCACGAGTGCGGTGTGTACCACCGGCCTGAGCAGCGTGAACGTGGCCGAGGTGCTGACCCCTGCTGGGCAACTGTGGCTCACGGCGCTGATTGAGTTCGGCGCACTGGCCCTCCTGGTACTGGCCTTTGGCTTCGTGGGGCTGGGGCGCGGCAGTGTGGTGGCCCGCGCCCGCGCTTCTCAGGAACTGGGTATGGGCGCGGGGCAGGACTTCCGGGGCCTCCTGCGGCGGGTGCTGGGGCTGGCGCTGGGGATTCAGGCGGCAGGGTTTTTGCTGCTGTTGCCGGATATGGTTCAGCTTGAAGGCGCTGAGCAGGGCACCCGTTATGCCCTGATGCACGCAGTGATGGCCTTTGGGAATTCGGGCTTTGGCATGTGGCCGGATGGCGCGGCCCGCCTGAATGTCCTTTCACTGTCTACCCTGATGGTATTGGTCATCCTCGGTGGCATCGGATTCGTCGCGCTGGACGAGCTGGAGCGGCACTGGCGCGGACGGTTGCGCCATGACATTCGCTCCCCGCGCCTCTCTACCCAGACCAAGGTGGGACTGAAGGTGACGGCTTTTTTGCTAGTCACAGGGGCCATTCTCTTCGCCGCGCTGGAATGGAACCGGCCCGGCACGCTGGGAGGTATGGATGTCGGGAGAAGAGTCCTGCACGCTACCTTCCAGACCACCGTGACCCGTTCGGCAGGATTCGCCACGCTGGACTACGGACAGTTTGCCGCGCCTACCTTGCTGCTGGTGATGGTGCTGATGTTCGTCGGTGGGAATCCCGGCTCCACGGCGGGCGGCATCAAGACCACCACCGCCGCTGTGCTACTGGCGGCCACCCGCGCTGTGCTGACTGGCAAGGGGGATGTGGAACTGGGCGGGCGGCGCGTCTCCATGTCGCTGCTGATGCGCTCACTCACGGTGGTCACGCTGGCGCTGCTTGCCGTTGGGGGCGGCACATTGGCGCTGATGCTCACCGACAGCGGGCAGCGGCCTATCGCGCTGGCCTTTGAAGCGGTGAGCGCCTTTACCACGTCCGGCCTCAGCGTGAACCTGACCGGACAACTCTCCGACGCGGGCAAGCTGGTACTGGTGGTGCTGATGTTTCTGGGGCGGGTGGGTTTCCTGAGTCTGCTGCTGGCGTTTCGCCCGGCCCAGCCGCCATATGTGCGCCTGCCAGAAGAGAAAGAGTTCACGGTGGGCTGAAATTAGCCACTTGGCTAATCCCTTGAGCCACCTGACCGATACCCCGCCCATTCCAAAGCGCCGAGCATCAGCGTGCTATGAGTCACTTTTTCTGGTGGACACCATGACCGCTGCCCCCACCCAGCAAAAGCAGTCTATTTTCGCGCCCGAACTGGTCAGAAACGCCGTCCGCGCCTCGTTCGCCAAGCTCTCGCCCCGCGACCAGGCCCGCAATCCGGTGATGTTCGTGGTGTATGTTGGCACCATTCTCACGGCTTACCTGACCATCGCCAACCTGGTCACGGGCAAGGCGTGGGGCTACGAACTGGCTGTAACCATTTTGCTGCTGCTAACGGTACTTTTCGCCAATTTTGCCGAAGGGCTGGCCGAGGCACGCGGCAAGGCGCAGGCGGCTTCACTGCGTTCGGCGCGGGAGGATGTGAAGGCCCGCAGGCTGGTGAACGGGCGCGAGGAAATCGTGGCAGGCACGCAACTCGCACGCGGGGATTTGGTCGTCGTAGAAGCGGGCGAGATGATTCCTGCCGACGGCGAAATCGTGGAAGGTCTCGCCAGTGTGGACGAAAGCGCCATCACGGGCGAGTCGGCCCCCGTCATCCGCGAGGCCGGAACCGACCATAGCGGCGTCACGGGCGGCACCAAGGTTCTCTCTGACCGCATCGTTATTCAAATCACCTCCGGCGCGGGCGAGAGCTTTCTTGACCGCATGATTGCGCTGGTAGAAGGGGCCAGCCGCCAGAAGACGCCCAACGAAATCGCGCTGAGCATCCTGCTTTCGGGCCTCACGCTGGTC
>NZ_CP049360.1 GCF_011067105.1 Deinococcus wulumuqiensis R12 | reverse complement strand
GACCTTTCTGGTGACGCCGCTCGGTGAAGGCAGCGCAGGGTACACGCGAGCAGAGATGGAAGCGACCTGGCAAGCGGCGCTTGGTGGTCAGCCGCTTCCCACGAACATGCGCTTTATCCAAATCGGTCACACCTGAACGTGCCGGGTCAGCTCCCTTCACGGGGGCTGACCTTTTTTCTTTTGCCCACTCAAGAGCACTGCGGCTTTCCCTCGCCCGGAAAAGAACCGGGCAAACGTTGCGGCATGAACCTCTCCCAGATTCAGGACTACGGACGCCGCCTGCGTGTTGGCGACCTCACCACGCCGAAGAAGGAATGCACGCAGCTCCTCACCCCGGAAGAAGTTGCCGCACTTCCAAAGAAGCACCACTGGAAAGACTGGACTGCTTCGGGTGGACTGAGTCACGCGCTTGCCCGCGCCGTGCTCAGGCATGACCACCATGACAAGGCGCAGCAGTTCCGCGCCGCCGCCTTCTTGCTCGCCTGCGGTTCCCGGCACGAACTCGGCATGGCCCAACTCTGGTGCGAACAGCACGCGGCGGACGTCGAACGGTTTCTCTCCCCGGCTCCCGCCCAGACCCGCGCCGCTTGAGTCCCTTTCCAAGTGCAGGCCCCGGACGCGGGCTTGCACTTTTTTCTTTGGCCCTCGCCCGGACAGACACCGGGCAAAGAGCGCGGCATGACCTTCAATGCCTTTTGCCGCAACTGCAACATGGACGAAGTTCCCGAGCCTGGACAATACTGCGACGAATGTCAGGCGCAGGCCGATGAGCGTTACGCGGAGTACCTCCGTGAACAGGCCGAGTACGAGAAGGAGGCGCGGCGCACGGACGACCCCACGTCCATTTCGTTCTGAGTGCAGGCCCCGGACTGGGGCTTGCACTTTTTTCTTTGTGGCCCTGAGCTTTCCTTCGCCCGGAAAAGCACCGGGCAAAGAGCGCGGCGTGAAACACTGGACCATTCGGAACTCCCGCAATCAGGACGTGCTCTGGCAAGGTGAGGCCGAGACGTTCGGCAAAGCCGTCGAGCAGGCTGTGCGCGAGGGAACCAATCTCGCGTGTGCTGACCTCGCACACGCCGACCTCAGTGGTCTGAACCTCAGACGCGCCCAGTTGCGTTGCGCTCTGCTGAACGAAACCGACCTGCGCGGCACTGACCTCAGCAGAAGTGACCTGGATATGGCACAGGCGTGTGAAGCCGACCTGCGGGGGACCGACCTCAGCTCCGCCCGACTGTCCGACACCCATCTGAGGCGCGCCGACCTGAGACACGCCGACCTTTCCAAAGCACATCTCAGCAGCACCAGAGTCTACGAGGTGGACTTCAGACACGCCGACCTCAGCCGGGTACAACTCCTCAACGACAGTGGAGACTCCATCGCTGAGTGGGAAAGCACCGACCTGCGGGAAACCGACTTCACTGGGGCCACGCTCCTGACGCCGCAAAGCTCATGGACGTTTGCCACCAGCGACGAACTGCGCGACGTGCTGCGAGAGGCCGCCCAGAGATTCAACGCTGACCTTCCCTTCTGAACACCCGCGCCGTTCCTCAAGGTCATCGCCACCGAAGAGTGGGTCAGCCTCTCCATTGGGGAGCTGACCTTTTTTCTTTTTCCGTCGCCCGGAAAAACGCACCGGGCAAAGAGCGCGGCATGACCTGCGACATCTGTGACGGCCCCCTCTCCCCTGAGACTGACCTGTGCCCCATCTGCCAGGGCGAAGCCGAGCAGTTTGAATGGCTCAGCCAACTGGACACGTCCACCGACCTCCCCACCCTGCGCCGGGTCTGGAAGAAGTTGCACGGCGAAGACAAGCCGCGCCGGATGGACGCGGCCTCGGCCCTGCACGCCGCCGCACGTCCCGCGTGCTCGATGATGGACGATGACCGCCTCTCGGTCTGGGTCATCCGCGCCGGACAGGTGGTGTCCACTCAGCTTCACGACCTCTCGCCGCGCCGAGCACTTTCGCTCCCCCTCCCGCTGCAACCGGGCGACACCGTGCTGAGTTTTCACGACCACAGTTGCGCCGGGGACTGTGACCACCCGGCCCAAAAGTTTTTCCGAGGCTTTGTCATCGAATAGCAGGGGGAGTGTCCCTCTGCCCTCTTTTCTTTTCCCTCTTTCCGTTGCCCGGAACTGCGCCGGGGCAAACTTGGGGGCATGACACAAGCTCCTCTCCCCCACGGCACACCGAGCGCTCGGCATGACGAAGCCGAACGCACCGACCTTCTGGAAAGCCAGGAGCAGTTGAGGGCATTCGCCCTCAGCCTTCTGGAAACGGGCGACCCGCTGACCGGGGTCTACACCGACCACTATGGCGAGCCGGTGCCCCACCAGACCCTGAGTGCTGAAGCGGCCCTGCGTGAAATCGTCGCCTTCCCCTGCGCCATGATGGAAGACGACGAACTGCTCATCGAGGTGCTGCGCGGCCCTGAACTGAGGAGCGCCCACCTCTACTGCCTGCCGATGCACGGCCCCCTCTGGCTGCCCCTCAAGTCGGGCGACCTGGTGCTGAGCTTCCATAACCACACCTGCAACCGCAAACGCAGTTTCATGCTCAGCGCCCTGGGTGACCCCCTGGGTGACGGAGGCTGCCTGCATCACGCGGGGAAATTCCTCAAGGTCATCGCCATCGAGTAGGCCGGGTCAGTCCCTCAGTCGGGGGCTGGCCTTTTTTCTTTTTCCTTCGCCCGGAAAAACGCCGGGGCAAACTTGAGGCATGAACGACACCATCAAGATGATTGTCGGAGGGCAGCGCGTCACTCTGAGGCTCACCGGGAACGACCACGGCCTGCGAAGGACCTGGGAAGGCAGCTTCATGGGCGGTCACCTCAAGGTCATCGAAACCTACTACGACAGAGAAGGCATAGACGCGGTGCGCTACGAAGTCGAGGTCACGCGCTCCCTTGCGCCCGTCGGCAAGCCGGGGTTTCACCTCGGAGCCACACTGCAAGAAGCGTCCACGTTCTTCAACCTGGACATGGCGGTAGACGACAGCCCAGGGCCAGACACCAGCCCCGACGAACAGGACCAGGAAGACCTGCCCTTCTAAGATGGTCAGTCCCTCAGTCGGGGGACTGGCCTTTTTTCTTTTTCCTTCGCCCCGGAACGGCACCGGGCAACGCCGGGGGCATGAAACGATACGCCCTGACCTACCAGATACCGGACCTGCCCCACCTGGCCCCGGAGCACTTCACCGCTGCGTCCCTGCCGGAAGCCATTGAACAGGTGTCCACGCACATCATGGACACCTGGGGCTCTGGCGTGACCCAGTGCATGATTCGGGAAACGGAAGCCGTCTTCAGCGTGCCCTTCACGGCGCTGCTGCGTGAAGTGCCCCCTCGCCCGGACGGGAACCGGGCAAACTGAACGCATGAATGCCGCAGAACTGATTGCGCTCCTCAAGACTCTTCCCGAGGAAACGGAAATCGTGGTGCCAGGTTACGAAGGCGGCTGTGATGCCGTGCAGGGTCTGAAGACCGTGAACGTCGTCACGCCTCCCGAATTCCGAGACAAGATTTTCGGTGAGTACGATTTTGCCCCGGAAGGCAAGCCCGTCGCCATCCTGTTCGGTCAGCATGGTGACGGCTTCTGACGGGGAAGAACGTTGGGCGTCCCCTGGCCGGGAAGGACCGTCGCCCCGGAACCGCACCGGGGCAAAGTTCGGGGTATGAACATCCCTCAGCATCTCCGCGAGTTCCAGGCCATCACCCGCAGCGCCACCGACCGCGCTCTGTTCCTGGCCCTGCTCACCAGCCGCGACCGCAAGCTCCCGCTCCCCCTTCGCCTGCTGGCCTTCGTCATCATGACCGCCCTGCTGTGGCAGGTGGTGATGCAGTCGGGTCTGGGCGTGTGGAACTGGGCCGACGACGGCGTGCGCTTGCTGCTGGTGGTGCTCTCGGCCCTGCACCTCAGCCTGCCCGTGTCCGGCACCCTCACCCTGCTGGCCCTGTTGCTGCTGGGCATGTGCGTGACTGGCGTTCGCGCCGCGAGGGTCGCCAACGAGCGCCTGCTGCTGGTGCTGGACGACGTGGAGCAGGTGGAAGCCGAAGCTGGCGCGTAAGTCTCTCTCTCCTGGCCGGTCCCTTCATGCGGGGGCTGGCCTTTTTTGTTTCGGAAGGAAGGCCACGTCGATGGGCCTGGAAGAACCGTCGCCCCGGCACCGCACCGGGGCAAGCGTCAGGGTATGAGCGACATTCACACGCAGCTCGGTCACGTAAGCGAACCTCACCACGACCTCGACTACGGCCCCGCTGACTACGGCCCCGAATACGATGAGTACGACCTTGACCCGACTGTGGATTACGGCCCCAAGCAGGTCAGCTACACCCAGGCCGAGCGCGACTACATCCAGCGCCACCTCGCCTTCGTCGAAACCATCATCAAGGCCGAGGTTGCGGACGTGACCCTGGCGCACCTGCTGCTCAGCAAAGCCCGCGCCCTGCGCCGCGACATGCACAAGCTCCGTGACCAGCAGCTCTACCACGCACTGGACGGCTACATGATGTGAACGGTCAGTCCCTCTCACGGGGGGCTGGCCGTTTTTCCTGTGGGGCATACCTTATATATAGGTGCGCTCTGGCATCGAGGATGCTCGGGAAGTTGCACCTGATATAGAGGTGCGCCCCCTCGCCCGGAACAGGCACCGGGCAAGGGCCGGGGTATGACCACGCTTCCAACGTTCGACGAACTTTTCTCCAACCCGGCGTCCAGCCTGCCCGCCGCGCCGGACTTGCTGAGCAGCCTCTTCTCCGGCGTCTTTGCCGCGCCCAGTCCCCAGGCCGCGCCCAGTCCCCAGCGCCACGTCCAGGACGAGACGCGCTTCTCGCTGCGCGGCGTGCGCTACGACCTCTCGGACTTCACCTTCGAAATCATGACCACCGACCACTACCGCGACCTGTGCGGCATCCGGCCCCTGAGCGGCAACAGCCACCTGGCGTACCACTTCCTGAATCCCCAGACGGGGAAAGTGATGCATTTCTCCAGTGACGAGGTGTCCCACGAGCAACTGCTGACGGCCCTCTCGCGCGGCTGGCAGGTCTACGCCGCCCTGCTCAGTCACGACCCGGCCACCCCGAACAAGCTCGACACGCTCTGCCGCATCCTCCCCGCGCCGCAGCACGACATGGAAAAACTCATCGCCCAGCTTGGCCTGTGACATGCCCGCCCTCACTTCTCCCTGACCCACGCCGGGACACTCCCCCCTTTTCTTCGCCCGGTAGCGCACCGGGCAAGACTGGGGGCATGAACCTCGACCAGCGAATCAACGCACGCCGGATGCCCCGTGAAGAACTCGAAGCCCTGCACCGCCTCATCCTCCAGCACGAGCGGCAGATAAAGCGCGTCCAGCGCCGGGCCGAGCTGCAGGCGCGGGAGGGTCTGGGCTTCTGGACCTGGGCCGCTCTGGACGAAGCCTCCGAGCAGGACCGCCGCCACTTCTTCGAAGCGCGGGCCTCTCTGCTGGCACAGTCGGAAGTCGAGCGCCTGGAAGCCGAGGTCAACGAACTCGAAGCGGCGCAGCTTACCCCCCTGGCCCGCTTTGCCTTGCAGGAAGAATGCCCCTGCGCCTTTCACCTGCTGCTGGCCTGCGCCCTGCAACGTCAACCGCCACGCGAACTGCTGAACGACCTGCCCCAGTTCTTCACCGTGCGCGGCCTCAGCAAGCACGCCCGCGAACGCACCCTTGCCAGACGTGCCCTGCCCGAGCGGGCCAGTGCCACCCAGCCCCCGGTCAGGATGCTGCTGCTGCGCGAAGTCGGTGAACTCAGGGGCGAGTCTTACCACCGCTTCACCTTCCAGAACCCGGCGCACCCCACGCGCTGAGTGGCTTTCCTTCATCGGGGGACGGACCGTTTTTCCTGTGGGGCATACCTTATATATAGGGTGTCTCCGGCTGCCGTTGCCCAGCCTGGCCGCCCCCACTTCTCCCTGCCCCACGCCGGGACATCCCCCATGGTTGCCCTCGCCCGGCCCCCGCACCGGGCGCATGAGGAATATCTATCTTGGCCCTTGTCCCTCTCGCCTCGCCCTCGCCGGGGCCACCAACAGTACCCACGTCATCTCGGTGAACGTAGACCAGAACACCCCGGTCATCCTGCGCCTGCAGCGCCGTCGACATCACCATCACTTCCAGCGCCAACACCTTTATTACGCCCATTGGCGACAAGAACGTCGGCTGGGCCAACATTCACGGCCTCAACGCTGAGGTCGTGCCGGGGCTGGGCATCAACCTGGACTGGAGCGGTCAGAAAGCGGGCCAGTAAACAACAGGGGGACACCGGTTGCAATGTCTCCCCCTTTTCGCTTTGACGCTCTTTTGACGCCCTGGCTTGAGCCTTTTCTGCCAAGCCAGTCTCCTGACCGGGGGCTTTTTGTTGTGGCTTTGGAAGGGTAAAACGGCGCGGTTCCGGGGCGCTCGGAAGGGCGGGCATGAGTCGGATGGAAGGCTGGAACTATGGGCTGCCGAAGGACCGTCTTTTCCTGAAAAGGAGGGATGCCATTTCTTGATACCAGTCAACATACGCCTGTGTCGGCTGAGCGAGTCAGCGAGGGGTTGGGGCACAATAGGCTTAATGACTCGTACCCACGACATCGTCCAGAAGCTCTGGAACCTGTGCAACGACCTGCGCGACGACGGCGTAACCTACCACCAGTACGTCACCGAACTGACCTACCTGCTGTTTCTGAAAATGGCGAAGGAAACGGTCCAGGAAGACCAGATTCCGCCCGAAAACCGCTGGGACGCCCTGAAAGCCAGGAGTGCCCCTGAACGTCTTGACCACTACCGCCGGACCCTACTGGATTTGGGCAAGGCGAACGCGTCCCTCGTCCAGCAGATTTACGCCGATGCCAGTTCATTCATCAAGAAGCCGGCCACCCTCAGCAAACTGGTCACGGACATCGACGGCCTGGACTGGTATGCCGTGGACAAAGAGAGCCTAGGCGACCTGTACGAAGGGCTGCTGCAACGCAACGCGGGCGAGAAGAAAAGCGGAGCTGGACAATATTTCACGCCGCGTCCCCTAATTGACTCGGTGGTGGCCGTCATGCAACCCAAAAGCACCGACGTGATTCAGGACCCCGCCGCAGGCACAGGCGGCTTTCTGATTGCTGCCGACCATTACGTCAAGGCGCATGAAGACGTGTACGACTGGCCCGAAGAACAGCAGAAAAAATACTTCGAGACAACCTTCTACGGCATGGAGCTGGTGCAGGACACCCACCGCCTGGCGCTGATGAACCTGATGCTGCACGGCCTTGCCAACGACCCCGAGCGCAGCGGCATCTTCCAGGGCGACACCCTCAGCGACGAGCACGAAAAGATGCCCAAGGCCACCCTGATTCTGAGCAACCCGCCCTTTGGCACCAAGAAGGGAGGCGGTGAACCGACCCGTCAGGACCTCACCTACCGCACCAGCAACAAGCAGTTTTCGTTCCTACAGCATATCTACCGCAGCCTCAAACCTGGGGGCCGCGCCGCTGTGATTCTGCCCGACAACGTACTGTTTGAAAGTGGCGTGGGCAAGCAAATTCGCGCCGACCTGATGGAGAAATGCAACCTGCACACCATCTTGCGGCTGCCGACCGGCATTTTCTACGCGCAGGGCGTCAAAACCAATGTGCTGTTCTTGACCCGTGGGCAGACCGACACGGGCAATACGCAGGAAGTCTGGGTGTACGACCTCCGCGCCAACATGCCCCAGTTTGGCAAGCGCACCCCGCTGACCCGCGAGCATTTTGCCGAGTTTGAGCGGGCGTTTGGCGACGACCCCACGGGCAGCGCTGCAGCACTGGCAAAGCGCACCGACATGGGCGAAGAAGGCCGCTTCCGCAAGTTCACCCGTGAACAGGTGCGCGAGCGGGGAGACAGCCTGGACATCAGTTGGCTGAAGGATGACAGTGCCCTTAGCGGCGACCTGCCCGAACCCACCCAACTGGCCGAGGAAGCTCTGGGCGAACTGAGCGGCGCAATGGAAGAACTGCGGGCCATTCTGCTGGAACTGGGGGCCACCCCCGAAGAACTGGAGGCCGTGGGGGCTGAGGACTAAACTCTCAGCAGTGTTGCAAGAAGTAAGGCACACCTGAAATCCTCACCCCGCTTGCTAAACTGCCCCACATGACCGCATTAGACCGAATTACTGTCAATCCCAGTCAATGCGGGGGCCGCCCGTGCATACGCGGCATGAGAATCAGGGTGTCTGACCTGCTTGACTTGCTGGGCGCAGGGGCCACACCCGAAGAAATTCTCACCGATTACCCCGACCTAGAGCGCGAGGATATTTCCGCCGCGCTGCTGTGGGCCGCCCGTTACATTGACCACCCGCGCCTGAGCGCATGACGCAACCACAGGTGTACTGGCTCGATGCCCAGTTGCCGCCCGCGCTGGCTCCCTGGCTGACTCACACCTTTGGGGTTGAGGCGTACAGCGCTGCTTATTTGGGGCTGAGAGATGCCGAGGATGAGGTCATTTTTCAGGCGGCCCGCCAAGCAGACGCCATTATCATTTCAAAAGATTCCGACTTTTTGGAGCGCCTGGTTAGGCTAGGGCCGCCGCCGCGCCTGCTGTACGTCACCTGTGGCAACACCACCAAAGCCCGCCTCACCGAGATTTTTGCCCAGCACTTTGCCGCCGCGCAGCAACTCTTTTTAAGAGGTGAAGCTGTTGTGGAGATTGCTTGAATGGAGAACCAACCGCACCCCATGACTACAACCGACCCCCAAGACCACGCCGCCACTGACGCCAGCCCTAGCCAAAGCCTGCCGCCTGGATGGGTTGGAACCACTTTGGGCGAAGTTGCCGAATGGGGTAGCGGTGGTACACCTCAACGAACGAATGATGAGTATTACACTCAAAATGGTATTCCTTGGCTAACAATTGGCGACCTAAATGACGATTTAGTGACTTCTGCTAAAACACATATCACTGAAGAAGGTTTGAAAAATAGTTCAGCAAAGCTTGTACCCGCAGGAACTATATTTTTTGCAATGTATGGCTCAATAGGCAAGATGGGTATTTCTGGTATGGATTGCGCTACTAATCAGGCCATTGCTTTTTGCTTTCCCTTGCAATCTGTTATCAAGAAGAGCTTTTTATTTTATCTGCTTAAATCCGAAAGAGAAAATCTGTTTGCCCAAGGACAAGGCGGGGCGCAACAGAACATAAGCCAAACCATTTTGAAAGCCCATGCAATACTCCTTCCGCCCTTGCCTGAGCAAAAGCGGATTGCCGACAAGCTAGATACGCTGCTAGGCCGTGTAGAAACTGCCCGCGAACGGCTGGAGCGGGTGCCCAAGCTGTTAAAGACCTTCCGCCAAAGCGTGCTGAGCGCCGCCGTCAGTGGAGAATTGACGCGGGAATGGAGAGGCGGCGGGGAAGCGGAGTGGGAAGAAGATACATTTCGCCTAGATAAAATAGGGTTGATTATTACAGGTGGAACACCTAAAAAAGAATTGCGAGGCGGTCAGGCAACCATTCCTTTCTATAAGCCAACTGAACTAGATAAAGGCTACAGAGTTGAAACCGCTACAGAATTAGTTAGTGAGGCCGCTGCTATGTCTGTAAGACCCATACCAGATAGGACGGTTATGGTTACTTGTATAGGTGCAACGATTGGTAAGGTCGGTTTATCCCGACAGGCGGGAATAACCAATCAGCAAATTAATTCCATTGTTTGCAACGAAGATGTTGCTCTGCCTGAGTATGTATACTTTCTTTTATCTAGTGATTTAGGACAATCTGCAATAATTGATAATGCCTCCTCAACAACATTGCCAATTTTGAACAAGAGTCGCTTTTCTGAATTATCTTTTCCCCTCCCCCCCCTCCCCGAACAAGCGGAAATTGTGCGGCGGGTAGAGGCGTTGTTTGCCCTCGCTGACCGAGTAGAGGCGCGGTATGCGGCGGGGCTGGCAGCGTTTGACTCGCTGACGCCTGCGCTGCTGCAAAAGGCGTTTCGTGGTGAACTGGTGCCCCAAGACCCAAGCGATGAGCCTGCCTCGGTGCTGCTGGAACGCATCCGGGCGCAGCGGGCAGCGGCTGGCGTGGGGGGGGTAAGGCGCGGGCGCGGGGCGGGCAAGGCGAAGGCGGGAGCAGGGGTAGAGGCTCAAGCTGCAGCACCAGGGCGGCGCGGCAGACCTAAAAAGGCCCTGACCGAAGCCGAAGCGGTAGCGGCCCTGGAAGCGCGGCGGGCAGCACGGGAAGCCCAGTTTGAGGCCGCGCCAGAGGGGTCACGGATGCCCGATTTGTTTGGGGAGGGCTAGCCCCTCACGCCGACTGCGCCCAGACTTCTTCCTCAAACTGGGTCAGAATGGCCCCCAGTTCGCCGCCAAACACGTTTTCGCTGAGCTTCTGAAAGCCGCCCATCTGCTGGCGCACGGGGCTGCTGGGTTCGTCAAAGCGGGCTTCGTCCAGAATGCCGTCTTTTTTCAGTTGCCTGGCCAGCTGGGTCAGCCAGTTTTTCTGCACGGGGGTCCAGGCCCGCGACCCCAGCAGGCGTGAGAGGGCGGCATCGACCCGCGCTTCAAAGGGGCTAGGCAGCTCCTGGGCAGCGGCAGCCCGCAAAAAGCCGATGATGTGTGCGGCCACGTCGACCTGTTTGGCCGAGGCATAGGCACTGCGTAGCAAAGTTTCGTTGTAGCCCTCGGCGTCCAGTGCCGAACGCAGCGCCCTCAGTTCAGCGCGGGTGAGGTCGCTGGGTCGGGTCAGTACCGTGACCAGTGCGGGAATATGGTCGCGGTTTTCGCGCACGAAGCGTTCAAAGGCGGTCAGGTAGTCTTCGGGCCTTTCACCCGTGGGGTACGCCTGCACCTGGCTCACCACCTGGTCGGCGTGTTCGCTGATAAACACAGGCAGGCCGCTGCGGGTGCGCCCCGTGTCCAGTACGGTCATGATTTCGGCGTGACCCTGCACGGTCTGGGCCGCCTCTTGGGGCGTGCTTTCGCGCAGCAGGCGGATGTAATTTTCGGGGTCGCGCCCCGTGACGCCCTCAAAGGTGTCGCGGGCGGCTTGGGTCAAGTGACGGCTCACGCGCCTGAGCTTGCCCACCAGTTCGTCACGCAGCAGCTTTTGCGCCGCCTCGGTGGGGGCCAGTGCAAAGTCCTGTGCGAGCGTGGCAAAGGTGCGCTTGGGCTGCTGCACTACGGGCTGCATGGTGCTATAGCTGGTGGCGGCCTCGTACGCGCCCACGGGGTCATAAATGCGGAAGGTCTCTTTGCCGATGTCATCGGCGCGGCGGGTAGCGCGGCCCAGCATCTGCTCGAACAGAATGCGGCTTCCCACACGGCGCAGGAACACCAGATTGCTGATTCGGGGCACGTCTACGCCCGTGGTGAGCAGGTCAACGGTCACGGCGATGGTGGGATTGGTTTCGTTGCGGTAGTGCCGAATCAGTTCCTGGGGGCGGTCACTCGCGCCCGTGATTTTGATGATGGCGTGTTCGCTGAGTTCGCCGTATTTGTTCCGAAATGCATCTTTGAGCAGGTCCACCATCTCATCGGCGTGGCGGTCATTCACGCAGAAAATCAGCGTTTTCTCTGGCCCAAAGGGGTTGAGCTGCTCGGCAAGGTGCTTGGCAACAGCTTGGTTAAACCCTTTGGCAATCACCTTGCGGTTGAAGTCCTCCACTTCCAGCCCGATGTCGTCTGGGGCGTCAAACAGTTTGATTTCGTCCTCGCCCGCCGTATAGGTCGGCACCTGCTCGCCTTTGCTGAAGTGGATTCCACTGCGGCTCAGTTCGGTTTCAATCAGGATGGGCGGCTCATGGTCTATCAGCACGCCGTCGAGCACGGCTTCGCGGTAGGTGTAGGCAAACACGGGCATCCCGAAAATCTGGGTGGTATGCAGCGCGGGCGTGGCGGTCAGGGCGATTTTCACCGCATCAAAAAACTCAATAACCTGGCGGTACTTGCTGACATACTCGCTTTCCGAGCGCCAGCCAAGTTCGACTTCGGCCAATTCTTTGTCCAGCGTGTAGCCTCTATGCGCTTCGTCCACCACGATGAGGTCATAGGTGTCCACCCGTTCCAGCCCCGCCGTCACGCGCCGTACGAGGCTTTGCACAGTGGCGATATGGACCTGAGTCGCCTGCTCTAGAGAACCATCCTTCAGACCCGTGAGATTAAAGGTGTTGGCAAAGGTGGTGCTACCTGAAAGCTTCACCGTCTCGAAGTCGCTGCCTGCCTGCAGGCCCAGGGTTTCACGGTCGACCAGAAACAGCACTCGGTGAAATCGCTGGGCCTCCAGCAGGCGGTAAATCAGAGCAATGGCGGTCTTGGTTTTGCCTGTGCCAGTCGCCATCGCCAGCAGCAGCTCACGCTGCCCCTCTGCAATGTTCTTCTCGACGGCTTTGATGGCCGCCACCTGATAGGGCCGCAGCTTAAGCGTGTACTCAAAGGGTTCCTCGCGCAGTCTGGCGTCGGCGGCTTCGGTATCTTTTTCCAGCAGTTTGCCCAGGCCAGCGGGGGTATGCCACCCAGGAAGCGGATAACTGGGATTGGTCTCTCGCCGCGCATCCCAGAACCAGATACCACTCTCGGTCTTCAGTTGCGGCAGGTACGCCCGCCCGTTGGTAGAAAATAAGAACGGCACGCGGTAAACGCCCCAAGGGCTGCCTGTGGAGGCATGTCCTTCCAGATGGACAGTGCGACTGTAGCGCCGGGCCTGTTCGAGGGCACCATACACCGACTTGTTCTTGCGCTTGGCCTCCACGACCCCCACAGCTTGCAACCCGATAAAGAGGACGTAATCAGCCCGGCCACCTTCGCAGGGCCACTCGGAAATGGCGAGGTTGCGCCCTTCTTCGGGGCGGGTGCCCGCCTCATAGGTGAAGTGGCGGGTGTCAGCCTCCCAGCCTGCTTCGCGCAATTGGTCGTCAATCAGGGCGCGGGTCTGCGCCTCGCTGAGTTCCACACTCTGGGCGGCTTGCTTTGCAGCCTGTATCAGCGCGGTGGCCGTCTGGGGCGTTACCGTTTGCACCTGCGCCAGTTTTGCTTCGGCCTCCTGACGGGCCTGCTCTGCGGCAAGCAACAGGGCCTGAAGCTGCTGGGGGTCTGGGCCAGGCTGAGGCAGCACAAATTCGCCGCGCGGAAACTGGGGGTCATGCAGTGTCTGCATCAGCCATATCCCAATAATCCAGGCGTACTGGAGCAGCGTCAGGGCTTCCTCAGCCTCCCCCGTGAACTGGTGGTTGGCCTGATTTCCCGTGCGGCGAATGGTGGTGAGCAGTTGCCAGACGTTATCGGGCAGCAGTCCAGCGCGACGCAGTGTTGCCAGCCGCTCCACCTGTTCGCTGCCTTGTGATTCGGGCAGGCCGCCTCGTGCTGCCAGAAAGCGGGCCAGCGCCTCTCCAAATTGCCGCAGTTTGAGCAGGGCCGTATTGGGGTCATCACGAACGTAGCGCTCCGCCAGTGTTCCCAGGTCAGCCAGCAAAGGTTCAAGGACGCGAAGATGCTCAAAGTTGGGGCTGGGCACCTGGGCAGACGGGGTCATACCACTGAAGATAAAGCAGCCAAGGAAGTTCTTTCAGATTGTCAAGCAATGGCTCTGGCTTGAGCAATATGGCGATGATTTTTGCTGCTCTTCACGCAGTTGAGATAAGGCTCGGGAGCAGGCTCTAAGGGCTGAATCGGGCTTAGCTGCTCTCAGACCTTCCCCGCGCTGAGCGCGGGAAACCCAGGGTATGTACAAAATCTATGATGCCCCCGGCCTTCTGCGCTCTCCCGACACTCACTTTCCCTACGCAAGCGACGTACTGAGCGACAACAAGCCCGGCAGTGTAGGCCACACTGCTCTGTCGCAGATGCTCCAACAGCCCCGAGCCGCCGCCATTTTCGCCGCCGCCGCCTGGGCCTACAGCGATGCCACGTCCGCCACCCAGCGCCGCGAGCATCTGGGCGGCATGTACGCCATCGCCCTCCAGCTCGTGGCTGAGTGGCGCTTTCCTTCCGGACCCCATCTGCCGGCGCAGTTGGCGATGCAGGCGCTCTACGAGGCGGCAACGGGGATTGAGTCGCAGCTTGGGGAACCGACGGAGATTGTCGAGCCAGCAGTCAATAATCTCGATTTCTTCAGCTGATTCAGCTCTCAACTGTCATTCCTGCAAAGCGCCGGGGTTTTTCCCTCGTTCCTTCCCCGCGCGTGCGCGCGGGAATCCCCTTTGCATGATTGACTTCGCTTTCTGTTGGCCCCCCCGCCTTTCACAAGTACACTCAGCTCTATGGCTATGGAGCGTGCCGTGAAGCCCCAGCGTCCGGTCACGGAGTACAACGTCTCCCGCCTGGGCCTCATCAGCATTCAGTCGCGCGTTGCCGATAACCAGCTCATGGGCTGGGAGGCCATACAAACGGATGGCAGCAACCGCCAGGGCATTATCTGCACCACCTCGGACCCATTTGGTGTCCCGCGTGGATTGGCCTCCGATGTCTTCTCCGGTCTGCTGACGGCGGCAACAATTCGGGCCGAGGGGGGCGGCAGTGGTCAAGAGCTGACGATGACAGCGGCAGGCATCGCCAAACATGCCCATCTCAAGATTCACGACCGCCACTATCACGGTATCGACCAGGCCCTGAGCGCCCTAGCGAGTGCCAAGTACAAGGTCTTCGCTCAGTGGACCGACCCGATGACCCGCACCTCACGTGACGCCACTTTTTCGGTGATTGATTTTCTGGAGCGGCAGCAGGAAGAGCATCTTTTCAACAGAACGCAGGCGCAGATGAACTACGTCGTGCGCTTGAACCGGGAAATCGTCCGCTCCGTGGAAGGCTCGCTGGTTCTGGCCATCAGCCCAACCATTCTTGAGTCTCTTCCCAACCCCGGAGCAAGGGCGGTCTACCGGATGCTGGAGAGCATGCGCCGCGACCCGGAAGACGTCACCAGGGCACACAAAACGTTGAAGCTCAGCATTGGCGACCTCGCAGAGGCCACACGCCTGCTCGGTTCCCGGCAGGAGGCCAGTCACCAGATGCGCATCCTGGCTCCTTACCTCAACGCCCTGATTGCAGGGGGGTACCTCAGCAGCTATCAGACGATTGGACGCAGTGCACGAACGCAGGTCCATTTTGTCTTCGTAGATGACGGTTCACTGGTCAATATGGAGTCGCGCCGCCTGCTGCTGAAAGCTGGCGTGACGGGCAAAAACGCCGAGAGTCTTGCCATTGGTCACTCCCGCGAAGAGATTGAATGCGCCATCTGGCTCATCGATGACAAGAAAGGGCGCGACTCGACCATCCGCAACCCGGCAGGACTTATCGTCAAAACCCTCAAAGACGGCACTGCGCGCGACATGCTGGGCACGTTCCGTCAGCGGAGTCGGCCTGTGGCGGTCAAAGTGGAGCGGCAGAAGGCGTTGCCAAACGCGCAAGCCGCTGCGCCTGCTTCCGGCGTCGAAGTGGGAAGGGGAATTTTGCAGGGCCTCGTCAACAGAGGGAAAATGACCGCAGAAGAGATGCAACTCCTCGTCGCGCTGCATGAGCAGGAAAGACTGAGCCTTCAGGAGATTACCAGCCTCGTGGGGGCGACCTCTGCGGCCATCCAGAAGCTCCTCGCAGAGCGCAAAGCCTGAAGCATTTGTTGCGAAAGGGGGTCAGATGGCCCCCTGATTTTTGCATTTCCGAACTCAGGTCGGCGGCCCACTTCTTCGTTGCCGGTTTCGTGCGGTTTGGGTGTTTTCCCGTTGCCGGTTTCGTGCGTTTCCCGTTGCCGGTTTCGTGCGTTTCTCAGGAAATAGCCGTTGCCGGTTTCGTGCGTTTCAGAAAATTTCTGCGAGCTTTCGTTGCCGGTTTCGTGCGTTTCCCGTTGCCGGTTTCGTGCGGTTTTTATGGGTCTTCCGTTGCCGGTTTCGTGCGGTTTGGGCGCTTTCTCGTTGCCGGTTTCGTGCGTTTCCCGTTGCCGGTTTCGTGCGTTTCTCAAAAAAATGCCGTCCATAACGCTACTTTTGCGCCGCCCTTGCTGCATTGCATTCTTTTATTTTTTTAGTATTTAAAAAGCATTGCAGCAAGAGAGCCGAAAACGGACGCGAGAGGCTTCAGGGCTTACATCGGGCCGTCTGAACCGGGAGTCACAGGTATAGAGGTTCGTCAGACACGTCAGATGCCTCTCAAAGCGCCTCACAGCCCTTTTAAGGCCTTTGCAAAGGGGTGAGGGCCATATATAGGCGCGATAAGTCTCTTCGGGCCTTCTAGAGGGCTTCTGTGGGCGAGCCAGCACTTTGCAGGGAGAAGAGCTTCGGAGCTGCCCGAGTAGAGGCAGGTTATTGCCCTGTTTCAGATGCTGTTTCAGTGCTCACGCCAGCTTGAGTCTCCAGGTCAAGCAGCTCACTGACACTTAAGTCCAGTCCCCTGGCGATGCGGTAAACCGTGGACAGGCGCAAGTCCACCTGCCCCTGCTCAATCAGGCTCATATGGCTCCTGAAGACATCCACTTCTGCGGCAAAGTCTTCCTGCGAGAAGTCCTCTGTGCGGAGGGCGCGAATTCGCTGGCCCAGCGCGGCGAGAAACGATTCCACTTCCGGGTCGGGAGCACGCTGTTTACGGGGGCGACGAGGCATCCCTCTAGCCTTGACTCTCCCCCTTTTTTGCGCGACTCGGCTTAAAGCGTCGGTCTATTTGGTTTCGTTTTAAAAGACGGTATAGAATAAAAGACATGAGAAAGACTTTGATTCTGGCGTCCTTGTTTGCTGGCAGTCTCGCCAGCGCTCAGACCGGAAAAACCTGGGAAGGCGACCTTGGCACCTACACCTTCCGAGGATGTGAACGCAACGGGACTAATGTCGTCTGCTCACTTTCTTACAGCCAGTCCAACTCTGATAGCTACACTTTGTCCAAAAGCCTCGCCGAAATGACTTACTACAGACCGGACGGCACAACGGGAAGCGCTGAGAGTGCCGCCATCGCTGGCAAGTGGCAATCGTGGGGTGCAAGTGCAGATGTGGGCCGGGACATCCCCATCAGCGTGCAATTTCGCTTCTCCTACCCAGCCAATGCCGCGACTATCCGGCGTCTGATACTGATTGGTCAGCGCTTTGACAACGTCCCCATTAAGGGTGCCCAGCCCGCTCCCAAGCCCGTAAGCAATGCTGCGGCAGCCAGCACCACCACTGGTCTGAGTGGGACGTACGCCGCTACTTTGACCAATTGCAAGGTCAGCGGGGCAGTCACCACCTGCACCATCACTTTCAAGCGTTGACTTCTAAACGCTGGCACCTTACGTTCGCCACAGCTGCGTAATCCCTAACTTGGTAGCATCAAGTCAGCAAACGCTCTGACCTTGACACGAAACTTGGCCTTGGCTCTTTCATCCTCTGTCCAGGGGATGGGTAAGTTGAGTCATTATTTCAATCTTCTTTCCTCGCGACCTGCTCAGCAACGGCCAGCACCTCTTTTGGGTTCAATACCCCTTTGAACCACATCACCCGCTCCCCGAAGTCAGCGGGGTCGACCCCAGCCTTTTCAAGATTCAGCCGCTCTGAAACGCAGACGATGACATCTTCTCTGCCTGATTTGCGGAGCAGGTCAAACTTTTTGCGGAGGTAGTCAGGCCGCCAGTAGCCCACGATTTCCACCAGGGCGCTGCGGCCATCCTCGTGCAGAAGGCGGAAGTCGGGCAGAATGACGCCGCCAGGAACAGGAACGAGGTCTACTTCCCGTTCGAGTGTCCAGGGCGTGTCGAGCTTCTGAAACCGCTCGGCGAAGCCGGATTCCAGGGCGCTGTCATGCTCTTCGGGCACCTTGTAATGGCTGACGTAGCCATCCTCGCTGGTCAGGCCGTACTGCCACTCGTCGTCATTTGGGTCGACCCAGGCCAGGTCTTTTCTGGGCTTGATGGTCGCGGTGAGGTCCCATTTGGTGACGTGAATCAGGGCCGGGAGGAATTTCGCCATCGCCAGCCCGTAGCGGGTGGTACTCGAAAAGAGAGAAGTTGGCCCATCCATCGTCAGCGTAAAGCCGAAGGTGGCGTCCCCTTCCACGGTCACCATCAGGCCAAAGAGCTTGGTGTACTTGAGAAGCTGCTTGTAGCGGGACGGCTCGTTGCGACGGGCCGTGATAATCAGGCTGTACGCCCGGTAGAGCAAGCCCTGGGCCTGCGCGAGGTCGAAGCGGTGAATCAGTTCTTCAGGCGTAGGCGGGTCAAAGCTGATGAGCGTCTGCTGGTCTTCCAGGTCGGCGTACAGCGAAGCCGCCAGTTCTTCGGATGACAGCGGCCTGTCCAGGCTCCGGCCCAGCTGTTCGAGCAACTCGCCCGTGCGTCTGCGGCTGGGGGGATGCCCTTGGGCCAGGGCAAAGACCTTCTCGCGGGCGAGGTGTGGCTCTATCCCGCCCCCGGCTTCGAAGTCACATTGCTGAAGGAGCAGCCGGGTCAGACCGCGTAGCACGCGGTAATCCGAGCGCCCTTCTTCCAGCAGGCGCAGCTCCTCGTCCAGCTCGAAGCGTCTTTTTCCCAGGTGCTGCTCGAAGGTCTGAATGACCGTCTCGGCCAGCTTGAGATTCGCGGTGGTGGGCTTGAGGCGCTTTGGCTCAACCACTCCACCTTTGACGCGGAACATCAGCAGCTCAGTCGGGAGCATTCAAGTCCTCCAGGTTGAGGTTGGGTCTGGGCTGCCACTGGCCCCGGCGCTGCTGGCTGACCCGCTCTTCCGTGGTGCCCTCAGTAATGACCTCATAGAGCACGGCCTGCTTGCCTTCGGACTTGCGAAGGATGCGACCCAGACGCTGAATATGCTCCCGCTCCGTCGCGGTGCCGGAGAGCACCACGGCCACGCTCGCTTCGGGGACGTCCACGCCTTCGTTGAGGACTTGACCGGAGACAAGGTACTGGTACTCCCCGCTGCGGAACCTGTCCAGCGTCGCTACGCGCTCTTTGACATGGGTCTGGTGGGTGATGGCAGGAATCAGAAACTCACGGCTGATGCGGTACACGGTGGCGTTATCGTTCACGAAAATCAGGGTGCGGGCGTCTGGATGGTTGGCAAGGATTTCTTCCAGGACACGGAGTTTCCCCTCAGTGCCGTACGCGAGGCTCTTGGCCTCGCGGTGCGCGAGCATCGCGGCCCGTCCCTGCGGACTGCCGCTGCTCATGATGAACTGCTTCCAGCCGTCGAGCGTGCCCAGCTTGATGTTGTTGAGCCGTAGAAAGTCATTCCGCTGCCGAATCAGTTCGTCGTACCGCTGCTGCTCACTGGGGCTGAGCTTGACCTTGATGACCACATCCTTGTAGGCCGCCAGGGTATGGCCTGCAAGCTCGTCAGGAGACGCGGAGAACACCACGGGGCCTATCAGGGCATCGAGGTCACGCTCTCGCCCGTCAGAGCGCTTCAGGGTGGCACTCAGGCCCAGTCGGTAGGGGGCAAGGCTCATCTCGGCACTGGCCCGCGTGAAATCCCCTGGCAGGTGATGGACCTCGTCGCAAATCAGCAGGGCGTAGCGCCCGGCCAGGGTCTCGGCATGAATGGCGGCGGAATCGTAGGTGGAAATCAGAATCGGGGTCTCATCCTTGCTGCCCCCGCCGAGCATCCCGATGCTGGCATCGGGAAAAGCGGCCACCAGCCCGGCATACCACTGGGCCATCAAATCCAGGGTGGGAACGCAAATCAGGGCGCTGCGCGGGGTGTCCCGCAAGGCGAGCTGGGCAATCAGGGTCTTGCCACCACCGGTCGGCACCTCGACGACACCACGCCTTCCGGCCTGCTTCCAGGCGTTCAGGGCCTGCTTCTGGTGTCGGTATGGTTCTATTTCGCGGGAAAAATCCAGTTCCAGCTTGAGGAAGTCGGCAGCTTCGTCCTTGAAGGTGATATTCGCCTTCCGCAGCGCCTCGACGACAAAGCGGTAGTCCATGCCCCTGGCCCGGTAGGACTGACTCCGGGCGTCCCACTGGAAACAGTCCGCTACCACAGGCGGAACTTCCTTCATGACCAGGGTGCCCCGGTCCAGTCTCAATTGCGGAAGGCTCACTGAGCGCAGTTTAGCGGACGGGCTTCATGGGTCATGGTGACCAAGGGAAGTTATGGCCCAACGTATCTTCTGAATTTGTCCCTGAGAGGGCCATCCCACAGTCAACGGACTGACAGCAAATGAGCTTTCGTCTTTCCTTTTGGGCTACCCTGAAGCATTGTGGCTGAGTTCATCGCAACAGAAGGCTTTGGCGGCGCTGGAGAACAGGGTGAAGCCAGGGTTTTCGAGGCGGTCAAGGCAGCCTACGCTGGGGAAGAGGCCCTCGGCTTCTGGCGCTATCCCCTGAGAACCAACGAAACCATGCGTGAGCCGGACATCCTGGTGGCTGACCCGGAGCTGGGGCTGGTCATCATCGAGGTCAAGAGCCTGCCGCTGGACATCATCGGCAGCGTTTCCGGCTACCGCTGGGACCTCTCCCGGCCTTACTACGGCAAGATGCACCTCAACCCCTATGAGCAGGCCCGCAAGCAGGCCCAGGTGCTGGGAGAACTCGCTGTTCGCAAGTCGGGACTGACTGGACTGGCCACCAGGGCCATTGTCGCCGCGCCGCTGATTTCCCGTGAGGAATGGGACAGTCGCTTCGGGCATCTGCTCAGCGACGTGCCCATGCTGTTTAGCGACCAGCTGACGCCCGCCAAACTCCGCCGGGCGCTGGAGCAGACTCCCCCCGTCCGCTACGGCGAGCCGCTCAGCGATGAGGACTGGCTCTCGCTGCGCCGCGCCCTGGGAACGAGTGGCAGCGTTCCCAGGCGTCAGGTCCGCCACCTGCAGGCTCCACTGGAATCCAGGCGAAAGATAGACCTGATTGCCCGGACGGCCAGACATCTCCATGCTTTCGACCTGCAGCAGGAACTCATCGCCAAGACCATTCCCCCTGGGCCGCAGCGCATTCGTGGCATCGCGGGCAGCGGGAAGACAGTTTTGCTGGCTCAGAAAGCGGCCAATATGCACCTGCGCCACCCGGACTGGAACATTGCCCTGGTGTTCTTTTCGCGCTCTCTCTACGACCAGATTAAGTTTCAGGTGGACCACTGGCTGAGGCAGGCCACCAACGGAGAGGTGACCCTGCAGCAGGCCCAGCACAAGTTGCGTGTCCTGCACGCCTGGGGTTCGAAAGACCAGCCGGGCTTTTACCGCACCCTCGCGGCGCAGGTGGGCGTGCGGCCCCTGACGGTGGACAATACGCCGAACGCTTCTCCCACAGCCAAACTGCTCTACGCTTGCAAGGCCCTGCTGGATGACGCGAAAGCCACAGGTCGTTCCCTTCAGATTTTCGATGCGGTGCTCATCGACGAAGGGCAAGACCTGGTTCACGAGGAAGTGGCCCTGACCTTCGAGGAAAAACAGGCGTTTTACTGGATGGCTTACCAGTCCCTGCGACCGGTGGCCCGTGACGCGCTGTTCGACAGCGGCGAGCCGGAGGCCCGCCGTCTCATCTGGGCCTACGACGAGGCGCAGTCGCTGGACTCATTGACCATTCCGAGTACCCGGTCGCTGTTCGGTGAGGCCGGAGCGCAGATTTTCGGTGCGGGCGTGACCTACAAGGGTGGCATTCGCAAGTCGGAAATCATGAACCGCTGCTACCGGACACCGGGGCCAGTGCTGCTGGCGGCCCATGCGCTGGGCATGGGCCTCCTGCGAACGGAAGGCATGCTGGCGGGGCTGACCAATCAGCGGGACTGGAAGGCGATAGGGTACGACGTGGAGGGGCAATTCCGCAGCGGGAACGAAGTCACGCTGACCCGCGCCGCCGAGAACTCCCCCAATCCCCTGAGCCAGTTCACGCCAGACCCGCTGGTGACGTTTGCCGCTTACCCTGACCGGAAGGCCGAATTGCAAGCGCTGATTGCCTCTCTCCAGCACGACCTGCGTGAGGGTGGCCTGCAACCCAGTCGCCATCTCCTCATCGTTGTCCCCGGACTGGAGTGGCAGCCGTACAACCTTCAGCGTGAGGTCTTTCAGGCGCTGCGTGCGGCTGGCATCAGTGTTTATCTTCCCGGCAACAAGGACGTGAACGTGCCCAAACAGAAGTGGCCGAACACCGACCCCAACGGCTTCTGGCATGATGGGGCCATCACGGTCAGCCCCATCATGCAGGCCAAGGGCAATGAGGCGGACGTGGTGTACGTGGTCGGCCTCGACCACGTGGCGGCTCAGGAAGACAGCATCAAGCTTCGCAATCAGCTTTTTGTGGGTATCAGCCGCAGTCGGGGCTGGGTTCACCTGAGCGGCGCTGGCATGTCCAGCAGCCAGCTGAAAGACGAAATTGAGCGGGTCATCGCGTCAGGTTCCACCCTGCGCTTCACCTACCGTCAGCCCAGACGTCAGCTGGACGACGTGGACTGACCATGAGGGGCGGTCAGAGGCTTCTGGCACAGCTTCATGGAGACCTGGCGTCCAGGTCTTCTGTAAGACCAGAGGGAAGGCAAGGCATAGAACAGGTCTCCATGTTGCTGTCCCTCTGTTCTATCCAGTGCCAAAGAAAAAAGCCGCACTCGGCGGCTTGATGCTAAAAAGAATACCGTGGTATTCACGGGAAGTCAAATCTATGCAGGCTGACCCCTGGCTGTTCGGGCATGACCCGCTTCCAGGCATCGTTTCCGTGTATGCCAACCTCGCGGGGCAAGCCTGGGTCTGGCGACGTGAGGGTGAGGAGGTCCACTGCGAACAGGCCCGCTTCCGTTCCTGGGTCTTTGCCCGTGATTTGGAGGATGCCCAGGGCTTACCTCTTTCCTGGGATGACCCGGCTGCCCCTTTTCATGTGCAGGAGCGTCAAGGTGACACAGGTACTTTGAAGTACCTGCTGACCGTGACGGATGGGCGAGAGTTGCGAAGGAGGCTCCTGGCAGGTGCCTCACGCCGCCTGAAACAGCCCGTCACCAGCTTTCACGACCTGAACGGCTATTACACGCTGTCCCCTGTAGAGCAGTACCTCTGCCAGTCGGGGCGCACCTCTTTCGGCGGGATGCAGTTCGACGACCCGGTACGCCTGCAATTCGACCTGGAAACCACCAGCCTGACGCCGCAGGAAGGGCGGATTTTCATGATTGCCGTGCGGGACAACCGTGGCTTTGAGGCGGTGCTGGAAGCCCCGACCGCTGCGGAAGAAGCGGGCATGATTCGTGACCTGCTGCGAATCATCGCCCAGCGCGACCCGGACATCATTGAGAACCACAATATCTGCGCTTTTGACCTGCCTTTTCTGCTGGGGAGGGCGGAAGTGCTGGGCCTCAGGGTCAATCTGAGCCGCCCAGAGGGGCCGCCAGGGGTGTGGAAGGTCAATGACGGGCGCACGTCCCCCCACTGGGCCTGTGCAGGGCGGGAGATTCTGGACACCATCGACGCGGTCCGGCGGATGGATTTGCCCAGCCAGAGCCTGAAGGTCGTGTCCCAGCTCTTCGGCATCGCTCCAGCAGGCCGCGTCTATCTCGAAGGCGAGAAAATTGCCCAGACCTATCTTGAACATCCTGAAACCGTCAGGCGCTACGCCCTGCAGGACGTGGAAGAAGTGGACGCCCTGGCAAAGCGGGTCCTGGCCTCATCTTTCGCCCTGGCGAAGATGACGCCCCGCCCGTATCACCGCCTGCCCTACGCCGGGCCTGCAATGGGGGTGCTGGAACCCATGCTGGTCAGGGCTTATCTGCACAGTGAAGTCTCTCTGCCCGCCGAGCAACCACGTCACGCGGAGCCGCACTCAGGTGGTCACGTCCAGCTCTTCGCCGAGGGTGTCCTGCCCCGCGTCGTCAAAGCCGACATCGCCAGCATGTATCCCAGCCTGATTCGCACGGAGAAGATTGGGCCAGCGTCGGACCCGTTAGGCGTCTTCCTGCACCTGATGGACCGGCTGACCCTGATGCGCCTGGAACACAAGGCTGCCATGCGCCGTGGCGAACCAGGAGAGCACGACGCCATGCAGTCGGCCATGAAACTCATCGTGAATGCAGGCTACGGCTACCTGGGCGCGGGCAGGATGGCCCTGTTTGGTGACAGGGAAGCCGCAGACCGGGTCACCACGCGGGGCCGGGAAGTGCTGGGGCAAGTGGTGGGTGGCCTCCAGGCAGGTGGCGTAACCCTGATTGAAGCCGATACCGATGGTGTCTACTTCAGCGTGCCCGAAGGCTGGGATGAAGCGAAGGAAAGAGAACTCATCGCCCAGGTTGATGCCACCCTTCCAGAAGGCGTTTCTCTGGAGTTCGATGGCCGCTGGGTCGCCATGCTCAGCCACGAAATCAAGAACTATGCCTTGCTGGGCTATGACGGCAAATTACAATTGCGGGGAGCCGCCTTCGACACGGTGAGGTCGGAACCCTACGGCAAAAAGTTTCTGGAACAGGCGGTGAAGGCCCTTCTGGAAGGTGACGTTGCCAGAGTGCATGACATCTACCAGCGAACTCTGGACACCCTTTCAAGGCGCACCCTGACCAACCGTGAAGTGGCAACCCGCGTCAGATTGACCAAGTCTCCTGAGGACTACGCCCGCACCCGCCCCCAGCGCAAGGAGAGTCAGTACGAAGCGCTGCTGAACGCAGGCCAGAACTGGCGGCAGGGTGAGCGTCTCTATCTCTACCGTCAACAGGAGCGTGGCTGGCTGCCGCTCGACCTGAACCCAGAGGGCCATGACTACGACGTGCGGGCTTATCAGCAGAATCTCTACAACGCCTACGCCACCCGCTTACGTAAAGGGCTGGCGGCAGAGGACTTTGAGCAGGTCTTCCGTCAAGGCAGTGGTCAGGGCCTCTTTGATAGGCCTCTCACGTCGCTACACCCCGTTTTTCGCACGGTGGGCTAAACGGCTCTGCGGGGAGTCTGGTCCCGCGTGAGTCCGCTCCCCTAAAATGACGTTATGACAGATGCCAGGCCCGATGCTCAGCCCTTAAAAACCGAGCACGTCGTTGTGGACGGTATCGAGGGCAACTATGCCCGTGTAGAGCTGCCAGACGGGACAACGGCGGACTGGCTGATTTCCACCTTGCCAGATGGCCTGAAAGAAGGCGACGTGCTGGCCATCAACGACCACGGCGAAAGCATCGAGATTGACCGTCAGGAAACGCGGCGTCGCCAGGGCAAAGCCAGGGAGGCATTGGAAGCCCTGAACGAGGGCGCTCCTGCTGGAGACATCAGCCTGTGAAGCGGTTTCTGGCACTGGCGCTGCTGTGCAGCACCGTAGCGGCGGCCCAGGCCGCCCCGCGAGGCGTGCTGACCATTCGCTTCCTCGACGTGGGTCAGGGCGACGCTGTGCTGATAACCGCGCCAGAAGGCCAGTCCCTGCTGTACGACGGGGGCCGCTCCGAAAGCCGGATGCGTGAACTCATCCGTCAGTACGACATTAAAAATGTCTCCCTGGTGGCCGCGAGTCATGGCGACGGCGACCACATCACGGGTCTGATTCCTGTGACTGCGCTCAACAAGCCGAAGTTCTTCCTGAACAACGGCCTGGCGGCGACCACGCAGACCTGGGGACGCCTGATGAATGTGGTGTCACAGGCAGGCACGCAGGGCCTGCTGGCAAAAGACCAGACCATCAACCTGGGGAGCGTCAAAATCACGGTGCTGCCACCCCCACCCGGGATGCCGAAGAACGACCAGAACCTGAACTCTGTGGGCCTGCTGGTGCAGTACGGCGGCTTCAAAGCTCTGATGACCGGGGACGCTGAGACGGCGGAAACGTCCGCCTGGCTCAGGAAGTACCCGGCGACGACCTTTGGGCCGGTGCAGGTCTACAAATCCATCCATCACGGCGCGACGAACGGGGACAATGCCACCTGGCTCAAGGCAGTGCGGCCCAGCAACGTGGTCATCAGCGTGGGTCCGAACAACTACGGCCACCCGACACAGAGCGCCCTGAACCTGTACCGCTCGGTTGGCGCCACGACCTACCGAACGGACCTCAATGGCACGGTCACGGTGACTGTCCGCCCGACGGGGGCCTACACCATTACCACCGAGCGCGGCCAGGGAACGCAGGGGGCAGGCACTCCAGCGCCAGTACGCCCGACGACTACACCCGCTGCGGCACCCACACGTCCAGCGGTGCCCTCTCAGAACGTCATCTACCGCAGTTGCGCCGAAGCACGCGCTGCTGGGGCTGCGCCACTCCTGCGTGGGCAGCCGGGATACAGCACCAATTTGGACAGGGATGGCGACGGCAAGGCTTGCGAGTAGTTGGCGAATGGCTCAGCTTCCAGGAGCGTGGCGCAGTTCCTGAACAGCTGCTTTCAATCTCCTTCCCCCAACTTGAACAGCGGCTCGGCGTCCAGCTTCTTAGGCTTGCGCTTGCTGGGCTTCTTGTCGCCAGGGCTGCTGACTTTGACCAGTGGCTTTTCTTTGGGCGGTGCAGGCGGTTTGCCGAAAGCGTTGGCTCTCACCTGTCCCCAGTAAGCGGCGTGAACCCGCAAGTCCAGCGGAGTCACACTCGCGCCGAAGACGGGTTCGGGCCAGAGCTGTACGGTAAAGCCCGCCTCCCGCAGCGCCTCTACAATCTGCGCGAAGCGTGGACTGGGGCTAGGGGTCGTGGCAATCACTTTCGCGCGGTGGGCGCGGGCGAAGCGGGCCACTTCCTCAGCCACCACCCCGCGCAGGACGTGGACGGGAAGTTCGGCCACACAGTCATGGATGAAGCTCTGACGCTTGGCGCTCACCGCCCACGTCCTGAGGAGTTCGTCATCCCAGACAAACACGGCGGGGCGTTCCGGGTAGGCCAGCAGCGCCTCATTGGTGGGGGAGAGTCGGTCTCCATGCACCCAGACCACCGCGCCGGGAAGTGGTTCAGGTGGAGGAGGCGCTTCCCAGGGAACCGCCTCCAGCATCCTGGGCGGCAGCACGCCTGTTTCCCCTGGGGCTGGGTAACGTGAGGGAAACAGGCGCGTGGAAAGGTCGCTATAGGTCGCGTCGAAGGGGCAACCCCCGGAAGCCAGCGGGCAAGACGCGCAGTAGCGTTCTCCCGCATTCTTGACCAGCGTGGCGCGGTTCCAGATGTAGGGGCCGCGCCGCCAGGTACTTGCCACCCATTGCCAGTTGAGGTTGTTGGCGGCGGGGTCACCGTCGAGCAGATGGGTGATGAACCAGCTCGCTCCTGCCTGCCAGCGCACCCGGCGGTGGTGGATGATGTAGGCCGCCAGCCACATGCGGACATGGTTGTGCAGGTAGCCGGTCTCGCGCAGCTCACGTGACCAGGAATCGATGCAGGTCAGCCCTGTCCCGGCGCGGTCGATGTCTGTGGGAAATTCGCTGGCGTAGTCGGCGGCCGCGATTCCAGTTTTGTAAGGTTGGAAATCCTGCCAGACCTTGTCTCCGACTTCGGCGTAGACCCGCACGAAGAAGTCGCGCCAGGACAGTTCGTTGATGTACTTGTAGACACGGCTGGGTGCGGTGACTGGAGCGTGGGTCAGGGCGGCGTCCCTTACCTCTGCCAGGGAAAGGACACCGTGACGTAGAAAGGCCGAGAGGCGACTAACGTGCCCGTCGAGCCTGGAGCGGTCACGCCCGTAGGTGACGGGGTCGAGCTGGGCCAGCAACTCCAGTGCGCGTGCCCGCCCGCCGCGTGTCCAGCCGACATGGTGCGGGTCACGGGCGAACACTTCTGGGAAGAGTTCGGCGGGTGGCACGTCACGCAGGCTCGGCGGCAGGGTGGGCATGGCGACGACTCTAGCGTGAGACAAATGCGACTTTTGCGCTAGGGGCAAGGTGTACTTCAGGCAACACCTACTCAGATTCAGAAGGTGGAAGATGCCAAGCTAGAGGTATGGCTCCTCCGCAAGAACAGGGCATCTCCGAACGCCCCCTCAAGGCCCACCGCCTGTTCAAGCTTGCCGCGTTGCTCCGAGAAAAGGAACGCACGGTGCACGACCTGATAGTGGGCTTGTATCCCACTATCGTTCCAGATACCAGGGAATGGGGGGCAGCAGAGCGAGCCATCCAGCGCGATTTAGCTGACCTCGCTGTATTGGAACCTGACTTCGACTTCACCCAGACACGCCCCCCACGCTATTTCGTTCGAACGCACCGCACCAATTTGCACCCCACTGAAGCCCTTATCTTGCATGCCGCTGCACGTGCGCTCTACCACCGCTCGGGTGGAGAAGCAAAGCACCAGCGGGCGGCCCTCAACAAATTGAACTCCTGGTTGCCCGAACATCTCCAGCCCATGATGAACCGTAGCTTCGTTGACTTGGGCAGCAGGCGCTCAAATGGACGTGAAACGCAGAATCTGGAGAAAGCGGCGGTGGCATGGCTGGGTGCCCATCCTCTTGCCTTCGAATACCAGAAGCCTAGCGGTAGCGGCGCATGGCGGCACAACGTGGTTGAGCCCTATTTGATTGAACTTCATCCCCAGAACTTGGAACTCTATCTGGTGGGCCGTGAAATCAGCTTCCACCATGATGTCCGCACTTTCAAACTTTCACGTATGCGCTGCCTTCAGGTAGACACGGCGCGAACCTACACCATCCCGGACACCTTCGACCCACGCGAATTTTTTCAGTCGGCCCTGGGCGTTGTCGGCACTCAGGGCCGCACGGGCATTCCCATTCACCTGCGCTTTCGGCGAGACGCCGCTTACCGGGTATTGGAGGGCGGCTACTCTCACCTGAAGAAAGTGCGTGAACTTCCTGATGGCCGAGTTGAGGCTGTAGTTTTCGCCGCGCCGGATACCAGCGGCCTGCCGCGTGAGGTGCTGGCGTGGATTTACAGCTTTGGACCCAGGGTCGAGGTGCTGGCCCCACCCCAGATTCGGGCGCACTGGCTGGCGGAACTGCGGGAGGCCTGTAAAACGACAACAGATGTCGGGATGAGAGGGGAAAATGAAGTATGAGCAAGTTGACCTGGGTAGAAGACTACTGGGCTCACACCCCTAGCGACGGCAGCGGCGGCCAACCACACGACCTTTTGAAACACTTGCAGGACACAGCAAAGTTGGCCCAGCAGTTTGCCAAGATTTTCGATGCTGGCAATCTCGCGTATCTGCTAGGCATCTGGCACGACCTCGGCAAGTACAACCCAGAGTTTCAGCAGTATCTACGCGATGCGAAGAAAGCTGAGGAGCAAGGTCAAGAGCTGGGACGTAAAGGCCCACCCCACGCCGTCTGGGGGGCTATGCTTCTACAAAACAGACTTGGGCAGCATCCCCAAGCTTCCACTTTCACCCTACCGGTGCTGGGACATCATGCTGGGCTTGAGGACGCAGGGGAGGGCGAGCAGAAAATTCTGGGTGAACCGGAAACGTCCGAAAGACTGGAAATAATGCAGGAAGCCATTCAGACGTTTGGTCTACAGCCCAGTGGAACCCCTGAAAAAATCCCTACGCAGCCTTACCAGCAAGAGCTTTTCACGCGCATGGTGACTTCTGCCCTGGTAGACGCAGATTTTCTGGATACTGAAAAGCATTTCGGGCAGGAGCGCCCAGAGGCGCGGCAGTATGACCTAGATATTCCCCAACTATGGCAGCGCTTTGAAGCAGGGCGGCAAAAGCTGCTGGACAAGCAACAGAAAAATGGCAAAAAAGTTGCTCCACATGTCCAGAAAGTGCGAGACGAAGTCTACGCCGAGTGTCTGAAAGCTGCTGAGGGGAAGCCAGGACTGTACCGTCTGACCGTACCGACGGGAGGTGGAAAAACCCTGAGTGGCCTGGCCTTCGCGCTGAAGCATGCCTTGAAAAACGACCTGCGGCGCGTGATTGTCGCCATTCCGTATACCAGCATCATTGACCAGAACGCCAAGGTATACCGCGACGTTCTGGGCGACGACGCCGTACTTGAGCACCACAGCGCAGTGGAAACGAAAAGCCGCAAAGCCGGCCCCGACCAGCAAGCCGAAGACGCCGAGCGCAAGCAGGGCAGCGCCCTCCGGATGCAACTGGCCTCCGAAAACTGGGATATGCTCCTGATTTGCACCACCTTCGTGCAGCTTTTCGAGTCGCTTTTTGCTCGCAAAACCAGCAAGCTGCGTAAGCTGCACCGAATTGCCCGGAGTGTGATTGTGCTGGATGAGGTACACACCCTGCCGCCTGAGCTGCGGGCCGCCACGCTGGACGTGATGCGAACGCTGATAGACGACTACGGGGTGAGCGTGGTGCTGTGCACCGCCACCCAGCCCGCTTTTGAAACCGATGAGTTGACGGCCGCTTTCAAAAACCTCTCCCAGACCGAAATCGTGCCGCAGTATGCCGACCACTTCCGGGAACTGACGCGGGTGAAGTACGCCCTGCACCCTGAATACCCCAACCCCGCGGCCTGGAACACACTTGCCAGCGAAATGAAGACCGAGCCGCAAATCCTGACCATCCTAAACACTCGCAAAGATTCCTTGGCCTTGATTCGGGAACTTCAGAGCCAGAACACCGAACATCTCTACCATCTGAGCACGCTGATGTGCGGCGCACACCGCAAAAAGGTGCTCGCCGAAATCAACGCGCGACTGGACGATAAGACCGAAAAGCGGCCCGTGCGCCTGGTCAGCACCCAGGTCGTGGAAGCCGGGGTGGACCTGGACTTTCCAGTGGTCTACCGCGCCTTGGCTCCCCTTGACCGCATTGTTCAGGCGGCGGGGCGCTGCAACCGCAACGGCAACGGTGAAGCACTGGGGCGCGTGGTCATTTTCCAGACCCTGAGCGGCAAAGCGCCTAAAGGTCCCTACCAGAAAGGCATCGAAAAGGCCCGCACGTTGCTGGAAACTAGCCAGAACATTGACCACGACATGAATGGCACGGAGATTTTGCGCCGTTACTTTTCCATGCTTTACGGCGACGTTCACCCCGATGAACTGCACATTCAACCGCTGCGCCGCGAACTGGAATTCAGGAAGGTGGCCGAAACCTACCGTCTGATTAGGGACGACACGGTAAGCATCATCGTTCCTTACGGCGATTACCTGAAGGCGCTGATACAGTGGCAGCACTTTCCCAGCCGCAAAAGTTGGCGGGCGCTACAACCCTACGTGGTCAGCATCTATACGCACGAGGCCCGGCAGCTGGCAAAGGGCGGGGCCATCCGGGAACTGGAAGAGGGTGTGTACCTGTTTGAAGCGGTGGGCCAATACGACCCGCTGGTCGGTCTGCCGATAGACCGCGACCCCGCTGACCTGATTTACATCCCGGATGGGGGAAATGTGCTCTAAAAAATTTTTAATTTTACACTGTGTCTACTTAAGGAGGAAACCCTATGAAAGACCCGTCGGTCAGCCTGCGCGTGCGGGGCAACTACGCCCTGTTCAGTAGACCGGAATTCAAAGTCGAGCGCGTGACTTATCCAATTATCACGCCTAGCGCGGCACGCGGAGCACTCGAAGCGGTGTACTGGAAGCCAGAAATCAAGTACCGAATCCGGCGCATCGGGGTGGTGAAACTAGGCACCACGACCACCGTGCTCCGCAACGAACTCAGCAACAGGCAGGGGAAAACCCCTATTTACGTTGAAGACGACAGGCAGCAGCGTTCCAGCCTGCTCCTCAAGGACGTGGAGTACCTCATTCATGCTGACATCGTGGTGCAGCCTCATGCTTTTGCCCGGGCTAATGGCGTGAACCTGCAAGTGAAGCACACCGAATGCTTTATGCGCCGGGCTGTGGCTGGGCAATGCCGCCACCAACCTTACCTGGGAACCCGCGAATTCAGCGCGGAGTTTGAAGCGGCGGCGCTGGATGAGAAGCCCGACAACTCGCTGAACCAGAACCTTGGCAACATGCTGCTGGACATTGCCTTTGTCCCCAGCAAAACCCGCAAGGAAATGCAGTTCAAGCGGCACGACGGCAAAAAATGGAGTCTAGTAGACGGCTATATGGAAGCGGTGTACTTCAATGCCACCCTGAAAGGTGGCTGGGTAGACGTGGTAACGGAAATCAGCAACCCTTACGCCAAAGTGGACGCGCTGGAGGGTCGCCATGCTTGACGCCCTGGTCAATCTGGCAGGCGACGCCGAATTCAGGGAGAAGCTTCCGCCCACCGGGTTTTACAACTACTCGCAGCCCATCCGCTGGACGGTTCAAGTCAGCGAGAACGGGGCGCGGCTGGAAGAATCCAACCTGGAAGGCTTGCACTGGGCGCGGCCTTACACCGGGCGCACCAGCAGCACAGATGCTCATGCTCTTGCAGATGAGGCTGCTTATGCCCTTGGCATTGAGCAACTTGATGACAAAGGTGGTAAGGCAACAAAAGTTCTGACCGAGAAGCATCCAAACTTCTTGCAGCTGTTAGACAAGATGGCAGATGCACCGGAAATAGGTTCAGAACTTCGCACAGCCATTTTGCAGGTCAAGAAAGCTATTAAAGAAAGATGGCTAGAGTCAGATACGAGATTTAAAGAAGTGATGGCCAAGGACTGGGTGGCGTTTGAACTGACGTATGGTCCGCTGGCCGGGCAACGCCTCTTTAAACTGCCGGAGGCTAAAGCTTTCTGGGTCACGGAAGCCCAGGAACGCGTCGCCGTCCGGGACAGTGAAAAGAACATTGTGATGGGCGAATGCGCGGTATGCGGGCAGAATAAGCCGCTGATTGGGCGTATCCCCGTCGGGGTAAGAATAGTCAAATCCCCACGTCCGATTCATTCATATAACCAAACAGCATTCTTGAGTGGAAGGGGAGAATTCAAAAAGAGGGTCAAAGGTGAAGATGTAAGAGTTGCTCATATTAACTTGTGTTTTGAATGCGCCGATGTAGCCACACAAGTTTTGAACACCTTGGCGCAAGATAAGAAATCAAGGCGAGTCCTTGTAAAAGATGAAGACCAGCCTGAGAGCCTAACTAACCAGGTTGCCCTGTTCTGGATTGAGAAGGGAGGCGCGACCCTGCCCGAAGCCGAGTTTGACTTTGCCAGCGCCTTCGGTGACCTTCTGAAACCAGTGGCCACCAGCGATGACGACGACTTGAGCGCAGAAGGGGAAGAAAAGCCCAAGGCCAAGAAGGGGAGAAAAGCTGTGGCCGACGCGCCAAAGCCACAGGCGCGACTCTCGCAGCTCGCCAACTTTTTGAACATTCAGCGCCGGGCAGCTGACCACTTCACCAACATTGACGGGGCTAAATTTGCCCTGGCGGTGTTCAGCCCAAATGTGGGGCGTACCGCGCTGCGCGAGTGGCTGTACAAGGACTTAGATAAAGTCATTCCACATGCCCGGCTGTATCTGAACGCCACCAGAATCAATGACGCTTGGGGAAAGCCAGGAGAGCCACAGTCCATCAACGCCTTGATGGAGGCGCTGGACAGCAAGAACGCCAACCTGACCCGTCACCTGATTCGCACCGCTTATGAGGGTGCACTACCGCCGCAGGAAATGCTGGTGCTGGCCGTACAACGCTTCCGCACGCTCTTAGTGAGTGGAGAGGAGTCTGAACCTCGTAAGGAATTTCTCCGGCGTACTCATCTTCATTCATTGGCCTCAGCAATGAAACTGGCACTCTTCCATTATCAAATCAGGGACTTGCCGGGAGGAAAAACATATATGGTTGGACTGGAAAATCTGGAAACGAACAGCGCTTATTTATGCGGACGACTGCTTGCCCTCTTAGAAGAGGCACAGCAGGTATATACCTTCAGGCAGCACGGCAACCGACTTAAAACCCCGATTACTCAGAGAAGTTTTGGAGCAGCAATGGTTTCGCCCTCTAACGCTTTCCCGCGTCTAGTAGCCTTGGCAACTACCGCCCATATGCCGAAGGCTGGTAAGCACCTTACGGTAGCCCTGGAGGAATTGGTTGACCAGATTGTGTCCGTGGGAGGCTACCCGTCATCACTGAATATCCAAGAACAGGGCAAGTTTGGGTTGGGCTACTGGCATCAGCGCGGCGAACTTAGAAAACATAGACAGCCAGATGGACAAGCAGAAGATGGACAAGGTCAAAGCTCAGGAGGAGAAGAATGAACACCGAGAAAACCGCCCAAGTCAGCAATCCAGACGTTCGCCATGAATTTGTTCTATTATTTGATGTAACTAACGGCAATCCAAACGGCGACCCCGACGCAGCCAATTCACCACGGATAGACCCGCAAACACTCAAAGGTCTTGTAACGGATGTTGCAATCAAACGCAAAATTCGCGATTATCTGCAGCTCGCCCATCAGGTTCCAATGTTCATTCAAAGCAAAGTCGCATTGAATGAGTTAAAGGAGGAAAAAGCGCTAAAGGTTCAACCCCCACTTTCAAAAGAAGAAAAGGAAGGGAAGAAGGCTATTCCCCGTCTGCGTGACGATATGGCACAGGGGTTTTACGACATTCGCATGTTTGGCGCTGTTCTGGCTACTGGTGAAGCTGGTGCAAAGTACAACGCAGGGCAGGTGCGTGGGCCTATGCAAGTCACCTTTGCTTCCAGTATTGATGCCGTTTTTCCAATAGACCTGACAATTACCCGTGTCGCCATCACTCGAAAAGAAGATGCCTTGCGAAAGGATACAGAAATGGCTCGCAAGAGCATCCTTCCTTATGGCCTCTACCGCGCTCATGGGTTCTTCAATCCGCTGCTCGGCAAGGCCCGTGAAGAGGGCGGTACGGGCGTGACCTCCGGGGATCTGCAACTCTTCTGGGAAGCCCTAGTCAACCTGTTCGACCTTGACCGGAGTGCCAGCCGTGGAGAAATGGCAGTGCGTGGTCTGTACGTCTTCAGTCACGAGAACGCTCTAGGCAAAGCGCCCGCGCACAAGCTGTTCAAGCTGGTGGATATTCCGGCCCTCTCGACGCCCGAAAAGCCTGCTTCACCACGCAGTTTCGAGGAGTACACCGTGAGCCGCCCACCAGAAGGAGCTTTGGCCGAGTTCCCTGGCGTGACACTGACGGTCTTAACTGAAGGCTAGTCCTAACCCAGGCCGAGTTTTCCGCGACTCGGCCTGCCTTCTTTT
The DNA here is from genome assembly GCF_011067105.1 of Deinococcus wulumuqiensis R12. NCBI lineage: Bacteria > Thermotogati > Deinococcota > Deinococci > Deinococcales > Deinococcaceae > Deinococcus > Deinococcus wulumuqiensis. The sequence goes on along the minus strand of NZ_CP049360.1, from coordinate 24,211 downwards.
GCAGGAGGCGTGATGGACAACGTACCAAACGACGAACAGGTGATGCTTTCGGCCCTCCAGCACTATGTTTTTTGCCCGCGCCAGTGCGCCCTGATTCATGTGGAACAGGTCTGGAGCGAGAACGCACAAACGGCGAAGGGCCACCAGAACCACGAGCGGGCACATGCGGGTGGTAGCGAGGAACGCGGCGGCGTAAAAACCTTGCGCGGGTTGCAGCTTTTTTCACAGCAGCATCGGTTGTGGGGTGTGGCTGATGTGGTGGAGTTGCATGGCGAACGGCCCATCCCTGTGGAGTACAAGTCGGGCAAGGCCAAGCCGCGCCTAGCAGACGAAATTCAGCTTTGTGCCCAGGCTATATGCCTGGAGGAAATGTTTGGCTACAGCATTCCGCAGGGGTTCATCTACCATGCCGCCAGCCACAAACGGCGCGAGGTGGCCTTTACGCCCGCCTTGCGCGAGGAGGTACTGAATGCACGGGACGGCGTGCTGGCGATGATGCAAACGCGGGTATTGCCCGAGCCTGCCGCCGATGAGCGCTGTCAGTTTTGCAGCTTGATATACGAATGCGAACCCTTCGCGCCGCGTAATTTTCCGCGTGGCTTCGACCCCTTTTCCACCCTGCTGGAGGAATGAATGCGCCAGCTTCTCAATACCCTTTACATTCAGACGCAGGGCACCTACTTAAGCCTGAAGGACGAAAATATCCGCGTAGAAGCCGAAGAACGACCGCCTGTGATGATTCCGCTCCATCACGTCGAAAGTCTGGTGGTGTTCGGCAACGTGATGATGACTCCCTTCCTTATTCACCGCCTGGCCCGTGACCACAAATCCGTCACGTGGCTCACCGAACAGGGCCGCTTCATGGCCCGCACCGAAACGCCCGTCAGCGGAAACGTGCTGCTGCGGGTGGCCCAACACGGTTGCGCGTGCGACGCCGAACGAACGCTGGCAGTGTCGCGTTTTTTCGCTGCTGGCAAGCTCCAGAACCAGAAGCAGACGCTGATGCGCTCGGCCCGCGAGGCACTGAACGACGACCCCAACCTGCTGCGGCAGGCGGCCAGGGACATTAACGGGCAAATCGGCTGCCTGCCGCTGGCAAAAACGGTGGACGAGGTGCGAGGCATCGAGGGCACCGCCGCCCGCATCTACTGGGAAGTTTTTCCGCTGATGCTGCGGCAGAACCGGGACTTTTTCTGGCTGACGGAACGCACACGCCGCCCGGCCCGCGACCCCATCAATTCACTGCTGAACTTCGTCTACACCGTGCTGGCGAACGATTGCGCCTCGGCGTGTCAGTCGGTGGGCCTCGACCCGCAGATGGGTTTTTTGCACGCCCTGCGCCCTGGCCGGAGCAGCCTGGCTCTGGACTTGATGGAAGAATTGCGCCCCGTCACGGCTGACCGCGCCATCCTGACCCTGATTAACCGCCAACAACTCACGCCCCGCGACTTCGTCCTGCATGAGGGCAACACCGTGACCATCAAGGATGACGCGAGGAAGCTGATTCTCGCGCACCTGACCGAGCGCAAGAAGGAGGAAGTCACTCACCCCCTCACTGGCCGCAAGACACCGCTGGGCCTCGTGCCACACGTTCAGGCCCGCCTGCTGGCCCAGCACCTGCGCGGCGACAGGGCCCACTATCCGCCGTACCTCCACCGATGATTGACTTACTGGTCTGCTACGACGTGAAAACCGAAACCGAGGCCGGACGCCGCCGCCTGCGCCGGGTCGCCAAAATCTGCGTGGCGCACGGGCAGCGCGTTCAGAACAGCGTCTTCGAGGTCGGCGTCACCGACGTTCAACTGCTCCAGCTGCGCGAGAAGCTACTGAACGCTATGGACGTGACCGAGGACAGCATCCGCATCTACCGCCTGCGTCAGCCCCGCGAAAAATTCGTGGAGGCGCACGGCGTGGATAAGTACATGGATTTCAGCGAACCCCTGATTCTGTAGCGCGAACCTGGTGCGACGGAAAAGACCGGGAGGTTTCGCGCCGCCTAAAAAGTCCGTACAGGACGAGCCGCATGACAAATAGATATTTCCGATACGTCCCCCTTTCTGGACTTCGGCGCAGGGTTCGCGCAAACTGATGTCGGGAAGTCGTCTGGCACGTATTTAGACGATGAACTGTTCCGCCCGGCTGTGCGCTGGGCGGTGGATTGAAACAGCCAGGACTACCGCCACACTGCCCGTGCCATCGTTCCGCCCGGCTGTGCGCTGGGCGGTGGATTGAAACGTTTCATGGTCTGGCTCCTACGACGATGAGCGAGGTTCCGCCCGGCTGTGCGCTGGGCGGTGGATTGAAACTTGTTGCGCTCAATCCAGCCATACCCGCAGATGTCGTTCCGCCCGGCTGTGCGCTGGGCGGTGGATTGAAACTCGCGCATCTCGGAGCGCAACCTTGCGCGGGCGTGGTTCCGCCCGGCTGTGCGCTGGGCGGTGGATTGAAACTGGGGTTGCTGGAACTACAGGCACCCTGAACCCGGTTCCGCCCGGCTGTGCGCTGGGCGGTGGATTGAAACACGTAAAACGTCACGGTGAAACAAGCCCGCCGCTTGGTTCCGCCCGGCTGTGCGCTGGGCGGTGGATTGAAACGATTACCGCCGCACACAAGGTGCCCTGAGCAGGTTCCGCCCGGCTGTGCGCTGGGCGGTGGATTGAAACTTCGGTATCATGAAGCCATGACCGGAGACATCGTGGTTCCGCCCGGCTGTGCGCTGGGCGGTGGATTGAAACCCCGCTCGCAAGGGTGAAGAGCTGGTCTACCGGCGTTCCGCCCGGCTGTGCGCTGGGCGGTGGATTGAAACAACTTTTCCGAACTGGGTCAGGACATACACTCGGTTCCGCCCGGCTGTGCGCTGGGCGGTGGATTGAAACTCGCCCCAGTGGAACGAGCCGCTGGAGACGACGTTCCGCCCGGCTGTGCGCTGGGCGGTGGATTGAAACATACCGGGCCACGCTGATAAGCGCGTCGCCCGCGGTTCCGCCCGGCTGTGCGCTGGGCGGTGGATTGAAACACCTCGCTTCCGGCTACGCCGCCGCGCATTTCACCGTTCCGCCCGGCTGTGCGCTGGGCGGTGGATTGAAACCCCCCGTCACCCTGCACCTGAGCATCGACGGCGCGTTCCGCCCGGCTGTGCGCTGGGCGGTGGATTGAAACACGATTAACAAGATGAACGGCGTGGCGCTGAGCAGTTCCGCCCGGCTGTGCGCTGGGCGGTGGATTGAAACGCCGCGTGGTTGTGGGTGCTGCGGTTCGTGCTTGTGTTCCGCCCGGCTGTGCGCTGGGCGGTGGATTGAAACTCAAGATTTGACGGGGACAGACCGTGAATCCCGTTCCGCCCGGCTGTGCGCTGGGCGGTGGATTGAAACCTCCTGGTGGCTCAGGCAGCGGCGCAGGCCGGGGTTCCGCCCGGCTGTGCGCTGGGCGGTGGATTGAAACAACGTCAAAACACTCGCCGACGCCTGCGCCTGCGTTCCGCCCGGCTGTGCGCTGGGCGGTGGATTGAAACTCCGGTACGCAGACCATGCTGCTCATCACCTTGCGTTCCGCCCGGCTGTGCGCTGGGCGGTGGATTGAAACTCGCGGTCCTCGGTCTGCCGCTGCGTCACGGCGTGTTCCGCCCGGCTGTGCGCTGGGCGGTGGATTGAAACGCTCCCCCCAACACGCATCGGGGGTACCCCTCACCGTTCCGCCCGGCTGTGCGCTGGGCGGTGGATTGAAACACGCTAAATCTGGCAGGCAACCCGGCCTACTTCGTGTTCCGCCCGGCTGTGCGCTGGGCGGTGGATTGAAACCGCAGCCAATCCACGTCCTGCATGGTGGCAGGGGTTCCGCCCGGCTGTGCGCTGGGCGGTGGATTGAAACCCGATTGGCCGGTTCGCACCAGGTGGATGTTGTTGTTCCGCCCGGCTGTGCGCTGGGCGGTGGATTGAAACACCGGGACGCCTACCGATAAGCATGACGACCAAGTGGTTCCGCCCGGCTGTGCGCTGGGCGGTGGATTGAAACTGTAGATGAGGCGTTGCAGTCCATGCTTGACGAGTTCCGCCCGGCTGTGCGCTGGGCGGTGGATTGAAACATCCGGTCAAGCTGAATCGCGTGGTCTGGGTAGAGGTTCCGCCCGGCTGTGCGCTGGGCGGTGGATTGAAACCTGCGGGCATCGCCAAACAAGCCCGGCAACGCAAAGTTCCGCCCGGCTGTGCGCTGGGCGGTGGATTGAAACCTCCGACAGTGACTCATCCTCCGAACGGTAGGACGTTCCGCCCGGCTGTGCGCTGGGCGGTGGATTGAAACCAGAACGGGTCTAGAGCCACCTCGCGCACCGCGTGTTCCGCCCGGCTGTGCGCTGGGCGGTGGATTGAAACTCCTGAAGGACAACGGGCGCGGCAGGCAGCGGGGTTCCGCCCGGCTGTGCGCTGGGCGGTGGATTGAAACACCGACGAAAACGGCAACCCCGTGGAAGCCGTGAGGTTCCGCCCGGCTGTGCGCTGGGCGGTGGATTGAAACAGTGCTGCTCAGTGCCTCGGCGCGGGCCTGCTCAGGTTCCGCCCGGCTGTGCGCTGGGCGGTGGATTGAAACATACCGCACGCGCTCCGGCACACGCTGGGCGAGGGTTCCGCCCGGCTGTGCGCTGGGCGGTGGATTGAAACCTCTCCGATGAGGGCGGTTGGGATACCCCGTTCCGTTCCGCCCGGCTGTGCGCTGGGCGGTGGATTGAAACAACTCAAGGGCGTGAACGGCATGAACCAGACGAGTTCCGCCCGGCTGTGCGCTGGGCGGTGGATTGAAACAGCGCGTCGGTGTCGCTGACCTCAGTGCCGGGGTTCCGCCCGGCTGTGCGCTGGGCGGTGGATTGAAACAGCATTAGTCATCCATTGACCCTAAGAGCATGGAGTTCCGCCCGGCTGTGCGCTGGGCGGTGGATTGAAACAGCGGGGAGTGGCCTGAGTTCGTCGGGGTCAAAGGTTCCGCCCGGCTGTGCGCTGGGCGGTGGATTGAAACAGGCGGCCTTGCCGACGACTGCCGCCATCAGCCGGTTCCGCCCGGCTGTGCGCTGGGCGGTGGATTGAAACTTCCAGGAGCCGCACCGCCTCTTGGTCCAGCGCGGTTCCGCCCGGCTGTGCGCTGGGCGGTCGCTGCGCTGGCCGGTGGCGCCCGAGATGTTCCGCCAGCGCGGTTCCGCCCGGCTGTGCGCTGGGCGGTGGATTGAAACGGCTCTGGAACCTCGGTGCAGGCGTCCTACTCGGGTTCCGCCCGGCTGTGCGCTGGGCGGTGGATTGAAACACACGCGCATGGAAAACGCTACAGAGGCGGAACCGTTCCGCCCGGCTGTGCGCTGGGCGGTGGATTGAAACTTCTCGCGCCGCCGCTCAAGCTCCATGGCGGCTCGTTCCGCCCGGCTGTGCGCTGGGCGGTGGATTGAAACCGGCCCGGAGGCGCGGCCACCGAACGTCTTGAGCGGTTCCGCCCGGCTGTGCGCTGGGCGGTGGATTGAAACTTCGCGCTGGTGGTCGCGTGCGCGGTCAACTGCTGCAGTTCCGCCCGGCTGTGCGCTGGGCGGTGGATTGAAACTCCTGCATCTTGGCGCGGGTCTCGGCAACCATCGCGTTCCGCCCGGCTGTGCGCTGGGCGGTGGATTGAAACTGCCGGGGGCAGGTAGGGGCCGACCAGCTCAGCCGGTTCCGCCCGGCTGTGCGCTGGGCGGTGGATTGAAACCGGGCGAGTGCCTAGCGGCGAGCGCCTTCCCTGCGTTCCGCCCGGCTGTGCGCTGGGCGGTGGATTGAAACTCCTGGCACGCCCGAAAAGCTACCCTTCCTCTTTCGTTCCGCCCGGCTGTGCGCTGGGCGGTGGATTGAAACATAGTTGACTAACCTCATAGTCTGCCCGCTGGGTGTTCCGCCCGGCTGTGCGCTGAGCGGTGGATTGAAACCCCCGTTGCTCTGGGTGGAAAAGATACTCTGTTGTTCCGCCCGGCTGTGCGCTGGGCGGTGGATTGAAACTGGCAGTTCGAGGCGCAGACCAAAGCCGCCCGCGCCGTTCCGCCCGGCTGTGCGCTGGGCGGTGGATTGAAACCCCCGGACCTCCAGCTCCAGCCCCAGCACGTCAGTTCCGCCCGGCTGTGCGCTGGGCGGTGGATTGAAACATTCGGCAAGCATACTGCCGTTCCGCCCGGCTGTGCGCTGGGCGGTGGATTGAAACCCGGCTGCCACGCCAGAACCACCAGATACCCGCCGTTCCGCCCGGCTGTGCGCTGGGCGGTGGATTGAAACATAGCCTTCAGGCGTCAGCTTCTTCGCGCAGTCGGTTCCGCCCGGCTGTGCGCTGGGCGGTGGATTGAAACTGGTAAGCGACGCGCGCGCGATCTTCGCGGCGCAGGGTTCCGCCCGGCTGTGCGCTGGGCGGTGGATTGAAACCCTCAGTTGCCAGGGCCGTTAGGTCGCGCTGTAGGTTCCGCCCGGCTGTGCGCTGGGCGGTGGATTGAAACGACAGAGACCCCGTCCAGAGGACTCAGCGGGTCCGGTTCCGCCCGGCTGTGCGCTGGGCGGTGGATTGAAACACTGTCGAGGCGAACGATTATGACGACGATCGCCGGGTTCCGCCCGGCTGTGCGCTGGGCGGTGGATTGAAACAGGGTCAGGGTGCGCTGGCCCTCGGCGTCGGCCAGTTCCGCCCGGCTGTGCGCTGGGCGGTGGATTGAAACATCAGGTCAAGGTGCTCAGCCATGCGAGCCTCCGTTCCGCCCGGCTGTGCGCTGGGCGGTGGATTGAAACAAAGGCAGCCCCGAGCGCGTCCGCTTCGGCGGCGTTCCGCCCGGCTGTGCGCTGGGCGGTGGATTGAAACTCGCCGAGGCCTGCCTCGCGGTGGGCGACTATGCGTTCCGCCCGGCTGTGCGCTGGGCGGTGGATTGAAACTCTCTGATTCTGTTCTGAACTTGGATTTGGCCTCTGTTCCGCCCGGCTGTGCGCTGGGCGGTGGATTGAAACCATCGGGAGGAATGAACCCGCGGAGAGGTCGAGGGTTCCGCCCGGCTGTGCGCTGGGCGGTGGATTGAAACACGATGTCGCGGGCAATGACCACCACAGCGTCACGGGGTTCCGCCCGGCTGTGCGCTGGGCGATGGATTGAAACACGCCCTGGCTGGCCCGCATCGGCGCCCTGTTCGGTTCCGCCCGGCTGTGCGCTGGGCGGTGGATTGAAACACCAATCCGATGCTGGCGGCCCTGGCACCGGCGGTTCCGCCCGGCTGTGCGCTGGGCGGTGGATTGAAACCCGACAGGCGACAGCGTGACGATGAACGCCGCCGTTCCGCCCGGCTGTGCGCTGGGCGGTGGATTGAAACAAATGGGGGCAGAATGACCAGGGGATTAGAACAGGGTTCCGCCCGGCTGTGCGCTGGGCGGTGGATTGAAACTAGCTACCGTAAAAACGCCCGCTGGCCGTGCCCTGGTTCCGCCCGGCTGTGCGCTGGGCGGTGGATTGAAACTCAGCTAGCCCGCGCAAGTGCCGCCCGCCTGGGGTTCCGCCCGGCTGTGCGCTGGGCGGTGGATTGAAACCCATGACGTTTGACCCGAGTGCCCTGCCCCCCATGTTCCGCCCGGCTGTGCGCTGGGCGGTGGATTGAAACACCGATACGGAGCTGTCCGCCGCTCTCCGTCGTGGTTCCGCCCGGCTGTGCGCTGGGCGGTGGATTGAAACCTGCATGATGCCCACGCTGAGGGTTGCCCTGTCCCGTTCCGCCCGGCTGTGCGCTGGGCGGTGGATTGAAACTTCCGAGAAGGGTTGCCACGTGTCGACCGCGCGTTCCGCCCGGCTGTGCGCTGGGCGGTGGATTGAAACCTCCGAGGGACGCATTCGCGTGCTTGTCACGAAAGTTCCGCCCGGCTGTGCGCTGGGCGGTGGATTGAAACTCAAGCGGATGCTTATCGGTCATGCGGGGAGTCTGGTTCCGCCCGGCTGTGCGCTGGGCGGTGGATTGAAACCCGCTATCCAGGGTAACGAGTCCCGTAACGGCACAGTTCCGCCCGGCTGTGCGCTGGGCGGTGGATTGAAACCTGAACACCGAAATCATGCCCGCCTGGGAGCGCGGGGTTCCGCCCGGCTGTGCGCTGGGCGGTGGATTGAAACAGCGCGGTCATGGGTGCCGCCTAAGACGCCCTGGTTCCGCCCGGCTGTGCGCTGGGCGGTGGATTGAAACTTGCGCTGCCCGTGCGCGGTGATAAGTGCCCCGAGGTTCCGCCCGGCTGTGCGCTGGGCGGTGGATTGAAACGCCGGGGGGTTGGCCGCCGGGTCAAAGACCGCGTGTTCCGCCCGGCTGTGCGCTGGGCGGTGGATTGAAACAAAACGTCGCTCTACGCCACCGCCACAGCGGTTGGTTCCGCCCGGCTGTGCGCTGGGCGGTGGATTGAAACCGTAACGCTCTCCGCGTGACACTGGAGACCGTCAGGTTCCGCCCGGCTGTGCGCTGGGCGGTGGATTGAAACTGAGCGACGACCAGACCACTCACGAGGTGACCCCACGTTCCGCCCGGCTGTGCGCTGGGCGGTGGATTGAAACCTAGAGTTCCAGCGGCGGGGCGCTCCGCATCTGGTTCCGCCCGGCTGTGCGCTGGGCGGTGGATTGAAACTGCCGCCACGAGTCCGTGGGGAGCGCCGAGGACGGTTCCGCCCGGCTGTGCGCTGGGCGGTGGATTGAAACTGTAGATGAGGCGTTGCAGTCCATGCTTGACGAGTTCCGCCCGGCTGTGCGCTGGGCGGTGGATTGAAACCGGCCCCTAGAAGTCGCCATCGAGTACACGACGCGTTCCGCCCGGCTGTGCGCTGGGCGGTGGATTGAAACCTCGAACTGCCGCTCAGTCTCCATGCCGAGCATGTTCCGCCCGGCTGTGCGCTGGGCGGTGGATTGAAACCCAACCTGACCAACGCTGTGAACGGCAACACCAAGTTCCGCCCGGCTGTGCGCTGGGCGGTGGATTGAAACCTCTCCCGAAATCGTGGCGGAGAGGGTGTCGTCAGTTCCGCCCGGCTGTGCGCTGGGCGGTGGATTGAAACGTCTCAAAACGTGTGTTTCGGCAGGGACACAACGGTTCCGCCCGGCTGTGCGCTGGGCGGTGGATTGAAACAAAGGGCGAGCCGTGATGATGCTTGAGCAGGTATGTTCCGCCCGGCTGTGCGCTGGGCGGTGGATTGAAACCCTGCCCCCACGCCCTGTGATGCCCGCCAATTGGGTTCCGCCCGGCTGTGCGCTGGGCGGTGGATTGAAACAATGCCGCCCGGTGCGACGGTGTTGAATCGCGATTTCACGGCTGATGGGCCGAACCAAAAATGGGCTACGGACGTCACCTATCTGCCGACCACGGAGGGGTGGCTCTAACCCGCGACTGCTATGGACTTGTTTTCTCGGAAGATTATCGGCTGGGCGCTGGATGAGCGTCTATATACGCCGCTGGTGAAATGGCTGTAGAGCGCCGTCAGCCTTCAGGAGGGCTCTCGCACCGCTCGGATAGGGGGAGCCAGTACACCAGTGAGGTCTACCGCCAAGCCTTGGAAAGGCTTGAAGCCGTGCAGAGTATGAGCGGCAAGGGGGAATGCTGGGATAACGCTGTTCAGGAAAGCTTTTTTGCAACTCTCAAGACTGAGCTTGCACTGCATGACCCCCAGTGGGGCCGTGCCCAGACGCGGAGCGAGGTTTTTGAGTGGATTGAGGTTTTCTACAACCGTAAGCGCCGCCACTCGGCGCTGGGCTACCTGTCACCGGTGGCCTTCGAGGAGCAAGCTGCCATCCTGAACTGAGCCTCTACAAAACCCTTGCAATTTCACGTCATGCCTCTCGCTAGGTCAGGAATGACAAGTTTCAGCTCTCTATGCCCCTCTAGATGCAGTGGAAAAAGAGATGGTGACAAGGTTTGAGGCTTGGTCTCGACGGCCCTATGAAGTCTTCGGCGTAGCGGCGGCTCCTGCCCCTGCCAGACCACAATGTTGGCAAAGAGGGTGCCCCAGGTGTAGGTGTCGGAGGGGATGACCTGAAACACTTCTGGAAACAGACTGGGCATTCCCGATTTGACCCGCCTGAGATGAAACTCGGCGTGGGCGTGTACCCGTTGGCTCGGAAGAACGATGAGATTAGCGGGGTCATTGTTGAGGCTGTTGCCGTCCTTGTGATGGACGACTTCGCGGGGCAGCAGCGGACGGCCCAGGGCCTGCTCCGCCAAGTAGCGGTGAGCCAGCACCCGCTTCCCACTCTGCGGGTCACGGATATAGGCGTAGACCTTACGCTGCTTAATGCTCTCCCCTCCTCTCCCCTACTGGGTCAGCACCTCCACTTTTTACCGAGAGAGGTGCCGAATTTGCCGTCGTAGTCGCAAAAACTCAAACAGGTTTTACCGTTTACGGTATTAACCGTATTACAGTAAATAAGTATTACCGTATTACTGTTTGCGGTTGTTACTGCAAGCGGTATTTACCGCAGGATGCTTGGACTCTGAAACTTCCCGTTACCTATCTCCGCTCTTTTGCCGTAAACGGTATTTACCGTAAACCCGTAAGCGGTAAGTACCATCCTTCTCACTCAGAGGAGGTCAGGGTGATGCCGCTCCAGCCATTCCTCCAGCATTTCGTCCAGAACCTCGTACTGCTTGCGGCCCTCTTTGGCGACCGCCAGTTTGAGCTTGAGCTTCATGCCTGGCTTGATGTAGGTCGTGAACTTCTCGCGCTCCATTGTCGGGACACTGACAGGTTGCTCTTTTTGCACCGTCTCGTTTCTGGGTTCGGCTCCTGCGCCTGCCTTGAGGCGGGAAAGCTGGGTATCGAAACGTCCTCCCTTATTTGACATGGCTCAGTACCTCCCTGGTCACAGCGTTGTAATCCAGAGCGACGCCTTTCGAGTAGCGGTTGTGGGCTTCCAGGGGAACACGCTGGGCAACGGCGTCACCTACGGCCACGCTCTTGCGGACAATGGCATTGAGGACAGGAACACCCTGGGCAATCAGGGCCTCGCGCAGCTCCTCACCACGGGTGCCCTCGTTGGCAACAATCAGAACGCGGTAGTTCTCTATCCCTGACTCAATCAGGTCATGTAGGGTTGCCAGGAGACCGTCAGCAGAAAGGCCATCTGGCTTCGTCGGAATCACAAGCAGGTCGCTTTCCTGGGCCAGCTTCACCAGGTCGCCACCGGTTTCGCCGCCTTTGGTATCCAGGACGATGTATTCGCAGCCTGCCGTGTCGTTCTCACTGGCCTGATGGTAATTCCTGGCTTGAAAGCTCCAGCCGTCGAAGTCGCCCGTTCGCCAGCTCACGGCACACTGGAGTTCTTCGTCGGCGTCCAGCAGCAGCGTCTTGCCTTGCTTGCCAAGCACCTGAGCAATTTGCATGGCGGTCGTGGTCTTGCCCACACCACCTTTCTTGTTCCCCACACTGATGAGTTTCACCATGAACACAGCTTACGGTATTACGGTATTCACCGCAAGAAGTTTTACTGTTTTCATGGCTTACCGTTTTACGGTATTACGGTCACAGTAAGCGGTAAACACCGTAAAACAGTTTTACGGTGTTTTGGATTTTGCGTCCAGGACGTTAAATGTCTGGCAAACTGGCGGCGGCGGCCTTGAGCCTTTCGGGTTCGAGGTGGGCATAAATGCGAGTCGTGGCAATGCTCTCGTGGCCCAGAATCTCCTGCACTTCCTCCAGGCGGCGACCTGCTTTCATCAGAGCGGTGGCATGGGAATGCCGCAACTTATGCGGCGTGCAACGCTCGGCAGGCAGACCCGCCTTTTGGCCCGCTACTTTCACGGCACGTTCGACGCTGCGGGCCGTCAGAGGCTGACCCTTTTTCTTACCCCCAAGATGGCAAAAGACGTAGGCGCTGCGCCCATCTCCCAGCAGATGCCGCAGCTTCAGCCAGTCCCCCAGGGCACGCCGAGCTGTAGGGGAAAGGTGCAGTGTTCGTTCCTTCTCGCCTTTTCCAAGAACCCGGATGCGGTAGGGCTGACCATCCTCTTCAAATTCAATATTGTCAATTGTCAGTCCGAGCACTTCGGAGATGCGGCACCCCGTTCCATAAAGGAAGGAGATGAGTGCCTTGTCCCGTCTGGCCTGCTCCGGACTTCTGCCCTCGACGGCAGCGATGAGCTTCGATACTTCGGCGGTGGTGAGGTACTTGGGCTGCAATTTCCTGAGCTTGACCCGTTTCATCTCGAAAGGGCCACGGTGCATGGTCAGTTCTTCGACCTCGCTTAAATAGGTCCATAACTTGCGCCAACTGGAGAGCAGGCGGCGGTTTCTGGCTGGCGCTGGGTTGTAGGTGTTGATAAAGGCACGCAGGTGACGGGCCTGCACGTCACTCCAGCTTTCCAGCTCGGGTCGATGTTCGAGCAGCCAGTGCGCGAGCCGCCGACAATCCGCGCTGTACTGGGCGATGGTTCCGGCACTCAGTCCTTCTTCGCGTTTTAGATGGCCTGCGAAGGAGTCAATCTGGTCGAGCATCTGCATTTATTCCTCCGGCGTGGCGCGTTTAATGCGCTAACGGTTGAGCCTGCCCGGTCGTCTCCAGCGTTCCGCGACACGGGCGTACGCTGGCAAGACCTGCTCGACCGAGCACATTTGGCTTATAGCCGATTATAAGCAAGATTTTTATAACGACGGAAAATATTAATTTTACGACATTCTGGAATCAAACCAGATGGGGAAGTTTTGCCGTCCTGGAGGGGGAAAATTGTGTTTGGCCCTTAACAGTTGGTAGAAGACGACTCTCAAATGTCGTAAAATCATATGAGACGTCGTAAAATTCTAAAGGCCACAGAATCGTCTTTAAGGGGTTCTGGGGAGGTTGTGAGACTTCAACCCTGTAAGTTCGCTTGCTGGGGCCTTCAGGACGATTCTGTGGCCTTTCTATTTTTCCGGCTGTGTGAGCGCTTTTCCCTGCACTCCAGGGCCAAGTTGAACCAAATTTACTGCCGCTCTCCACGCCTGAACTCAAGAATCTCCCCCAGCTGAACATCGCGCCCTACGAGTTCGGAGAGACTTTCGAGAACTGAATTGACAGCGACGAGGTCAATCTTCTCGATGCGGTCTTTGGACATCATGCGGTAGAGCGTGTTCTTGCCCAGCGGCAGGCCAAGCTTTTCGCGGGCCGTCGTCTCGACCTGGGAAACCCTGAGGTGGTGGGCTTCCAAGAATTCTTTGAGGGTCAGACGAATTGCCACACTCATAACTTATGTCACGCCTCCGACGTTTGCTTGGAATCTAGCGATAACGCTTGAATATGGCAAGCGATAACGCTAGATTCCCTGAGATGTCTTTTGGGCTGCGATGGTCCGGAAAAGTCAGGAGGCTTTTGTGAAATCAATTCACCCAGAGTGGGCGCGTGTGCGTCGAGCCGAAAAAATGTTCCTGGGTTCGACGTCACCCTCCGCACCGCTGACAGAAGTCGAATCAGAAGCCATCATCCGCTGCCGCGTTACAAAAGAGTGCGCCCGCGACTTCCGCCTGTTACTGGAGCGTAAAGGTGTCTGGCAAGGAGGTCCGTGCTTTGGCGTCCGGACCAATGGAGAGTTGCGCCTCCAAGCTGCTCGCCCCGGTGGCCCCCGTCCACTGCTTCCGGCAGGCGACGACCCGTTTGCTCTGCACCCTGGTTATGTACTGGGGCTGAGCGACATGCTTGACCCCATCCAATACGACTGGCGAGCACACTGGATAGCGGCTCCAGACAGTCTCCCACCCGAGGACCTGCTGCGCTGGGCCGACGAGGGCCTTAAACGTGGTCTCGTGGATGACGAGTATCCACTGATTGGGGTTGGGCGTGACCGTGACGGCCTCTCCTACTGGGCCGTTGTCTGGCGCGTTGAGGACAGCACATGGCAGGACTTGCCGATTGTTCGCCCATAACAGAGGTGTTGCGCGAGCCGGGAAGCCACAAGCTCTGGGTCACGCGGGGCGCAGAGACCTGGCTGCTTGACCTGACTCCTCTTACCAGCACGTCGCAGGGCCAGCTCCTTTTGCTGCCAAGAGCATGGCAGAGCATCAAAATCACATCTGACGGCTATGGCCTGGCGTGGACTGGACTGACGCTGGGATGGACAGAGCTGTCCGAGTGGTGCGTCCAGCAGATGACACCTGCAGAGCGTTATCGTCCGCTCCTTCCTTATCTGCGGTCGCACGAGCCGCCCTTATGGCTGCCACCGATGTCACGGGAGCGGCTGCAAACGTTGCTGCTCCTCAGACCCAACGACCTCGACAAGGCCGTCCGCTCCCTTGGTGCCCCCACTGAGCTTGTTTACCAGCGCCTGCACGACATTGCTCTTCTGCTTGCGGAGTACGTCGGACATGACGCCCTGCTGCCACTCCTGCGGCGGCCCTGGCCTGTGGCGCGGCGGCTCAACCGGATAACTCTGGTGAGTATGCAGGACTGCCTTACTGGAGGTCATCCACATCTCGTCGAACGTGCTTTGATAAGCCTCATTTTCGTTGGTGCAACATGATTGTCAATTGTCCCACCTGCCGCCGTGAATTTACAGCAAGTAATTATCAGCAGAGGCTATTAAAACAAGGGTCAGTAATTTACTGTTCCCGTAAATGTGCAGATAATAATAGTAATGGCATATCTGTTCGCTGCCGTTGCTGCCATAAAGATTTTGTATTGGATGGTAATGAAGCCTTTTACAGTTACGCCTCTGAGGTTAAGTTTGCTGAGCCTGTGTGCTCACTCGAATGCTTATATGAGCAGCTTATGCGTGAGCAGCGATTAACCTTGCCGCCCCAGGGAACGGAAATGTTTCTGTCACCAACCGAATTACAGGCTGACCATCCAACAATTATAAAGCGGGTGTTGAGCGAGCCACAGATGAGACTATGGCGCGCCCTACTGGAGATGCACTCCTATACGTCATGGTATCTTGAATATTATATTCATACCGGTACATATCAAACTAATCGGCATAGAGCCTACTATATAGATATTGCGAGTCCAGACTTACATGTGGCAATTGAATGTGATGGCTCAAGTCACCTTTCTAAAGCATCGCAAGCCAACGACATAGTAAGAGACATGGCCTTGGCTAAAATAGGCTGGTGTGTAGTAAGGTTGACCTACGAGGAAATTGACAAGCATTTTGACTGGTGTCTTGAACAAGTAGCTGAAGCAGTGCGTAGGAATATTTTTTATATCGATGGTAGCACTGTGCCCGTGAAGTCCAAGCCGTAACGGCCCCAAAACTGGCAGCGCATCCTCGACGAACTGGGTATAGAACTCATCGCGGTCAAAAAATCAGACAGGTAAAGCCCCCGTATGGCCGTCAAGAAGTCTGACCCCTTCTCCTCTCTGGGCCTTGCACAAGGGCTTCATCTAGAGAAAACGTGGGCCAACAACTTTCCATCCCTCCCCCGGCAACCGTATGAAATCGGTCAGCCCCTGCTCAGGCCAAACCTGCCCTGACAGGACTTTCAAGTCCGAAACTGGCCCCGTCACCGCTTTACCTGCCAGCAGCAGAGCAAAGTTATGGGCAAGCTGGTGAGCAGGTTTGTGCTGAGCCGCAGTGCGGTCAATATGTTTCGCTGGATACCAGCGGCCTAGGTCATCCACCGTGGCCTTCTCATCGCAAAGGATGGTGCCAACGCAGCCCAGCCGCTGCAAGTAATGGTGGGTTCTCAAAACGGCGTAGCGTTCGCCCCGTTCACTTTTCGGCACTGGGCCGCAGACCAGCACTTGTCCCATACCTTCCCCAATCGCGCAGGCCCACGCCGCTGCCTTGCCCTGTGTGCTGTAATCGCAGACAATGGTGAGGCCTGAGCCTACCTGTTGGCTCTTGACAGCGACCTTTGGCGCAGCCTCTTTGGGTTTAGGGGGTGCGGGGGGCGTGGAAGAAGGAGACGCGAGTTGCCGCACCTCTGCCAGAAGTTGGGTGGCGGTGGAGGCGTCGCTCCGACTTCGCAACCAAGCTTCTATCTTCTCCAGCGTGGCTGCTTTGAGCGTGTGTCCTTTTTTCAGGGTGTAGGAGGTCTGATGCTCATCTACTTGCAGGCGCAGTTCCAGACTCTGGGGATGCGAAATCAGTTGGACGTGCTCTGTCTTTTCAGTCATGGTCGGCTCCACTGGGGTTGCTGAAAAACTGCCCGTCAGGCTTTGCTCACGGTCAGCATCTGAGCCACCTCAGTCGCCGTTACTCTAACTCAACTGCATTCAGGGCTGAGTCAGCGTTCTCCTCTCCTGTTCCCTTCTGGTGTTCGGTCAGTTTGACTTTGGTGAGGTGACCGCGCACCACTTCCACGGTGTAGGTGCCATCGGCAAACAGGCTGCCCGGAATCTCCTTGGGCAGTTGCAGAACGAGGACATGGTGATTGGGGTCGTAGTTCAGTTCAGTCGCAAAGCGGCGGTGGCGCTGCTTGATAGCTTCGGGGGTCTTGGCTACCGGCACCGAGAGAAAAGCTCTGCGTCTGCGGCCACTATCCTTCAGTGAGACTGCCTCACCCGCCGCAGGCAGGGCCACATCCTTTTTGGTGTCCAGAAAGGACTTGAGCGCGTGCCTTGGAGCGGTTTCACCGTGCGTCAGAATCACTTTGCCGGGGTCATAGCGGTGAATCATGCCCAATAGCCCTCCCCGGTCAGCGTGAGCCGAGAGGTAATAGCGCTGCACCTGAGCATACGCCGCCACAGAACTAAAGCCTTCGCCGTCTGGGTCGGGCAACATCACCTCGCCGCCGTTTTCCAGCTCCAGTAGGCGGCGGCCCGGCGCTTCGGCGTCCTGATAGCCCACGATGAACAGGGCGTTTTCTGGATTGGGAAGCCACTGCCGGGCGTACAGGGGACTCACCCCTGCGTGCAGCATCCCGCTTGAAGAGATGACCACGGCGGGGCCTTTGCTGCCGATGATTTTTTCGCGCTGCTCCTTGTCTTTGACCACTTGCACCGCGCCGCTGAGGAAAGGCGGCTGACGTGAGGTCTCGGCACGGTTTTGTAGGGCCTCAGGCAGGAGGGGCAGCAACTCCTCATAAGTAGTCGTCACCTCGCGGGTCAGACCGTCCAGATAAACCGGTACCTGCGGCAACTGCCTGCCTGCTATGGCACTTTGCAGGATGAGGGCGATGTCCTGCGCTCGACCCAGGGCGAACGAAGGAATCAGGACTTTGCCGCCCTGCACCAACGTTTGCGCCGTAGCCGCCACAAAACTGCGAACCTGCTCCTTGCGTGCGGGCAGCAGTGTATCTCCGTAGGTGCTTTCGCTGACCACAGCGTCCACAGGCGTCACTTCAGCGGGCATCCACGCGGGCGGCGTGACGTGGGTGGCAACGTTGTTCACATCAGCGGTGTGAAAGACCGTTCCAGCACTCGACTCAATCAGCACGCTGGCCGCGCCCAGCAGGTGCCCTGCGGGGAAAAGGGTGAAGGCAAAGCCGTGGTCTGCAATTCGCTCAAAGTAGGGAATGGGGGTCAGGGCCGCGAGCGCCCGCTGCAAATCTCTGGCCCCGAAAAGCGCCTGTCCCTGCCGCTGCCCGATTTTGAAGGTGTCTGCCAGGGTCAAGGCGGCCAGACGGGCTGTGGCAGGCGTGCAGTAGACCTTCAGCGCGGGAAAGCGGCGCAGCACCACAGGCAGGGCCGCCACATGGTCAAGGTGCGCGTGGGTCAGAATCATGGCCGAGGGCGGATGCTCTGCCAGCAGCTCCAGTCTGGGAAGAGCCGCTTCACCCATCTGCCCTGGGCGCAGCCCCGCATCAATCAGCAGGCGGCCTTCGGTCAGGAGGTAGAGGTAGGAACTGGCTCCCACCTCATCGGTTCCGCCAAGTCCTATAAACGAAAAATCTGGCACTTTCTCAGCCTAACGGATGGGCTAGGCGCGACTTCGCCTTCCTCAGGCCATCTTCTTGGAACGCGGATTGAGAGCTGGTAAAACGCGAACGCCGCTCAGTCCAAAGAACCCCCCTCTCCTGAAGCCAGGGCGCGGGTCGGTGACATCTGGGCCGCCCTGTCTGTAATCAGTCGCAAACCCGCGTACTTCTTCAAGGTCATGGCCGTGAGCGGCGACACCTACCACTGCCAGCGTTGCAAGAGCAGCGGCGAACTGAAAGACGAAAGCACCGCCTTCACCCTCAAGGCCGAGAAGCTTGACGGCACCCACCGCCTCTTCCAATTGCACCAGCGCGAGTAAGCCAATCCAATCCAGTCACCCCACCGCCAGGGAGAGCAGCCACCGTGCCTCTCCCCTTTTTCATTCCCACAGGAGAACGCATGTCTCTCAAAGCTCTGATTCACGCCGCCTACATTCAGAGGTGCCGCGCCCTGATGAGCAGCATGACCACCCTCGCCGGATGGCCGGACCGCAAAGGGCGCATCACCTTGAAGCGCAACGACACCAACCAAGCGCCCGCGACTTGCTTCACCAAGGAACAGCTCACCGTCATCACGCCGGAAGATATCTACACCATCCCGCGAAACCCAGACGGCCCGGCCCCGGCCAGCAGTGACCGCCGCGAACTGAGCCGACTGCACACCGCCCTTCTCCGAGACTGGGCTGAGTTTCAGTCCGTCGCCTGAACACAGGAGCCTCGAACATGCCCCAACCCAAAGCACGCGCCCGGATTTTTACCAACGACCTCACTCTCGCTTACGAAGCGGCGGACCTCCTCACCCGGCAGACCGGAGAGCTTCATCACATCGTTCTGTGTGAAGTTGACCCGCTCACCGACGAACACACGATTGCCGTCACGAACACCCGCGCCACTGTCCTTGCCCTGCAAGCCGGGTACAGCCTGGACACGTTCGGTCTTCCCGCGTGGGCCATCCAAGCTGTGCGACTGGCCCAGGGCTTCCACGACGCTGAACGCGAAGGCACACCTCACGGCGTCAGCACCGTGCAGACCTGGACACCCGAAGACTTCATCCACGATTACCACATGACGGAGTTTCTTCCCATCGAGCACGCTCAGGAGTTCGGTCAACTCACCTCCGCCCTGACGCGACTGGAGAAAAGCGCATGACCACACCTCGCATCATCGAAACCAACTTCGGTCCCGCCCGACTCATCTCTGTGCGGCGCGGCTACATCCATGTGCGCTGGCCGAACAGCCTGACCATCAATGGTCACAAGTACGAAGGTGCAAGCGCGACTGTCTCTGGTGAGCGCATCTCCGGCGAAGCGACCATCTGGATGGACGAAGAAACGGTCCGCCTGGTTCCGCCACCCACCGCCCTGAAAGATGAAGCGCGGCGGCTCTACCACTTGCACGCGCTTCCAGTGTTCCGGGCCTGAGCGCCACACCACCTCACCCCTGAGCGAGCCGCCTGACCACTGAGCCGCCTGACCTCTGAGCCGCCTGACCTCTGAGCGTCGGGCGGCTTCTTTGTTTTGCAGTCGCGCAAGCTGAGGCGAGTGAGGCTGAGCGTCTTGCAATTCCGACTCGCGCACGCTGACCCTGGAAGAAGTCAGCACGTTCGACGACTCGACTCCAGTTGAAAGCGTCGAAGTGCGTCACCGCTCCGAACGAGCAACACTGACCTTCCAAAAAAAAGTGCGGGCCAACTTGCACCGTCCGGTGCTGGGCGACTCGCGCACGCTGACCCTGGAAGAAGTCAAGACGCTCGACGACTCGACCTGAGAAGTGCAGAGCGAGTTGCACCGTCCGGCGACTGGTGCTGAAACCTGATGCACGAACGAACACACGAGAAGCGGTCACTTCAAAAAGCAGAAGCGATTCACGCATCACTGACCTTGCAAGACGTCAGGGCAGACCGAGCAAGCTCCGAAGTCTGACCACGCGACACCCGGCGCAGTCCGAGGGAAGAAGTCAGGTGCGTCACCACTCCGAACAAGCAGCACTGACCTCGCCAGAAAAAATGCGGGCCAACTTGCACCGCTCGGCACTCACCGACTCGCGCACGCTGACCCTGGAAGAAGTCAAGACGCTCGACGACTCGACCTGAGAAGTGCGGAGTGAGTTGCACTGTCCGGCGACTGGACATGGAGCCTGATGCACGAACGAACACACGAGAAGCGGTCACTCCAAAAGTCAGACGACTCGACAAGCGGTGAACACCAGGAAGCCGGAACGTCATGACTTGAACGAGCTGCACTGACCTCGCCAGAAAAAGTGCGGGCCGACTTGCACCGCTCGGCGCTGAGTGACTCAGGCATGTTCACCCTGGAAGAAGTTGGGCAAGCTCCGAAGTCAGAGGACGCGACACCAGACACCCGGCTCAAGTTCTCAGGTTGGAGGAGTCGAGAAGTGCGTGACCAGTCGAACGAATGACGCTGACCGTTTTGCAACTCCGACTTCGCAACTCCTACTCGCGCATCTTCACCCCGGAAGAAGTCAGCACGCTCGACGACTCGACCTGAGAAGTGCGGAGCGAGTTGCACCGTCCGGCGACTGGACATGGAGCCTGATGCAAGAGCAAGTGCAGTTACTCCAAAAGTCAGACGACTCGACAGGCGGCGAACATCAGGAAGCCCAGGTGCGTCACCGCTCCGAACGAGCAACACTGACCTCGGAAAAAAGGTGCGGGCCGACTTGCACCGCTCGGCGCTGAGTGACTCAGGCACGCTGACCCTGGAAGAAGTCAGACCAAGCGACACCATACTCAGACTGAAGCCCAGGTGCGTCATCACTTGAACGAGCAACACTGACCTTCCAAAAAAAAGTGCAGACCAACTTGCAACGTCCGGCGCTGGGCGACTCGCGCATGTTCGCCCTGGAAGAAGTCACACCAAGCGACACCAGACACCCGGCTCAAGTTGGAGTCGTCGAGTAAGTGCGTGACCAGTTGAACGAATGACGCTAACCGTTTCTCAACTCCGACTCGCGCATCTTTACCCCGGAAGAAGTCAAGACGCTCGACGACCCAAGTTACACGCCAGCGACCTGACAAGCGCGGAGTGAGTTGCACTGTCCGGCGAATGGTTGTGAATCCTGATGCGCGAGCGAACGCAGGAGAAGCGGTCACGCCAAAAGGCAGAAGCGAGTTACGCATCACTGACCTTGCAAGACGTCAGGGCTGACCGGGCAAGCTCCGAAGTCTGACCACGCGACACCCGGCGCAGTCCGAGGGAAGAAGTCAGGTGCGTCACCACTCCAAACGAGCAACACTGACCTTCCAAAAAAAAGCGCGGGCCAACTTGCACCGTCCGGCACTGGGCGACTCGCGCATCTTCACCCCGGAAGAAGTCAGACGACGCGACACCCGGCTCAAGTTCTCAGGTTGGAGGAGTCGAGAAATGCGTGACCAGTCGAACGAATGACGCTGACCGTTTCGCAACTCCGACTCACGCATGTTCACCCTGGAAGAAGTCAGCACGCTCGACGACTCGACCTGAGAAGCGCGAAGTGACTTTCACCGTCCGGCGAACCTGATGCACGAACGAACACACGAGAAGCGGTCACTCCAAAAGTCAGACGACTCGACAAGCGGTGAACACCAGGAAGCCCAGGTGCGTCACCACTTGAACGAGCAACACCGACCTTCCAAAAAAAAGTGCGGGCCAACTCTCGGCACTCACCGACTCACGCATGTTCACCCTGGAAGAAGTCAGGCAGGCTCCGAAGTCAGACGACACCAGACACGCCCATCAAAAAAAAAAGAGAGAGGCCGCGTAACCAGCCTCTCCCCTCTCGACCATCCCTGCTGCTTATTCTCCAGCACCGTCCAACCCAAAACGACTCATCGCCTCAAGCTCGGATTCGTCCACACCCAGGTACGCCATAAAACGTTCAGGCGAAACGTCACCACCCGGCACCGACAACCCAACCATCGCCACCACTGCCCGCCACAGGTCGGCGCGAGTCAACGCCGCACGCCGAAGTTGCTCGACCTCTGAGCGCAGTGACGCGACCTCCGAACGCAATCCCTCCAACTCACCTGACCCTGAACCTCGAAGACGCTCAACCTCAACACGAAGCGACCGCAGCTCGGCCAGCACCTCGGACGAGTCACCCGAACCACTTTGCGAAGCGGGAACAGGAAACTCCGAAGGCTCCCCACCACCTTTGTGCCGCCGCATCTCCGCGAATACCTCAGCGTAGCTGTAGGTGGAGTTGAGCTTGCGACTGATGCCGCAGAAAATATCCACCACCTGCTCCGAGGTGAACACCTGCTCGGTGAAGTTGCGCCGCTTCCTGGTTCTGACTTCGACGCCAAGAATCTGGGTATAGGTGCGAGCGATGTCATAGACCGTGCGCTGACTCAGGGGCTTACCGTTTGGCTGGAAGAAGGCCGACTCTTTCCGCATCTCCGCTATCGTGAATTCGGTGCGTCCCCTCTGACGCTCAATGTTCGCCCAGTTCTCAATCGAAATCTCTTCTACAAGTTGCGTCATGAAACTATTTTACCCTACTACACTGTTACGGGTATAGTTTTTTACCAAGTGGCGGTATCGAGAAGAACGTTTCCACATCGGGCAGAAAACAGCGTGCAAAGGTCAGTTTTGGCCCCATTTCCCACCCCCCGAAGCTCTCATCTTCCACCCCCAGGTGCGCGGGCCAAAAGGGGGCGTCGAGGGGGGCCGCCGGAAGCCGGAACCCTGACATGAACTAAATGTTCCCCCACCAACCAGCCCCCAAACCACCCCCGCCCAAAACCCCACAAAACCCCGCCCACACAGCCAAAACCCGTTACATTGACCGTTACATCGCCCCGTTCTCAATCTCTGTTTACAAAGCAGTGTAAAAAGTAAACCAGAAACGCTACTTAGAAACCCCTCATGACGCTCACCCAGACGCCCTCGCCGCTGCTTCAGGCGAATCACCGGAAGGCCCAGCACCCACCGTTTTCGACCTGCTTTTTCGACCCTGGGCAACTTACCGTGCAGTCAGGTGCCACGCAAGAAGAACAACCGAACGCACCACGCCACCCGCTTGCAAAAAAAATCGGACGGAGATTTTTGTTCGTCACTTCTCGACTTCGCAACTTACCGTGCGGTCAGGTGCCACGCAAGAAGAACAACCGAACGCACCACGCTTCCCGCTTGCAAGAAAATCGGACGGAGTTGGGTGGTCGTCATTTCTCAGTGTCGCAACTTACCGGCAGGTCAGGTGCGGTTTGTTGCCATGGAAGAAGGAGAGTGGTGCAAGCGGCGTGCGCTCTCTTTGCTGGCACGCGAGGCCCTCGCCCGGAACGGAACCGGGCAAAGAAGTGATGTCTCTCGAAAGAGCGGCATCGGATTTGAACGGAAAAGCGTGGGGACGCCTGTGCTGGAGCCTGACCGCTGCGCCTCAAGTTGAACGCCAGTCTCCCGTCCGGGGGGCTGGCCTTTTTTTCTTTGGCAAGGAAAAGGCGGGCGGGCGGGACGTGCGCGGCGAGTTGTTGCGCGGCGGAGTGGTGTTGGCCGGGGAAGAAGTTCGGCCCACGCTCCTCTTTCCTTCGCCCGGAACAGCACCGGGCAACAACAGGGCATGAGCACCTTCTTTCAAACCCGCGCCGAAATCGAGGCCCACCTGCCGACCATCCGGCCCCGCGCTCTGAAGCTGGCGCTGGAAACGCGCGAGACCATCGCCATGACCTGGCGCATCTGCGGCGAGAAGGCCGACGCGCCGATTGCCGAGCTGCGCCGCTGCACCCTGGAGATGATTGCCTCGGCCAAGAAGCAGGAGCAAAGGTTTCAGGCCGCGCTCGATGATGGTCTTTACGATTGATGGTCAGTCCCTCAGCCGGGGGCTGGCCTTTTTTTCTTTTTCTTTTTTTCGGAAGGTTGTCTGTTGTCGGTGGCCCTGGGCGCAGAGAAGTGTCGCGGGTGCGAGGCCACCCTTGCCTGCGGCGCATCCCCATCACTTCTCACTGCTCAACGTCGGGAGACTTCCCCACTTTTTCTTTTTCCCTCGCCCGAAGAACCACCGGGCAAACGGAGTGACATGAACACGCCCTTCTCTCTGCCCTGGGAAACTTGCGCCTCCAGCATTCAGTCACTCGCGGAACACGAGGTCTTTGTCTTCGGCAGCAACGCCACTGGCTTTCACGGAGCCGGGTCCGCAGGTCAGGCCATGCGCGGTGACGCCCGCAACACCTGGCGCACCGACGCCGCCTTCCTCGCCGCCAAAGATGCACCTGCCCACAGCCCGCTTCGCGTGGGTCACTGGGCCGTATTCGGTCAGGCGCGTGGCCCCATGCAAGGACACTCGGGCAAGAGCTACGCGGTGCAAACGATTGTCCGCCCCGGCCAGAGACGCAGCTTGCCGCTCGGTGAGATTGGGTCGCAACTGGTCACGCTGCTCGACTTCGTTCGCCGCCGCCCGCACCT
>NZ_CP049359.1:212500-222570 GCF_011067105.1 Deinococcus wulumuqiensis R12 | reverse complement strand
AGTTCAAAGATGACCCACCCCACGACTCAAGCGCCCACCGTCCCAGATTCACCTTCCCTGTCCCCGGCCCAGGCGCGGCTACGCACCCTCGCCACGACGGGGCTGATTATCGGCGTGTTCCTGAACGCCATGGAAGCCAGCGTGGTGTCCAGCGCCATGCCCAGCGTGATTGACGAACTGCACGGGGCCGCCTACTACGCGCTTCCCTTCGCCATCTACATGCTCACCACCACCGTCTCCAGCCCGCTGTGGGGGCGCGGGTCGGACATCGTGGGGCGCAAAAAGCTGTACCTCATCGGGATGGTGCTGTTTCTGATCGGCTCCGCCCTCAGCGGCGCGGCGCAGAACATGGGCTGGCTCATCGGCGCACGCGCCTTGCAGGGTCTGGGGGCCGGGGCGCTGCTTACCATCAGCCTGACCATCGTGGGTGAACTGTTCACGCCCCAGGAACGTGGACGGGTGCAGTCGTTCATCAGCGCCGTGTGGGGCATCTCGGGTCTCGTGGGGCCGCTGCTGGGCGGCTTCCTGACCGACCAACTCTCGTGGCGCTGGACTTTTTATGTGTCGTTGCCGTTCGGCGTGGTGGCCTTCTACATGGTCAGCCGCTACCTTCAGGACACCGGGACGCGCCGCTCCGCGCAGCTCGACTGGCTGGGGGCGCTGCTGTTCACGGTGGGCAGTGGCCTGAGCATCTGGGGCCTGGAACTCAGGAACTGGCCCTTCGTGGGGCTGGGCGTGCTGACGCTGGCGCTGGCGGTGTATCTGGAAAGCCGCCACCCCAGCCCGCTGCTGCCCATGCGGGCGCTGGGGCAACGCATCACGTCCGCCGCGTTTGTGGGCAACCTGCTGGGCGGCGCGGCGTACTTCGGGGTGGTGGCTTATCTGCCGCTGTACGCCCAGGGCGTGACCCACGGCGGCGCGACCTCGGCAGGTCTGGTGCTGACCCCGATGCTGGTGGGCTGGACGCTGGCGAGTATCACGGCGGCGCAGCTGATGAAGAAAATCCCGCTGGTGCGCCTGGCGCAGGCTGGCTTCGCGGTGCTGAGCGTGATGTTCGTCCTGCTGACCTTCACGGTGCATTCGCCGCTGTGGGTCACCAGCGTCCTGAGCTTTTTCGTGGGCACGGGCATGGGCTTTTCGATGCTGTCGCTGCTGCTGGCGGCGCAACAGTCTGCCGAACGCACCGAACTGGGGGCCGTGACCAGTGGGGTCATGTTCGCCCGGCAGATGGGCGGCGCGGTGGGCGTGGCGGTCATGGCGCTCCTCATCGGCGAAGCGGCCATTCACGCGGGCGGGGTGGAACTCGCCGAGGGCCTGCGCCGGGCGTACTTCCTGGCGATTGGGCTGGTGGTCGTCGCCCTGGCCGTGAGCCTGTCGCTGAAGGTGCCCAAAACAGTGCAGGCCTGAGCTGGAGTTGGTCATGACCCCGCTCTAAAGAGCGAGGCTTGTGTCTGGACTCCACCGCAACTCGGCGTACCTCGAAAGGCGTGCCGCTTTGGCTTCAGCGTCCGACACATCTCGCCCAGCAGACCCAGCTTGCGGGTCTGCGCTTTGAGGGCGACCAGGGGTGCATGACAGACACCCCGTGCTTGCCCAGTCCTGCCGGACAAGCAATGCCCTGAGTCCTACGTTTCTGGCCCCCATCAAATCGGAGTGCAGATGATACCCGCAACTTTCGCAAACAAACATCAACCCGGAATTGGGGCGGTTGCCTTTCGAGCAGTGACCGCAACGGGTGCAAGTTTGGCTGGTGTAGTGCGCGTCAACCTTCACGACGAAACTGCCATGCAGCGGCGCTTTGTAGGCCAGGAATCCCAGCAACTCAGCGTAGCTCCATCTCGCACGGCGGCGATTGGCCTTCCTCTGCTTCTCAGAACTGTTCGGGCGGCTGCGTCTTTCGGTACGCTCATGCACTCCGGTCAATTCTTCGACGCCGATAAAGGCGTGGGGATAGGTTTTGAGGATTTCGGAAGCGAGAGAGCTATTGGTGTCAGCAATGAACCGTCTTTCCCGGCCCGACAGCGCCACCAGACGGCGGACTGCGGAACGGGTGCCTTTTTGCTGAAGCGACTTGCGGGCTTTGGCATACCTCTCCGCTTTGCGAAGGGTCGCCTTACCCGACTTGAAGAAGGCTTGATTGGAGGTGCTGCTGGCGACGGCGAAGTACCGCATCCCCACATCCACGCCCACCACCTGCTTGTGGGTCATAGGGTCGGGGTCGGGAAGCTCAATCGAGAGCGGGACAAGCAGGAAATACTGCTTCTTCCGCTTGTCGTACCAGAGCTTGCCCGCCCCGATTTCAGCGCCCTGCGCGATGTATTCAAGATGCTTGGCGTAGAGCCTGTCAGTCTAGCAATCTGACTTTTTATAAAAAATATGTAAATAGCATAGTAAGGGTGTCACGGCTGGGTGTAGAACTGGGACATGCTGTCAGAGCGAAAACCCTACAAGAGCGACCTGGACGACGAAACTTACCTCTTCATCCTGCCTTACTTTCTGCTCGCTCCAGAAGACGCTCACCAGCGCGTCTACCCGATACGTGAAGTCCTCAATGCCGCTCTGTGGATTGGCCGCACAGGGAGTCAGTGGGAGTACCTCCCACACGACTTTCCGCCATACAAAATTGTCCATCAGCAACTGATGCGGTGGTTTGAACGAGGTTGCTTCGAGAACCTCGCTCACGACCTGCATTCACTGGTTCGCGAGGACGCCCTCAAGGAGGGCGTTCCTACCGTTGCCATCGTGGATAGCCGCACTCTGCAAAGCACGCCCGAGAGTGGCGGACGTGCTGGATATGACGGTGGAAAGCGTCGTAAGGGCAGCAAAATCCACGCTGCTGTCGACACGATGGGTAATGTCATGACGTTGCTCGTCACCCCTGGCAATGAGCAAGACCGAGAGCAGGTCTATGACTTGTGCCGCGAGGTGCAGCAGGTCACTGGTGACCACATTGATGTCGTTATCGCCGACCAGGGGTACACCGGAGAGCAGCCGCAGATTGATGCTTCCTTGAACGATGTGGAACTTGTTGTGGTGAAACGCCCGACTGGAGCGACGGGCTTTGTGCTGCTTCCGTTGCGATGGGTGGTTGAACGGACATTCGCCTGGACAGCACGTTTTCGCCGTCTATCACGTGATTTGGAGAGGCTGCAAAGCAGTCTCCTCGGCTTTCACTGGCTCGCGGTATCTGTTACGCTCCTAAACAAATTAAAGCCAATTCTTGGCTCGCTAGCCTGACAGCCTCTAGCCCTCGTAGGGCAGGACCAAACGGCCTTGCAGGGTGGAAATGCTCACCTGCTGGCCTTTCTTGAACGAGTAGTCGCGCTGGTACTGGTAGCTCAGGGTGCGGGAGACGAACTTGGGCGCTTGGTCCAGCCCTTTGTACCTGCGGGCTTTCGGATTCACGGCGCGTTTCGCCGCGCTCTGCTTTACCTTCGTCCAGAGGGTCTTGTACGTCGCGCCCACCTGACGCGGAACGGAGCAGGCCATCTGAGCGCCCAGCCCGAACCGTTCGCGGAGGGTGGCGTAGACCTCCTTCTGAATCTTGGCGGCGTTGCTGGATTTCTCCATCTCAAACGCCTTCTGACTCGTAAAGTTCAGCGCATCCCGAAAGCTCAACGTCACCGCATCCAGGGCGGCTTTTTGCTCCCTGGTGTGGTTCAGCTTGAGCTTGGCGGTGAGCGTAATCTTCACGGGGAGAAGAATATGCTCTATGTGTACGAAAAGAAAGGCCGCCCTACGGGCGGCGCACCATTCCTCCCCGCACTGAAGTACGGGGCATCCTGGAGTTTTCTGTGATTTTGGCGCTGCTCGTACTGCTTTGAAGAAGAGTTATACGGATTCCGCTTAATTCCTGCACAGTCGGGAAAGCGCCGCCTGTGCATCCATATCGCGGAATCCGTATTTTTTCCTACTCGCATCCGCTCTGCTGCGCAGCTTTGCAAGTCGGATTGAATCTGAAACTACCAGATTCAATCGGAATCCGTCTCAGTTCACCAGCACCAGCCGGTCGCTGCCTTCCGCGTTCCAGGCGGTCTCCACCTCGGCCAGCGGGCGGATGTCCACTGGGGTCGTCCAGCCGTGTGCGGCGGCAGCCTCCAGCATCTCGCCAATCGCCCTGACCAGTTCGCGGTTGGGCACGCTGCCCAGGCCACTGCCCACCGCCCCGAACACGACACGGGTGAGCAGCGGTTCGCAAGTGAAAAGCATGGGTCGCCCCTTGAATTTGATGATGGGAAAAAGCGCGGAGCTGCCGTGTCTTCAAAAGCCGAAATAAGCAGGAAGTGCCCCACCTCACAGTGGAGACACTTCTTGCTGTCCAGAAACGGGTTCCTTAGACGCTGCGGGCCGAGACTTCCTGAAGCATCTTCTGCACGGCCAGAATCTCGTCTTCGTTGATGGTGTGGCCCATGTTCGGGTAGATGCGCTTGTCCACCTTCGCGCCGTGTCCGGCCAGGATCTCGGCGCTGTCCTCGACGCGCTTGAGGGGAATGTGGCTGTCCACATCGCTGCACCCGATAAAGAAGGGCGTACCGTCCAGGTCGCCGGGGTAGTCGCGGGGGGTACCTTCCGGCCCGATCAGGCCGCCGGAGAAGGCGAACACGCCGCCGTAGCGCCGCGAGTTGCGGGCCACATATTCCAGCGTCAGGCACGCGCCCTGCGAGAAGCCGCCCAGCACGATGTTTTCGGGCGGAATGCCCTGCTCGCCCAGCGTGTTGACGATGTCGTCAATCATCTGGAGGCCCGACGACAGGCCGGGTTCGTTGCGCTCCAGCGGGGCCAGGAAGCTTTCGGGATACCAGGTGCTCCCCTGCGCTTGCGGCGCGACGTAGGCGAAGGCCGAGAGGTTGAACTGCTGCGAGAGGTTCAGGATGTCCTCGGCGCTGCCTCCGCGCCCGTGTACCAGAATCACGGCGGCGCGGGCTTCGTCCAGGGCGCGGCCCGTGGTCATCACCGGCTGGCCCTGGTGCGGGCCGTTCACGCGCAGCCCGTCGGAGAGGCTGGCGGCGCTGCCCTGGGCGCTGCTCTGGCTGGTGCCGCCAATCGTCACGCCGTACTCGTGGTTCACGATGGGCTTGACGCGGGCCTCGATCGCCGCCCGTTTGCTCTCGTACCAGGCGGGCAATTTCAGGTGCTTGCCCAGTTCGTCCACGCTCTCGTCGGCGGGGAAGCCGGGGGCGTCGGTGGCGACTTCGAACAGGATGCCGGAGCGCTCGCGGAAGTAGATGGAGTGGAAGTACTGGCGGTCTTGCACGGGCGTCACCTGATACCCCGCCTGACTCAGCACCTTCTGGTATTCCAGTTGCTCGGCGTCGTCCACGGTGCGCAGGGCGACGTGGTGCACGCTGCCTGCGCTGAACTGGCCGTGCGGCTTGCCGGGGCGCTCGACCAGGTCGATGTACAGGCCCACGCCGTCCGACTGGCCCCGGTAGCGGGTGCGCGTGCCTTCGGCGTCCTGCTCGCTGCCCACTTTGGTAAAGCCCAGCGGCCCGGTCAGCAGGCTCGCGGTCTGGGCGGTCTGCGCGACCCAGCCGGTGACGCTGTGAAAGCCGTTCAGGGCGTATTCGCGGGGCACGGGGCTGTTGGGCCAGAAGCTCGGCACGTCCGCGCCTTCCTCGAAGATGATTTCAATCCACAGGCCGTCGGGGTCTTCAAACTTGACGGCGGGGCTGCCGAAGCGGGTTTCCTCGGTAAAGGGAATATTGAACCCTTGCAGGCGGGCTTTCCAGTAGTCCTGCGATGCGACGGGCGCAGCGTAAGCCGCCGCCACGATTTCACCGTTGCCGCGCCGCCCTTTGACCGCGTTGGGCCAGGGAAAGTAGGTCATGATGGTGCCGGGGGCGCCGGTTTCGTCGCCGTAGTAGAGGTGGTACGTGCCGGGGTCGTCGAAGTTGACGGTGACTTTGACCATGCGCTGGCCCAGAACCTGGGTGAAGAAGTCCACGTTCTTCTGGGGGTCGCTGGCCATGACGGTCAGGTGGTGGAGGCCTTGAATCGGATTCATGAGGCCATCATAACTTAAATCTTTAAGTGTTATGTAACTAAAATCTCTTTGTAAAGATCGTTTACAGTGGGGGGATGATTGAGTCGGAACTTGACCTTGCCGTGAAACAGCCCGCCATCCGACTGTGGCGGCGGCTGGTCTACACCACGCAGGGCAAGGTTCGTGAAGTGGAAGCGGTCCTGGCCCCACTGGGGCTGACCATGACCGAATTTGACCTGCTGGCCGTACTGCGGCGCTTTGACGGCGCGACCCAGCAGGAAGTCGCCCAGCGCCTGCTGTTTACCGAAGCGAACATGTCCTACCACGCCAAACGGCTGGTGGCCCGTGGCCTGATTGAGCGCCAGACGGCAGGCAAACGCAAACTGCTCAGGCTCACAGCCACCGGCCAACACTTGGTCGAGCAGGCCCTGCCCAAGGTACTTGAGATTCACGAACTTCAGTTTTCCGACCTGAACGATGAGGAACTGATGACGCTCAGAAACCTGCTGAGGCGGCTGAAATAGAGCATTTGACAGAAAAAGCGGAGCGTCTCTGTCCGACTTGCAAAGCTGCAAAGCAGAGCGAAGCGAGTGAATTTAGACGAGCAGGGCGAAGAATGGAGCGGGTGGCGGTGCTGTCAGGGCGCACGCGTCATTCGGAGAACTGCGCTGGGGCGTAAAAGCCGAGCCTATCCTGTGCGCCGCCCGGGACGGATGAGGAAGCCCCCTTGACAGTTAAAGATTTAAGTGATTTAGTACCCTCCAAAGGCGGCAGGCCAGAGAGGCCACGGCCGTCAAGGAGAACCTTATGACCCAGAACGCTGTGAAAATCGCCGTCGTGTTCTACTCCACCTACGGCACTGGCCTCGCCATGGCCCGTGAAGCCGCCGAAGCCGCCCGTGAAGCTGGCGCAGAAGTGCGCCTGGTGCGCGTGGCCGAAACCGCCCCCGAAGCTGTCGTGAACGGCCAGGACGCCTGGAAAGCCAACCTCGACGCCATGCAGGACATTCCCGTGGCGACCCCCGCCGACATGGAGTGGGCCGACGGCTACATCTTCAGCAGCCCCACCCGTTTCGGCGGTGCGGCCAGCCAGATGCGCGCCTTTATCGACACCCTCGGCGGCCTGTGGGCCAGCGGCAAACTCGCCAACAAGACCTTCAGCGCCATGACCAGCGCCCAGAACCCCAACGGCGGCCAGGAAACCACCCTGCAGACCCTGTACTTCACCGCGATGCACTGGGGCGCTATCCTGACCCCTCCCGGCTACAGCGACCCGGTGATTTTCGCTTCGGGCGGCAACTCCTACGGCGCGAGCGTGACCGCCAACGGCCAGCCCGTGAGCGACGCCGACAAGGCCAGCATTCGCCACCAGGCCAAGCGCCAGGTCGAGCTGACGCAGAAGCTGAGGGGCTAAACCCACTTTGAAAAAGAGATGAGGCAAATTGTCTTGTCGGTTCTGGCAACTTAACCTGAGTGAGGCCGGAGTAGCTCAGCAGGTGGCTTGATTCTCAAGCCACCTGCTGCATCGCCTCTCGCCAGCGGAGAAGAGCTGCGGATTGATGGCTTCGTCTGAGGGTGGCGGGAACGGTGGTTCGCGTGTGTCGATGGAGGTTCGAGACTCGGGCGTGCAGGGCGAGGAATTCTTGTGTTCGTTTCCGGCGCTTGAAGCCCAGTTGGCCTCGTTCTTGCTGCCGGGTGGGTCGATGAGATTGCTCCACCAGATTGTTACAGCGGGCGGTGGAAACGACCTGAACGTGCTCCACGTCGTGGAGCACGGGAATCTCACGCAGCGCCGCCCCATAGCTCCACAGCTTGTCGGTATGGATCACCTCCGGCACGTCGTATTCCCCCAGGAGGCGGACAAAAAAGGACTTGGCCGCCTGGGTGTCTCGGTGTTCCTGAAGCAGAATGTCCAGCACGTCCCCGTATTCGTCGACCGCTCGCCACAACCAATGCTTGACCCCGCCGACCTTGACGCAGACCTCGTCCAGATGCCATCGAGAACCCCGGCGGGGTTCTCGATGGCGCAGTTCCTCGGTCAGGAGTGGGGCGAACTTGATGTTCCACTGACGGAGGGTCTCGTGACTGACCTGAACACCACGCTCGTGAAGCAGTTCCTGAACGTCCCGCTGGCTGAGGGGGAAGCGGTGGTAGAGCCGCAGGGCATACCCAATGACACTCAGCGGGAATCGATGTCGATAGGGCTTCCGGTCAGTCACAGCTCGGCAGCCTATCAGCGTTAAGTTGCCAGAACCTCCACAAGACTCATGGGTGGATTTTTCAGCGAAGCCATCAGTTTGTTCAGCGTGGCCCGGCAGCCTTCAGGATTGGTCGTGAGCAGGTGCGTGAGCACCACATCAGGATGCTGAGCCGTCAAGTTGGCTGGTAAAGCCGATTCTGGAAAATCTTTCAGGTTGAAAGTCACCAGAATGTCGGCCTCAGCCTGAATGGCTGCGGCCAGCACATGACGGTCATCGGGGTCAGGCAACTGCAACTCAGCCATCAGCTTTTCATAGCCGCTGACGCTGGCTGCTGGAAAAGCGGCTTCCATGCGCCCTTGAGTGCGTTCAATCACGGCCGCGCTGTATCCCGCGTCATCCACCAGATGACGCTTCCATTCCTCCTGAACTTTTGCGGACCAGTGGACGGTGCAGACCCTTTCCGCCGCCAGACGCAAGAGCAAGTTCCGCAGCAAGTCGCCATACAGCACGTTGGCATCCAAAAAAAGACGTGGGGACAAATTCAGTACATCCCAGCGGCCTGCTCATCAGCCACGATGTCATCCAGAAGCGCATGTTGCCTGTCGCGTTCCATCTGGAAAGCTTGGACATCAGATAGGGCTATTCGGCGGTGGGTGCCGACCTTACGGTAAGGAATGATTCCAGTCTCCAGAAGATGGGTCACTAAATAAGGCCGACTCACGCCAAGCAGTTCGGCAGCTTCCTGAGCACTCAGTTCACGCTTGCTGGTCAGGAGCGTGACGCCATTTCCCTCCTGGAATTCCTTAAGACTGGCCCTGAGCAACTCCACCAGTACAGGAGAAGCGGCCAGGGCAGGTTGACCAGGAAGATTGATGGCGACGGCGCCTCCCTGCTCGAGCTGACGGGCAAAAGCAGCTAAAAGCTGCTGCTCTTCCACCTGTGGATTGAAAGTAGAAGCAGTCATGGCTATACCTTATCACATCTGAAATAAATGAAATAGACGAAACGGGGAGGACAAGCCTACTGGCGACTGGTGGGTTGCTGCTCTTGCGCCCTTGCTACGCTGGAGTTCGCCACTATGAAGAAGCGCTTACAGGAGAAAAAAAAGCAGGCCAGTGGCCTGCTGAACGAGGACAGTTCAGTCACGCCTGCAAGCCACCTTGCAGATGGTCTTCTGGTGGAGGAAGGCGAAGCGGGTCTGGCACATGACTTCAAGGCCGTCCTGGCACAACCCCAAACATCTGCTGTCGAAGAGAACAATCGCAAGTCCAGGACCTCAGTAGGTGACAACTTCAGTTTGGCCTCGTCCCAGACGGAGAAAACCAACAGTCAGCCCCATCAAGCTTGATGGGGCTGACTGTTCGCGGTCTTCTGAAGGTGTGAAGTCCACAGAATCCACTGTCCAGCAGGCTACCGCACTCACCCAGCACTTCAAAACGCACGCCAGTCACCTCCGCATCGACACGCTCCAGCGGCTCATCGATGTCCTCCTGGCGATGATTGCCGCGAGGAGCGTCAATCATCACGACCTGAGTGCCCATATGCCCGGTATCAGTACCCCACAGGCTAAAAAAAGGCGGGCAGACCGCACTTTCCGGGATGAGCAGCTGGACATGGGCTTTTTCATCGCGCTGCTCGTCGTGCATCTCCCACCAGGGAAGGTCTTGCTGAGTCTGGACCGCACGAACTGGGAGCACGGGGAGACGCCCATCAATTTTCTGGTGCTTGGAGCCGTGGTTCACGGCTTCACCCTGCCCCTGATCTGGGTGCCTCTCGACCAGTCCGGGAACAGCCACACGTACGCCCGGATGTGGCTGGTGTTGAAGCTCCTTCGGGCCTTGCCAGCGAAACGCTGGCTGGGCCTGGTGGCCGATCGGGAGTTCATTG
>NZ_CP049359.1:167500-207500 GCF_011067105.1 Deinococcus wulumuqiensis R12 | reverse complement strand
GCTGCTGGACGAGGCAGGTTTTTTCAAATGGGCCGCGCTGCATGTGGCCCGCTGGGGTGGGGGAAATGGTCACAAATTGTTCGCGCTGGTGATTCTGCTGGGCGCGGCGGTGTCGGCCCTCTTCGCCAACGACGGCACCGCACTGATTCTCACGCCCATCGTGCTGGCGATGCTGACCGCGCTGGGGTTTTCGCCTGCCACCACGCTGGCTTTTATCCTCGCGACAGGATTTATTGCGGACTCCTCCAGCCTGCCGCTCATCATCTCCAACCTCGTCAATATCGTCACCGCCGACTTTTTCGACATCGGTTTCGGTGAATACGCCTCGGTGATGGTGCCTGTAGACCTTGCAGCCATTGCCGCCAGTCTGGGGATGCTGTCCCTGCTGTTCCGCAAGGATTTGCCCCATGTGTACGAGCTGAACCGTTTGGAAGCCCCTCAAGCGGCCATTCGTGACCCGCAGGTGTTCAGGATGGGCTTCGGTGTGCTGGGCGTGCTGCTGGTCGGCTACTTCGCCGCCGAGCCGCTGGGGTTGCCGGTCAGCCTGATTGCGGTCGTCGGCGCAGTGCTGCTGTATTTCGTCGCCGCACGGGGAAGCGTCATCAGCACGAAAAAAGTCCTGGCGGGTGCGCCGTGGCAGATCGTGGTGTTCTCTCTGGGCATGTACCTCGTGGTCTACGGACTGAGAAATGCGGGCCTGACCGATGTTCTGGCGGGCGTTCTCAATCGCCTCGCGGACGGTGGACTCTGGACCGCCACCATCGGGACGGGCTTCGTGATGGCGCTGATCTCCAGCGTGATGAACAACATGCCCAGCGTGCTGATCGGCAACATCGCCATTGCCGACAGCGCCGCGACCGGACTGGTCAAGCAGGGGATGATCTATGCCAACGTCGTTGGCAACGACCTCGGCCCCAAGATCACGCCCATCGGCTCGCTGGCCACCCTGCTGTGGCTGCACGTTCTGTCCTTGAAGGGCATCCGTATCGGCTGGGGGCAGTACTTCAAAGTCGGCATCGTCCTGACCCTGCCAGTGCTGCTGGTCACGCTGGCCGCGCTCGCCCTGCGCCTTTCGCTGTGAAGACGGGGGACATTGACACGCTCCAGGCCGAGAGGCATCTTGTATCCATGAATGTCGATACGAGCGCCGAACTGTTCAAGGCGCTTGCCGACCCCAACCGCCTCAAGGTGCTGCAAGTGCTCTCGGCCCCGCCCGTGAACAGTTGCACGGGCGCCGAGAGCGTATGCGCCTGCGACCTGGAAAAGGTTCTGGGGCTTTCGCAGCCGACGGTCAGTCACCATATGCGGCTGCTGGTCCGCGCGGGGCTGGTCACCGCCACCAAGCGCGGCAAGTGGACGGATTACGCCCTGAACGTGGAAGGACTGAAGCGGGCACAGTCCCTGCTGGGTGCCCTGCAGGAGCCGGGAAAGCACGCGAGCTGAGCCAGGGCAGCAGGAACACGGGAGCGGGAGGAGCGGGTTATGCTCGGTGCGCCTGCCCGGCCTCTCCCCCACTGCTTTTCCCGACCGTGACCACTCCCCGCCCTGAAGGGCGAGGCTTCTCAGACCACGGCATGCGCTACCCCGCTACCGTTGAGGGCTGAAGGGACGGCCCGTCCCAGGATGTTCTTTGCGGCGTTCCAGTCGGCATGGTCTTCATGCCCGCAGGACACGCATCTGAACATCTCGTTGTTGCGGTTTTCCCGGCAGGTGTGTCCGCACGCATGGCAGCGTTGCGAAGTGTACTGAGGGGGAACCCGCACCACCACGCGGCCAGCACTCTCAGCCTTGCCGCGCAGGATGTCGAAGAATGCACTCCACCCGACATCGGAGATGGAGCGGGAGAGGTTCGACTGCACCATGTTGCTGACCTTCAGGTCTTCGTGAGCAATCAGGTCGTGTTCGTTGACCAGCTTCCGGGCGGTCTTGTGGTGGAAGTCCTGCCTTGAGCGACGAATTTTCCGGTGCGTCTTGGCGACCTGCTGAACGGCCTTTCGACGGCGGTTCCCGCCCCTCTTGCGACGGGACACGGTACGCTGCTGGACGCGCAGCTTCTTCAACGCGTTCCCCAGATGCCGGGGGTTGTGGACGAACTCGCCGTCTGAGGTGATGGTAAAATACCGTGTTCCCACATCCACACCCACCGAGCTTC
This sequence comes from Deinococcus wulumuqiensis R12, assembly GCF_011067105.1. Lineage (NCBI taxonomy): Bacteria > Thermotogati > Deinococcota > Deinococci > Deinococcales > Deinococcaceae > Deinococcus > Deinococcus wulumuqiensis. The sequence continues at coordinate 205,348 of NZ_CP049359.1, read as the reverse complement.
CCGTTTCGGGAAGCGGCTGAACAGGGACTTCGCAGGTGTACACGGCGTACCACTCGTTCACGTCCAGCACGATTTGCAGCGTCTTCGGTACCCCCTCAAGCGGACGGTGGAACTTGCACTTCACCGCGCCGATTTTGGGAATGTTGATGCGCCGCCCCTCGTCCACAGGCTTCCCAGGGCTGAGCCACTGGCCCTTCTTCTTGTCCCAGACTTCCTTGAACTTGAAGCTGTTCCAGCGCTGCCGAGGTTTGAACCGGGGGAATCCGGCCTTGTCGCCACGCTTTACGCGGGCGAAAAAGCCCTTGTACGCCTTGTCGAGCCTGTCCAGTGCATCTTGCAGGACGTGGCTGTAGACCCCGGCGTACTCCGGGCATTCCGCTTTCAGGGCGCTCAGCTCCTTTTGCTGGTCGTAGGCCGTGACCGTCTTGCCCTGCTTCCGGTAGGCCGCGATGCGCTGCTCAAGGCCAGCGTTGTACAGCGTGCGGGTGAGGCGCAATGTTTCAAACATGGCGGCCTCTTGCGGTTTGGTGGGGTACAGGCGAAAGCGGTACACCCTGATGGTGGTATCGTTCTGCATGTGAGGCGGCTCCTATCCGCTTCGCCACGCTCCCAGCCGTTAGCGCGGCGTGGGGGCATTGCTCGTTTAGCTTAACACAGAACCAGAGGCTTCGGCTTGGCCGCCCTGTCGGGCGGGTGCCGCTAGACCCCGCACTGAAGTACGGGGCATGCGCGTCACTTTTTGTCAGGACATTTTTGCCGGAAACGGCCTGATGAGTCAGCGGATGCGGGCCTTCGACTGGGGCAGCACGCCCCTGGGGGAACCCGAGGGCTGGCCGCAGAGCCTCAAGACCATCGTGCGGACCATGCTCACCTCGCGCTTTGCCATGTGGATGGGCTGGGGACCGGACCTGGCGTTTTTCTACAACGACGCCTACCGGCCCACCCTGGGCGTCAAGCAACACCAGGCGCTGGGGCGACCCTCGGCAGAGGTCTGGGCCGAAATCTGGCCGGATATCGCGCCGCGCATCGAGCAGGTGCTGAGTACCGGCGAAGCCACCTGGGACGAGGGGCTGCTGCTGGTTCTGGAACGCAGCGGCTACTCGGAGGAAACCTACCACACCTTTTCCTACAGTCCGGTCGCCGACGACGAGGGCCGGATCGCGGGTCTGTTCTGCGTGGTAACCGAGGAAACCGAGCGCGTCATCGGAGAGCGCCGCTCGCGGGTGTTGCGCGACCTCGCTTCGCGGCTGACCCGGACCCGGCAGGCCTCCGAGGTCTGGGGCGCGGTGCGGGCCTGTCTGGAAGAGCAGGCACACGACATTCCCTTTGCCCTCGCCTACGAGCAGATGGGCGAACCCAACGCGGACCCCGCCCTGCAGCTGCTGATGCAGATCGGGGGCGAGGCTGGCTGGAGCGAGCAGGTGGACCCGGAACTGCTGCGGCAGGTCAGCGAAGGCCAGGGCGCCCCGGCAGACCGCGAACGCCTGCAACAGGTCACGCTGCCGGGCGCCTCACCCTGCGGACCCTGGACGCGACCACCGTCGCAACTGCTGTATCTGCCGGTGGCACCTGCCGGACTCGGGCGCAGGCCCGGGGTGCTGGTGGTGGGGGTCAACCCGTTTCGGCAACTCGACGAGGCGTACCTGGGCTTTCTCAAGCTGTTCGTGGGGCAGGTGGAAGCGAGTCTGGCAAGCGCCGACGCCTACGAGCAGGAGCGGCGCCGCGCCGAAGCTCTGGCCGAGGTGGACCGCGCCAAGACGACCTTTTTCGAGAACGCCAGCCACGAACTGCGCACGCCGCTGACCCTGATGCTCGGCCGCTGGAAGACCTGCTGGCCGGGGACCTGGGCGAACTGACCAGCGAGCAGAGCCGGGTGCTGGACATGACGCACCGCAATCGTCACCGACGTGATGATGCCCCGGCTCAGCGGTTTCGAGCTGCTGCGCGAGCTTCGCGGCGACCCTGCCACCCACCTGATTCCGGTGATCGTGCTCTCGGCGCGGGCGGGGGACGAGGCGCGGCTGCACGGCATCGAGCAGGGTGCCGACGATTACCTCGTCAAGCCGTTCAGCGGACGCGAACTGCTGGCCAAGGTCAACTCACACCTCAGCCTCGCCGCGCTGCGCCGCGAAGCGCTGAAACGCGAGCAGGCCTACGCCTCCGAACTGGAATCCCAGGTGCGCGAACACTCACGCGAGGTGGTGCAGTGGCGCGACCGGTACGAGCTGGCGGTGCAGAGTTCCGGGCACCTGCTGTTCGACTGGGACCCCGAAACCGGGCGCCTCGTCTACGGGCAAGGCCTGGAGAAGATCTGCGGATACAGCGAAGAAGACCTCGGCCCGCACGTCGAAGGCTGGCTGAATCTGGTGCACCCGGACGACCGGCAACGTCTGGAAGACGCGCTGGGCAAGGTGGTGGCCGAGGGCGGCACCTACCACCTCTCCTACCGCCTGATTCACCGCAGCGGACGGACGGTGCACATTGAGGCCGACGGCCAGATGGTGCCCGCCACCGACGGCCAGGGCGAACATCTGCTGGGTTTCGCGCGGGACGTGACCGAGCGGCACGAAGCCGAACTCGCCCTGCACGCCGCCAACGCCGAGTTGCGGCGCAGCAATGCCGAACTTGAGCGCTTCGCTTACATCGCCTCACACGACCTGCAAGAACCTATCCGCTCGGTCGGTTCCTTTGCGGGATTGCTCAGCCGCCGCTACGGTGAACACCTCGACGAGCGGGGGAAAAAATACCTCGGCCACATCGAGCAGGGTGCCGGGCGTATGCAGACCCTGGTTCAGGACCTGCTCCAGTTCTCGCGCCTCAACGCCGAGCGCCCCCCGCTACGGCCCACCGACGCGGCGCACGTGGTCAGCGAAGCGCTGGCGCGCCTGAACGCCGCCGTGCAGGAAAAGGAAGCGCACGTCGAGGTCGGCGACCTCCCATCCGTGATGGGAGACGGCCCGCGCCTGGTGCAACTTTTTCAGAACCTGATCGGCAACGCCATCAAATTTTCGCGTTCCGGGGTGGCACCCCACATCGAAATCCATGCATGTCGTCAGGGCGAGCAGTGGCATTTCGTCGTCCGGGACAACGGCATCGGTGTGGCTGAGCCGTACCGTGAGCGGATTTTCGAGATGTTCCAGCGGCTGCATGGACGTGAACACTACGTGGGCAACGGGATGGGCCTGGCGATTTGCCGCAAGATTGCGACCCAGCACGGCGGCCAGCTGTGGATGGACAGCGTGCCGGATGAGGGCAGCACTTTCCACCTGCTGCTTCAGGCGGTGCCTGCCCATCCCCCGCTGACGGACACGCCCAGGAGACGCAACCACCCAGCCGCTTCGCAGGATTAACCGGCTCTACGGAAAGGCCCTTTTCCGACCCTACCCCAGCTTGAACTAACGATAGTTCAGCCGGAACGTGACAGGCCGGGGTGACACCGATTGCCGCCTACCCATAGGGTTTACCGCCGCTGCTCCCGCTCCTTCATCGCAGCCGTCAGCATGGCCGCCGTATCACCGAGTTGCTGGCGCTGGATATGCACAGCGTGCTCGATATTTCCAGCTCGCAGCGCCGTGAGCAGCTCCCAGTGCTGGGCTTCGAACTGGGTGCGGTGAGCCATCGCCAGGCCGTAGAGGTGTGCGTAGCGGTCGACGTGAACGCGCAGGGACCGGATCAGGTCGTGCAGCCGTGTTCCGGAGAGTGCGCCATGAAGCAGGGCCTGAAACTGACGGTCGAGCTTGCCCCAGCTCTCGGAATCCGACGTGAGTGCCATCTGCTCCAGCATGAGTGCCGCCGCGTCCAGTTCCTGCTCGGAGAGGCGAGGAAAGTGCCTGCGCAGCGCTTCGCCTTCCAGCAGTTGCCGCAACTCGTAGATTTCTTCCACCTCCCGCACCGAAAGGACGGTGACGACCGCTCCCCGGTTGGGATAGAGAGTGACCAGCCCTTCCGAACTGATACGGATTCCGATTGAATCTGGTAGTTTCAGATTCAATCCGAGCGGATGCGAGTAGGAAAAAATACGGATTCTGCGATATGGATGCACAGGCGGCGCTTTCCCGACTGTGCAGGAATTAAGCGGAATTCGTATGAGCTGCTATAAGGCTTCGCGCACGGGAATGCGGCTGACGCCGAGTTCCGCCGCGATGTGGGCCGTTCTCAGCGGCTCGCCTGCGCTCAGGTTGCCCTGGTGAATGACCTCCCGCAGCACCACCGCTACGGCCTCAGCCGTCGTTTGGCTGCGCACAGAATTCAGGCGGGTGTGGACTGGAACCAAGTGCGCCTTCTGGAAGAAGCGGTCCAACCCCCAAGCGAGACGGTGGTCTTCAAAAGTGTCGGGGACGCCCTGTGGGACCTCGCGGCGGCGAGGCTCGCCTACAGGACGGCGTGTCTATGAGCTGGCGGAATGCGGTCCTCATTTCAGACAGCCGACCTTCCGACATGCTTATACGGATTCCGCTTAATTCCTGCACAGTCGGGAAAGCGCCGCCTGTGCATCCATATCGCAGAATCCGTATTTTTTCCTACTCGCATCCGCTCGGATTGAATCTGAAACTACCAGATTCAATCGGAATCCGTATTACTCGCCCCACCCAGGGGACATAACAAACGAACGGCGGCAGGTTGAACTAACGATAGTTCAGCCTGCCGAATTGTCGGTCTACCGCTGTCGCGTCAACTCAGGAACGGCCCCGCTTGCCCTTGCCGGGATTGTCCTGAAGCAATTGTTCGACCTGCAGCAGCAGCCGCTCCAGACGCTCGCGGCGGGGCGCTTCGAGCTTGTCGAAGGACGTTTTCTGAATCAGGCGGGCCACCCGCTGGGGCGTCGGGGACATGGCACCCTGCCCACCGAGAAGCTTGGCACGGCGCGCATGAATTCCGCTGACGCTCAGGCCCTCCTCAAGCGCCGCCCTGAGAAGTTCACGGTGATGCTCAGCCGGAGCGCCGCTGATGGCGAGGACTTTCGTGTATTCCAGGGCGCCGCGCTGCAACTCGTCCAGCAGGTAGGCGGACAGCTTGAGCACCCTCAGCCCCTGCTTGACGAAGTTGGTGAGGGTTCCGCGTCCGATTTCGGCAAACAGCGCCCGAAGCTGCGCGGCTTCTTCGGGATGTTCTTCCTGCTGGCGCTCGATCAGGCGAACCCGGGCCGGAACGTCTTCCAGCGGCCAGCCCATGCGCCTGGAAATCAGTTCCAGGGTGGCCTGGGCATACTCGTAGGGATTGAGGTCTTCACGCTGGGTGTTCTCGAACAGCGCGAGGTCGAGCGCCTCGCTTTCGCCGATGTCCCGAACGATGGCGGGGATCTGGGTCAGGCCAGCTTCCCGGGCGGCCCGCAAGCGCCGCTCTCCCAGCACCAGCGCGAAGGTGCCGTCGGGCAGAGGACGAACGGTAATGGGCTGCAAGACGCCGCGTTCGCGGACACTCCGGGTCAGCTCCGTGAGGCTTTCGGGACTGAAATACCGCCGGGGCTGGTTGGGCATGGCCGAGATCTTTCCCAGAGGAAGCATCCGGGCGCCGGGACCGTCGCGCTGCTGCTCGGCCGGCGTGCCGAGAAACGCCGCCCGCATCTGCTGACCCCTCACAGGTCGCTCCCGAAGCGCTTCTGGATTTCCTCCCAGAGGTCCTGAACGTGGGACAGGCGCCGGGGCGTCAGGCCGAACGCTTCCTGATAGGCGTTGAGCTGCGGAATCACGGTGTGGATCCGGACCGTCTGGTTGAGCACCTCGTCGGCCTCACGGGTCTGGCGCTGACGGCTGGCGGCGCGGTTGAGCAGGGCCGCAAAGCGCAGATTGGGAACCGCGAACGCCATGTCCTCGAGCAGGCGCAGGCTGACCGCGCCCCGGTCCACGTCGAGCGCCGTCGGCAGCACCGGGACCAGGGCGAGGTCGGCAATGGTCGCGGCGCTGCGCAGCATCTCGCGGTCGTTGGGGGGCGTGTCGATAATCACGGTATGCCCCTGATGCTTGAGCGCCTGCACCTGTTTCATGATCTGGTCACGCTCGGCGGCCACCACCCCGAACGGCAGCCCCTCGGGGGAGAGGTCACTCGCCTGCGCCCGCCAGCGCAGGGCACTCATTTCGTTGTCGGCGTCGATGACGACCACGTTCTCCCGCTCGTCGGCAATCACGCGGGCCAGGTGCATGGCGAGGGTGGTTTTGCCGACCCCCCCCTTGAGGCTGGTCAGCGCGATGACCTGCGGCCCCCGCGTGCCGGGCCGGGCCACTGGAGAGACTTTAGCGATGTCCTTGCCGTTTCTGGTCACGATGATCTCCTCGCCCTGCGCCTGCACCTTGTCGAGCAGACTGGGCAACTGCTGGCGCAGATCACTGACGCCAAACCGTTTTGCCATAGGACAAGTGTTGTACGAATGTACATTTCTAAATCTGCTTTAGGACACATTTAATCTGGAGGAAGTCGCGGTGCTGTGGGCTGCGCGGCTGACGCATCAAGTCCACGCCTACGTTTCCGGCAGCGTCCCGATATGTGATACGGATTCCGCTTAATTCCTGCACAGTCGGGCCTATACAGTTGGGAAGGCGCCGCCTGTGCATCCATATCGCAGAATCCGTATTTTTTCCTACTCGCATCCGCTCTGCTGAGCAGCTTTGCAAGTCGGATTGAATCTGAAACGACCAGATTCAATCGGAATCCGTATGAGGGGGGGCCGCAGTCTTTGTAGGAGAAGCTCATATCCTCGCCGCAAGTTGCACCAGTGCGTCGGTCACCCGGTCACTTTTCAACCGGAGCTGTAAAGCGCCGCGCCCCCCAGAGGGTCACCGTCCGGACAGCCTCGGTGTCGTCCTTGAGCGACAGCAGGTCTGCGACCGAAGCGTGGCCCTCGACGAACAGCTCGACCGCGTCGGCCAGGGTCGGCTCCGGAAGGCTGGCGCCTCTCAGCAACAGCCTCGCTGCCGCCGCCGTGCGGGGCGCATCCGTCTCTTCAGTTTCCCCAAAGAGGGTGGGCTGCTTGCTGGCCTTGCCCGCTTCTCCTTTTCCGCCTCCCCCCTTGCCTGCCCTGGCCTTGCCGGACAGGCGCCCAGGCTCGGTTTCGAGCTTCTGGTACTTGCCCGTACCGTAGGAGCGGACCACGTCAATCACGAACCCCACCTCGTTGTGGGGGCGGTAGCCGCTTTGCAACAGGGCCTTGGCCTGGGCTACACCGTCCCGAACCTTTTCGGGATAGTCCAGCGCCGCCTTGCGGGCAGCCACCAGCGGCACGTCCATGCTGGTCATCAGGGCGACGAGTTCCTGGTCAGGCTCGGCCGACGCTTCCCCGAAGACGTAGTGCACCTCCTGATTTTTCCCCCGACCCCTGATGGTGGCTTCCACGAGGTAGTGCATCCGCAGCAGGTCCTCGTGGATGGGTTCGAGGGTGCGGCGAATCTTGTCGGGCCGGTCGCTGGCGATGCCGCAGCGGCGCCCCAGATCCATCAGGCTGATTTCCAGGGTGCGTGTCTTGGCATCGGGCTGGACCGGATCATGCCGCAGGCCGTCGATCACGCGGTACGCCGCCCGGCTCGGCTGACCGAGTTCACGCAGCAGCGCCGCACTGACCGGCTTGAAGTAACCGTTGCGGATATTGCGCACCAGCTCTCTGGGCAAGGTGACGGAAATGGCCTTGGCGCCGTCGATGTCGGAGCGCTTGCGGGTGAACACCAGTTTCTCGATCAGGCGGAAGCCCGCCGTCACCCACTCGTCGTCCTCATGGCTGCGCCACGCGCCGCTGATCCAGTACTGGGTGGCGCTCAGGCGTTCCAGGCTCTGGCGCAGCACCTTGCGGTTGCCTCCGGTGTCTTGCAGGTCGCACATCTGAATCAACTGGTACATCGAGAAGCTGAACACCCCGCTTTCCGGACACCCCTGCTCGATGTACAGCTCCTGCAAGGCGAGGTAGGTGTCGTTGTCGATGCCGTGTGGCACACCGTACTTCTGCGTGCCGTTGCACTCCACCTCGCTCTCGATACCCGAGCGGTTGAACCCCACCTTCCAGTTGGTGTAGTCCGGCGGAATCTTACGCTGAATGGAAATCAGTCCGAGCTGGGTGACGTTCAGGTCCTCGCGGAGGATCCCCTCAGTCTTCTTGATGACCTTTGCGTCACTCACGTCACTCCCCCTGGCCGGTGCCTCAGTTTATCGGCGCTGGCCTTCAACTGCTATACCGTCGCGAATGGGGGATTTTCCCGAAAAAAGCGGCAAAAATCCCGACTGCCGGGTCCCCGCCGACCTCGGTCTGCCACGTTCCATTTGAACATCAATCCGCCAAGAAAGTCGACTGGCACGTATTTTTTAACCCCACCCACTGCCCATACCGTCGCGAATGGGGGATTTGCCTTCAGGGCGTACCGTCGCGAATGGGGGGAAATGGCGGAAACAGCGCTCTGGAGCCTCTTTTTCCGACCTGCCCCCATACCGTCGCGAATGGGGGATTTATGGTCGGCCGTACCGTCGCGAATGGGGGATTCGTACCGTCGCGAATGGGGGATTTATGGTCGGCCGTACCGTCGCGAATGGGGGATTCGTACCGTCGCGAATGGGGGAAAATACCGTCGCGAATGGGGGAAAATGGCCGTTTTTTACCGTCGCGAATGGGGGAAAATACCGTCGCGAATGGGGGAAAATGGCCGTTTTTTGCCGTGTAGGACACGAAGTGGGGTGCCCTCTGATGACGTATCAATCTTTTATATCTTTTAAAAACAAAACAAACAGAACAACATCAGTCACCCTCCTCCCACTCGCAGGCGTAGGGTCAACTTGAAGGCGCCTTTCGGCCCTGAACAAAAACGGACCCGCACTGGGCGGGCCGAAGAGTTTGTTTGATAGCGGTTGTACTTTCAGCCGCGCGGCCAGCAGGTCAGGGCAACTGTTCTCCGCCCGCCGTTCCGGTCAACGGCCTTTTCAGCAGCCCGAGCAGCACGGTGCTGACCACCGTCCCGGCCACGATGGCCACGACATACATCGGCAGGTTGGTGACGGCTCCTGGGATGGCGAGGACAAAAATGCCGCCGTGGGGCGCCGCCAGTAGGCAGCCCATCGCCATGCTGATGGCGCCCGCCACCGCTGAGCCGACAACCAGCGACGGGATCACGCGCAGGGGGTCCCGGGCGGCAAAGGGAATGGCGCCTTCGGTGATGAAGCTCAGGCCCAGCACGCCGGCAGCCTTGCCCGCCTCACGCTCCTCGGCGGTGAAACGGTTTTTGAACAGCTGGGTCGCCAGAAACAGCGCCAGCGGGGGCGTCATGCCCGCTGCCATGGCAGCAGCGATCGGGCCGTTGACCTTCGAGGCCTGGAGGCCCACCCCGAAGGTATAAGCCGCCTTGTTGATGGGACCCCCCATGTCGAAGGCCATCATGCCGCCGAGCACGGCGCCGAGCAGTCCTGCCGAGGACTGGCCCAGGCCCTGAAGCCATGAGGTGGCGGCGTCCAGCAGGGCCTTGACGGGAGCGCCGACGGCGTAGACCATCAGCAGGCCGGTCAGCAGCGTGCCGAGCAGCGGCAGCAGCAGCGTGGGCTTGAGGCCCTCGAGCGTGCGGGGCAGGCGCAGGGCCTGATTGAGCCAGCGCACGACGTACCCGGCGATGAACCCCGCCGCCAGCCCGCCCAGAAAGCCGCTGCCGCCCGTCATGGCGAGGTAGCCGCCGATCATGCCGGGGGCCAGTCCAGGACGGTCGGCAATCGAGAAGGCGATGTATCCGGCCAGCACCGGAACGAACAGCTTGAAGGCCGCGTCGCCCCCGATGCCCTTGAGCACCGCCCCGAAGGTTCCCGGCTCGGGGTTGATGCCGCCGAACGCGAAGCCCAGCGCGATCAGCAGCCCGCCCGCCACCACGAAGGGCAGCATGTGGCTCACACCCGTCATCAGGTGCTTGTAGAAGCTGGGGGCACCCGCGTTCCTGGCCGCCTTGGCCGCCGCAGCATCGGCCACGTAGTCGCCCGCAGCGGGGGGAGTGGTCCCTTCTGTCGCCCCGTACACCGGCGCCTGCTCGAGTGCCGTGCGAACCACCGCCGCCCCGTCCTTGATGGCGGGCTTGGTGCCGGTCTGGTAGACCCGTTTTCCGGCGAAGCGGCTCAGGTCCACGTTCGTGTCCGCGGCAATGACGACCACGTCGGCGCGGCGGATCTCGTCGGCGCTCAGCGCGTTGCCTGCCCCCACGCTGCCCTGGGTTTCGATCTTCACGTCGTACCCGAGCGACCGGGCGCCGCCTTCCAGCCCCTCGGCGGCCATGAAGGTGTGGGCGATCCCGGTGGGGCAGGACGTGACCCCGACGATGTAGCGGCCCTGCGCCGTGCCAGAGGACGCAGCAGGGGAGAGGACCGTGGGTGCTGCGGCGGTCGGTGCGGTGTCCAGCTGACTCACAGCCTGGGCAACCAGCCCCGCCGCATCGCGAATGGCGTTCTGCGAGGAAGCACGCACGGTGGGTTTCCCGGCGAAGCGGCCTTCGTCCACGCGCACGTCGGTCGCCAGGATCACGGCGTCGGCAGCGGCGATTTCAGCGGGGGTCAGGGTGTCGGCACTGCCCATGCTGCCCTGGGTTTCCACCCGGATGTCGTGCCCGGCAGCGAGTGCGGCGCGGCGCAGGGCCTCGGCGGCCATGAAGGTGTGGGCGATGCCGGTGGGGCAGGACGTGACGGCGACAAGTTTTGCCATGTTGGGGCCTCCAGAGGAGAGGAAAAATCGAGTGGGGGAGAGGAAGCTGGGAACGGCTCACAGAGGAGTGACCGTCACCTGCGCCGCGTACCCCTCCAGCCCGTCACGGGGGGGCAGATGGGCGCCCAGCCGGGTGATGTTGCCCACGCTGAAGCTGGTGGCGCGGCGGGCGGCGTCCGTGAGCTTCAGGCCGTCCAGATGCGCGGACACCAGGCCCGCCACCATCGCGTCCCCGGCGCCCACGGTGGAGACGACCTGAACGCGGGGGGGAAGAGCCTGCACCGTCTGCGTCCGGGAGACGAACAGGGCGCCGTCTTCTCCCTGCGAGACGGCCACCAGTTCGGCGCCCCGTTCCAGCAATTCGCGGGCCGCGGCGAGAATCTCCGCCTGCGTCTGAAGCTCGCGGCCCAGCGCGGCGGAGAGTTCATGCTGGTTGGGTTTGACAAGCTGGGGCAGCACTTCGGCGTTCAGGGCCGCCGTGAGCGCCGGGCCGCTGGTGTCCAGGGCCACGTATTTGCCCCGCCCGCGCAGTTCGGCGATCAGTTCGGCATAGAAGTCCGGCGCGACCCCCGGCGGCAAGCTTCCCGCCAGCACGAACACGTCGTGGTCCGCGTGCAGGGTGTCCAGGCACGCATGCAGCTCGCGCAGCGACTCGGGCGTGGCCCGCAGGCCCGGCAGGTTGATGTCGGTGGTTTCCTGCGCGGCGTGGTCCACGATTTTGACGCCCACGCGGGTCTGCCCCGGCACCCGCACGAACGCGTCGGTGATGGGCTTGGCGCGGAAAAGGGAGTCGAACGCCTCGGCATTGTCGGCGCCCAGCAGTCCCGTCGCCGTGACGTTCAGGCCCCAGTCGGCCAGAAAGGACGCGACGTTGACGCCCTTGCCGCCCGCCGTGAGGTGGAGTTCCTGACCGCTGTTGACCGTGCCCGGCTGCCAGCCGTCGGCCCGCACCGTCAGGTCGAGTGCCGGATTGAGGGTGAGGGTCAGCACGCGCGGCATGCCCACCTCAGCCCCGCACCAGCGCCCGCACGGCGGCGGCGTCGGGCTGCGTGAGGGCGCGGGCGGCGAGGTCACGCAGCTCGGCGCTGGAGCGCCCGCGCAGGGCGGCCTTGACCCCGGCCACCTGCGGCGTACTCACCGAGAGTTCCTTGACGCCCAGACCGGTCAGCACCAGCGCCCCCACGTCGTCGCCCGCCGCGCCGCCGCAGACGCCGACCCACTTGCCGTGACGCTGCGCGGCGTCCACCGTCAGCCCGATCAGCCGCAGCACGGCGGGGTGCATGGCGTCGGTCTGGCGGGCCAGTTGCGGGTGCATCCGGTCCATCGCCAGGGTGTACTGCGTCAGGTCGTTGGTGCCCACGCTGAAAAAGTCCACTTCGGGCGCGAGCTGCTCGGCGATCAGGGCCGCCGACGGCACCTCGATCATCACCCCCAGCGGGATGTGTGGGGCGCCCAGCTCGGTCCGCACCTCGTCCAGCATGGCGCGGGCGCGGCGGAAGTCTTCGAGGGTGGCGATCATCGGGAACATGACATGGACGTTGGGATGGTCTTTCGCCACCCGCACGATGGCCCGCAGTTGCGGCACGAACAGGTCGGGCCGCTCGAAGCACAGCCGGACGCCGCGAATCCCCAGGAACGAGTTGTCCTCGCGGGCCAGCCCCAGATACGGCACTTCCTTGTCGCCGCCGATGTCCAGCGTGCGGATAATCAGCGGGCGGTCACCCAGCGCCGCCGCCATCGCGCGGTATTCCTGTTCCTGGTCGGCTTCGCTCGGGACCGAGTCGCGCTCCAGAAACAGAAACTCGGTCCGCATCAGGCCCACGCCCTCGGCCCCGGCTTCAAGGGCCTCTGCCGCCGCCGACGCCCGGTTGATGTTGGCGGCGACCTCCACCCGCTGCCCGTCGCGGGTGGCCCCCGGCTGGTGCCGGGCGGCGCGGGCGGCCTCGCGTCCGGCGGCGAGTACGGCCATGCGGTCACGGGCCGACTGCACGTCGGCGTCCGAGGGGTTCAGGTACAGCCTGCCCGCCGAGCCGTCCAGAATCGCCAGCGTTCCGTCGGGCACGCTCAGCACGCTTTCCCCCGCCGCCACGATGGCGGGCAGGCCCAGGCCCCGCGCGATGATGGCGGTGTGGCTGGTCGGCCCGCCCTGCGCGGTGGCGAAGCCCAGCAGCGTGTCGGGGCCGAGGCGGGCGGTGTCGCTGGGGGTCAGGTCGGGGGCCAGCAGGATGACCGGGCTGTGCCCACCGGGGCCGCCCGCCTGCGCCGCGTCTTCCCGGAGGCCGAGCAGGTGCCGCAGCACCCGGCGCTGCACGTCGCTCAGGTCGATGGCGCGGCCCGCGAGCAGGGGGTCGTCGAGCTTTTGCAGCTGCTCGATGCGGGCGTTCGTCGCCTGCTGGTAGGCCCAGGCGGGGCCGTGTCCGTCCAGAATGTGCGACACGGCGTCCTGCACGGTGCCTTCATCGGCCAGCAGTTCCTTGTGTGCCCCGAAGATGGCGGCCTTGTCGGCGCCGAACTTGGCCTGCACGTCCGCCATCACCTGGTCCAGATCGGCGTCGGCAGCTTTCAGGGCGGCGTCGAGTCGCGCGGCGCCTTCTACCGGGTCGGTCGGCTCGTCGCCCACCACCAGGGGCTTTGGCAGGTGCTGGCGGGTGGTCCCGATGACCAGGCCGTCGGCGGCGCCCACACCCTGCACCGCGTTGTCCACGTTCGCGGGCTGCCACTCGGGGGCGCGGCTGGCAGCGGCGGGTGCGGGGGAGGCCCCTTGCAGGTCATCGCCCAGACCCGAGCGAATCGCGTCCAGCAGCGTTCCCAGGAGGGCTTCCTGGTCGGTGCTCACGGTGAAGCGGGTGCCCTGCGTGAGCCCCAGGCTGAGCAGGTCCATCAGCCGCGTCGCGTCCGCCGAGCGGCCGTCGTCGCGGGTCAGGCGAACGGTCGCGCCCGCCTTTTTCACCAGTCCGGCCAGCATGGTGGCGGGCCGGGCGTGCATGCCCTGGGGGTTGGGCAGCGTCGCCTGCGCCGAGTACGGCAGTCCAGGGGCTGGGGCCGCCGCTGTGGCAGGCGCCGCCGCAACGGGCGCACTGGGCCGCTCGCCGGTCAGCGCCTCGACGATGTCCCGTGGGTCGGGGGTGGTCCACAGCCGCTTGACGTGGGCCTCGTCACCCAGCACCCGGGTCAGGCGGCGCAGGATTTGCAGGTGTTCGTCGCTGGCGGCGGCAATGCCGATGACCAGATGCACCGGGCCGTCGGCACCCTCGCCCCAGTCCACGCCCTGCGGCAGTTGCAGCGCGGCGACGGTGGTCCGGCGAATCAGGTGCCGGGACTCGGGCGTGCCGTGGGGAATGGCGATGCCGTGGCCGAGGAAGGTGTTCGCCTGCGCCTCGCGAGCGAACATGCCCTCAACGTACTGCGGGTCCACGTCGCCGCCCGCCGCGAGCAGCGCCGCGACCTGACGGATGGCGTCGTGCTTGTCGGTGGCCTGGGCACCCACCCGAACGAGTTGTTGCGGAAGTTCAATCATGCCTGTCTCTCCCTGCCGGACCGGGGTCCGTGCCCGTGCTCAGTCTGAGTCGGTCTGAGTGTTCGTGATTGATTTTGAGCAATTTTGATAATAGTTGACGCTTTCCTGAAGTTCAAGCCGTATGGGAACAAACGAAAAAGTCCGAGGTCAACGTTCCTTTTCGTTTTGAGGCTGGAGGTGAGGTGCCGCTCGCCCCTGGCAAATTTTGAACAGTCTTGAGCGAAACTGAGCCGTCGCTGCTAGCATGGGTGGCGATGAGTCCCCCCCTTGCCGAGGAGCGCCTGACGCGCATCCTGCAGCTTCTGGCCGAACACGGCACGCTGCGCACCACAGCGCTGACGAAGCTGCTGGGCAGCAGCAGCGCGACCACGCGGCGTGACCTCGACACCCTGGCCGGGCGCGGCCTGATTCGCAAGCTGCACGGGGGTGCGGCGCTCGCCGGACCGGAGCAGGACGTGCCCCGGCCCAACCAGGACCAGTTCTACCGGGACCGGCAGCAGGTCAACCGCCCAGGCAAGCAGCAACTGGCCGGGCGCGCTCTCGACCTGATGACGCCCGGCCAGACCGTCTACCTCGACGCGGGCACCACGGCGCTGGCTGTGGCAGAAGCGTTGCAGCGCCGCCCCCACCTGACCCGGACGCTGCGGGTGGTGACCCACGGCATAGACGTGGCTTACGTGCTCAACGGCGAGTGCCCCCTCTACGTGGTGGGGGGGGAGGTCTACGGCAGCACCTACAGCCTGACCGGGCCGGACGCGCTGGGCACGGTGTCGCGCTACAACTACGACGTGTGCTTCGTCGGCTGCACCAGCATCGACCCGGCAGGCAGACTCACCAACTCCAACGGTGTGGAGGCGCAGCAAAAGTCGGCCATCTTGCGCCAGTCGCGCCGCCGCGTCCTGATCGCCGACCAGAGCAAGTGGGGGCCACCGGGTTTCGCTCCCTTTGCCCACCTCGGTGACGTCAGTGCCTGGGTGACCGATCAGGCGCCCGCCGCCGCCCGGACCGCCTTCGAGGAGGCAGGGGTGACGGTGTTCGAGGCGGAGCCTGCCTCCTGATACGGATTCCGCTTAATTCCTGCACAGTCGGGCCTATACAGTTGGGAAGGCGCCGCCTGTGCATCCATATCGCGGAATCCGTATTTTTTCCTACTCGCATCCGCTCTGCTGCGCAGCTTTGCAAGTCGGATTGAATCTGAAACTACCAGATTCAATCGGAATCCGTATGAGATTCGGGTTCTCTGCGCGGAAGCCCCCGGTGCGGCTCGGCGGGCCTACGGTGCCTCTGAACCTTGAGTCGCGCTTGCCTCTGTCAGCCGCACCAGCCGCCGCAGTTGCGCCGCACTCAGCGGGCCGAGGTGCCGTGCCAGCACCTGTCCCTGCGGCCCAAGCACCACCGTCGTCGGAAAGGCCGTGACCCGCAGCTGCGCGGCCAGCGCGTCCCCTCCGGTGCGGGTTCGCAGGCCCGGCGCACTCGAACGCAGGAAGCCCTGCACCTGCGCGGGTGACTCGCCCACGTTGACCAGCGTGACCGCCCCGCCCCGCCGCTGTTCGTGCGCCAGCAGCGGCAGTTCCGAGCGGCACGGTCCGCACCATGTGGCCCAGAAGTTCAGGACGGTGGGACGCGGCAGGGGCGCGGGCAGGAAGGTCCGGTCCGCGCTCAGCCCCGGCAGTGGGGCGGCGGTGACCTGCACGGCGGACGGCGCGGGCCGCAGCAGCAACGGCAAAGCGCCCGCCAGCACGCTCAGGAGCAGGGGGCGCACCGCCCGGCGCAGTGTCTGGCGGCCTGAACACGCCAGAAACAGCACCCCAGCCGTCAGCCCCGCGCCCCAGGCCCAGTCTCCCCGGCGGGGGTCGAGCACATCGAGCACGTTGTCCAGCAGCGGGCGCGAGGACGCCAGCCCCGGTGCCGCCGCCCACAGCCGCGCGGCCAGCAGGCTCACGCCCAGGGCCACGCCCGCGCCCGGCCAGCGGGCCAGCGCTGTCCAGGTCAGCACGCCGAGCAGCAGCGTCAGACTCGCCCAGCTCAGCGCGAGTGGCCCGAGGCCCAGACCGTCGGGGGTCAGCATGGCGGCGGGTCTTTCCGGTCAGTCATGGCCTTTCCTTTCCTGAAGGGCTGGAGGGGAGGGACCCTGGCAGCGAGGCTTGTCGCTCAGCCCCGTATCGGACAGTGGCGCGGCCCGCTGAGCAGGACCGCGCCACTGCGCCCGTCGGCATCCGTATCAGGAGTCCGGGGACGCTTCACTTCAGGTGGTCGGCTGGGCAGACTGCGCCTGCGCCCAGGCTTCGTAGCCCCCCGCGATTTCGGTGACGTTGAAGCCCTGTGAGCGCAGGAAGCTCGCCGCCGCCGCACTCCGCGCCCCGCCCTGGCAGTGCACCACGATTTCCTGGTCACGGGGCAATTCGGCCAGTTTCCAGGGCAGCCGTCCGGCGTGCAGCTGCTTGGCGCCGGGAATGTGGCCCTCGTCGTACTCGGTCTTCTTGCGCACGTCCAGCACCAGCGCCCCGTCATGCTGCGGCAACTCGGTGGCGGCAAAAGGCTGGGCCTGCGCCGTGTCCAGGCCGTCGGTGCTGGTGACGTACCCGCTCACGTTGTCCAGGCCCACCATCCACAGGCGGCGGCGCAGTTCCTCGGCCTGCTGGGCGCTCTCCGTCAGCAGCACGTAATCGGCGTCCTCGGGGCGCAGCAGCCAGCCGCTCCACGTCTCGAAGGTGTTGCCCGCCGGAATGTTCACGCTGTGCCGGGGCGCGGCGGCCTGATGCCGCTCCTTGGCGCGGGTGTCGATCAGCACCGTGCCTGCCGCCAGCTTCGCCCCGACCTCGGCCGCGCTGAACTCCGGCAGCGGCGCGACCTCACCCAGCACGGCGGGGCCGCTCTTGTTCTGCTCTTTCATGCGCCCGTAGTACAGCGGGGCGTCGGGCTGGCCGCTGAGCAGTTCGGCGGTAAAGCCCTGCTCGTCGCCCTTCTGGACATACGCCGACCACCACGCCAGCGCCCGCTCGTGGCCGACGGTGGTGCTGGGAACGGCTCCCAGGGCCTTGCCGCAGGCGCTGCCGCTGCCGTGCGCGGGCCAGACCTGCACGCCGTCGGGCAGGGTCAGGAACTGGTCGCGCAGCGAGGCGAACATCTGCCGGGCGCCCACGAAGCGGGTGTCCTGTCCGCCCGCCGCCTCGTCGAGCAGGTCAGGGCGTCCGATATCGCCCACGAACACGAAGTCCCCGGTGAAGTACATGACCGGCACGTTCCCCCGGGGGGTATCCGTCACCAGAAAGGACAGGCTTTCGGGCGTGTGGCCGGGGGTATGCCGCGCCTCCACCTTGATGTTGCCCACCATGAAGGTGTCGCCGTGGCGCAGCTTTTCGCTCCCGAAGCTGTATTTCCAGTCGGCGTCGCCTTCGTCGGAAAGCGAGAGCTTCGCCCCGGTCGCGGCGGCGAGTTCGCGGCTGCCCGAGAGGTAATCGGCGTGGATGTGGGTTTCGGTGACGTGGGTCACGCGGAGTTTCTGCTCGGCGGCCTTGTCGAGGTACTTCTGGATATCGCGTACAGGGTCGATGACGAGGCATTCGCCGGTTTTCTGGCAACCCACCATGTAGGACGCCTGCGCAAGGTCGGTGTCGTAGAAACGTTCAAAGAACATAGGATCCCTCCTGGGGGTGAACCTGCGGGGTTCGTTCGTGGCTTGAAGATAAACCCCCCGGGGGTATACTGTCAAGACGGAAAGGTCGGCATCGGTCTTGCTGACAGCCAACCCCGGAGGAAATGCCATGAGAGGAAGTGCCATGAAACGACTCGCTGCCCTGCTGCTGCCCCTCGCCCTGCTCGCCTGCGCCCCTGCACCGAAGTCGGTCCCGTCATCAGAGTCGGTGGGCGCTCCCCAAGTTGCCGACACCGCCACCTTCCAGACCGTGAGCGTGCAGGACCTCAAGCAGGCGGTGGACGCGGGCGCTTATGTCCTTGACGTGCGGACCCCGCAGGAATTCGCGCAAGGCCACATCGCGGGGGCCGTCAATCTGCCGCTGGGCGAGGTCGCCGCCCGCGCCGGGGAAGTGCCGGGGGAGCGTCCCGTCTACGTCATCTGCCGCAGCGGCAGCCGCAGCGCCCAGGCCAGCGGGATTCTCGCGGCCCGTGGCAAGGACGTGATCAACGTGGGCGGCGGGATGAGCGGGTGGACCGCGGCGGGGTATGGGACCGTGCGCTGAAACCGGGGTGGGGGCCGGCGTGATGTGGAACTGAACCCCGCACCACGTCCTTCCGGTTCTGGCAAGTTAAGTACAAGGAAATTAACGTTTAGACTTAGGTATGGCTCGACCTGCTCGACGTATCGATATCTCCCTAGAAGACGACCTCTTGTTGCGGGAACTGGAAACCAGTCCCCATACACATCCGAAACTCCGTCTTCGGGCAAGTATCTTGCGGCTCCATCGGCAAGGCTGGAGCATTCCGCAACTGTCAGAGCACTTTGCCCGGAATCGGCAAGCCATCCACAACGATTTGACGCGTTTTGAGCAGCATGGCATCGCAGGATTGGCCGATAGTTTTCCTCCTGGTCAACCCTGCCGGGTGACCCCTGAGATCGAGCAGTTTCTCCACGAGAAACTGCGTGAAGAGCGCTTTTGGAGCGCTCCTCTCCTCTCCCAAGCTGTCGAGAAGCAATTCGCTGTTTCCTTGACCTCACGTGCCATGGTCAATCACCTCAAGCGTCTCGGCTATAGCTGGAAGCGAGCCAGATACGCTCCAGCCAAGAAGCTTGACCCTAAAGTCATGCAAGAGCACCAAGCGTCCTTAGAGACGCTAAAAAGGGGGCACTGGACGGCAAATTGACGCTGAAATATCTGGATCAGACGGGCCTTTCTTTGATGCTGTCGATTGGCTCAACCTGGTTCAAGCGAGGCTCGGGGAAGCAGTTTGAGATCCCCACGCGGTGGGGATCTTCTGGTCGGATCAACCTGATTGGGACATACAGCCTACATGGCACGGAAGAACAACTGGAAGTTCGCGAATTGTCCGGCTCGTGCAACGGTGAGCAGGTGATGGCGTATCTCGATACGTTGGCTCTTCAAGCCGCCCCAGACCAGATGACTGTGGTGGTGCTGGACAACGCTCCCTTTCACAAGGGAGCGAAGCTGAGAGAAAAGGCGGCTGAGTGGGAGAAGCAGGGACTCTATTTGCGCTATCTGCCACCCTATGCCCCGATGCTCAACCTGATTGAAGAGATCTGGCGGAAGCTCAAAGGCATAGTGATGCCGCGACGCTGTTACAACTCAGTCGACGAACTTCGCGAAGCGGTTCTCACAGGCCTCAAGGTACTGGGAGCACGGTTTATCTAAATGTTAATTTCCTTGTACTTAACGCTGATAAGCTGCCGAGCTGTGACTGACCGCAAACCCTATCGACACCGTTTTCCGCTGAGTGTGATTGGGATCAGTAGGTGACAACTTCACTTTCAGCCGCTCCTGGCGGGCAAAAAGCCTGGATTAACACCTCCAGGACCGCCATGAACTGTTCGGGTTTCCACCGTAGGGCATCCACGAGATGCTGAGCACCATGCCGCACCAGACTGACCGCTCTCCGACCATGCTTCAGAACGGGGATGGGCCAGGTCTGGCTGAGCCAGACCCCGAGTCGCAGACAGAACATCCAGGCCAATGTCACCAGGCCGAAGAGTCGCTGTAGACGGCTCCTTTCCGTCATTCCGGTCCGCTCCAGGTCGAAGCCTCGCTTCTTGAAGCTGCTGAAGGTGCACTCAATCGACCAGCGCTGCTTGTAGAGCTTCCAGGTCTTCCGAGCGCTGAAATCTGTGGCGATGATGACGAGGTCACCTGTAGGTGACCTCGTTGCGACCACCCGCATCAACTCGCCGAACACGAACACCTTTTCGCTAGTCTCATGGAAACGGCCGTGCTGGACATGCTCAAACCATTCTTTCCCATTCATGTCGTCCAGCATGTCGCTGTGCCGAATGCGGATGGCCCGCTCGATGCCATGCCGACGAAGAAAGCGGAACCATTCCGCGCCGATGAACTCCCGATCGGCCACCAAACCCAGCCAGCGTTTCGCTGGCAAGGCCCGAAGGAGCTTCAACACCAGCCACATTCGGGCGTATGTGTGACTGTTCCCGGACTGGTCAAGAGGCACCCAGATCAGAGGCAGGGTGAAGCCGTGAACCACGGCTCCAAGCACCAGAAAGTTGATGGGGGTCTCGCCATGTTCCCAATTGGTGCGGTCCAAACTCAGCAACACCTTCCCCGGTGGAAGATGGACGACAAGCAGAGCGATGAAAAAGCCCATGTCCAGCTGCTCATCCCGGAAAGTGCGGTCTGCCCGCCTTTTTTTAGCCTGTGGGGTACTGATACCGGGCATATGGGCACTCAGGTCGTGATGATTGACGCTCCTCGCGGCAATCATCGCCAGGAGGACATCGATGAGCCTCTGGAGCGTGTCGATGCGGAGGTGACTGGCGTGCGTTTTGAAGTGCCGGGTGAGTGCGGTCGCCTGCTGGACAGTGGATTCTGTGGACTTCACAGCTTCAGAAGACCGCGAACAGTCAGCCCCATCAAGCTTGATGGGGCTGACTGTTGGTTTTCTCCGTCTGGGACGAGGCCAAACTGAAGTTGTCACCTACTGAGGTGGTGGCCAGTCTTCTTCCCGTATATTGCGGTGAAGTGATGCACACCTACGATGAATCACGCATCCATATGTCACCGAAGAGTCGACGTCCGGAAGGAGAGCAAGAAATTGATCTGGTCGTCCCTTGGCAGGGAGTACCACGGCAGCTGCCTACCATCTTGCTAAGCAGTCTTATGCTGGGGGCCGGCGCCTACCTCTCGTGTCCACAGTCCCGCGTGTATGAATTGCGTACCAGTCAACCGTCGAACGATACGCAGAGACAGAAGAGGACTGGACCCCTTAATAGTCTGAGCCGCGCGGCTCCCCTCTCAGATGGTATGTTCAGTCAGGTGCTCGGCAGTTCGCTGGTGCTGGGTAAGGTTATCAAACAGGTGTGCACTTCTATCACTGTCCAGGAGCCGAAGCGGACCCGGCTAGTGCAGGCGCTGCAAGACGACTTTGCTCAGGTACGAACACCAGAGGCGGCCCGAAGGCTGGCCGATCTGAGCAGCCGTGTCCTTGCCAACTGGGATCGCAGTCATGCCATAGAAGGGCTACACTATGTCTGGGCAGGTTTCCAGACTCAGTTGTTCCAGTTGCAGCAGCAACTCAAGCCTGCCAATACGCAGAAGCGGGAGGTTTTGATCACTCGTCAAGCCAGTATTCAAAGTAACCTCATCCAGTACAAGGGGTTTTCTTATGTGTCCCGTACCTGAGTCGTTGCAGGATAACGGCTGATGCGTAAAAACCTTTTTGCGCTATACGGCGTTCAGGTGGCGACGCTGGTGCTCCCGCTGCTCAGTATTCCGTTTCTGGCGCGTGTTCTTGGCCCTTCTGCCCTGGGTGAGCTGGCCGCCATTCAGAGCCTCTTTGCGACGCTCGGGTTTCTGATCGAGTATGGATTTGGTCTTTCGGCCACCCGGCAGGTGGCTATCCACCGAGATAGCCGTTCTGAACTTACCAAGATCTTCTCGAACGTTCTGGGAGGTAAGTTGCTGCTGAGCGTACTGTTTCTGTTGGTGTCGCTTGCAGTGTACATCTTCATTCCTGTCTTCCGGTCCCATCCCCTTCTCTTCTGGCTGGGTTTTCTGGGGGCTTTGTTTCAGGGATTTAACCTGATGTGGTTTTATCAGGGGATCGAGAAACTCCCCAGAGCAGCCTCCATTGATATTTCTCTCAAGTTTGGATATACAGCCTTGGTGCTATTGCTTGTGCGTTCTCCGAATGATGTTGCTCTTGTGATTATGCTTCAGGGTCTCTCTTCGCTGCTTTCTTTAATTATCAACACTTGGCGGGCTCTACCACACATAGAGCATTTGAGAATTACGCTTGGCGGAAGTCTATCAGCGCTAAAAGACGGTCGGAGCATGTTTCTGTTTCGAGCTGTGAGTGTTCTTTATACGAATGCCAATACAGCACTGTTGCGCCTTTTCGTGCCAGCCGCAACAGTAGCGCAGTACTCGACGGCAGAGCGGCTAACTGGCATCAGTTCCAGTGCACTGTGGCCGATCATGCAAGTCTTCTTTCCGCGGCTGAGCTATCTTGTACATCATGATTTTTCTGCAGCACAGGCATTGTTCCGCAAGACTTTCGTCATTATAGTGGGGGTCTCAACCCTGGCGGCTATATTTGGTTTCTTCTCTGCGCCTATAATTATCAAATTCATATTTGGCGACCAATTTATCTCTGCCGTTCCGCTGTTCCAAATTCTTATCTTTAATTTACCGATTATAGCGATCAGCCAGCTTTTTGGCTTACAATGGATGATTCCGAACCAAATGGAGAGGACGTTTAACAAAATAATTGCTGCTGCTGCAATATGTAATCTTATCTCTGTTGCTTTGATCGTTCCTAAATTTGGAGCAATGGGTATGGCGTGGGGGGTAGTTGCAAGTGAAACAATCGTGACCATCTCAATGATTGCTTCGGTACTTAAGAGTAGTAAATCGCCGTTTAAGGTTACGAGACCTAATATCTTTACAGGAGGATGAGATGAAGTTTGATTATTTAATTGTAGGAGCGGGTTTTACGGGCGCAACATTAGCTGAGCGTCTGGCTAGTCAGTATGATAAAAAAGTGCTTGTCATTGATAGGCGTAATCATATAGGCGGTAACGCCTTCGACAGGCACAATGAGGATGATATCCTGCTCCAT
The DNA here is from genome assembly GCF_011067105.1 of Deinococcus wulumuqiensis R12. Lineage (NCBI taxonomy): Bacteria > Thermotogati > Deinococcota > Deinococci > Deinococcales > Deinococcaceae > Deinococcus > Deinococcus wulumuqiensis. Next base: position 182,429 of record NZ_CP049359.1, on the reverse strand, counting down.
CTCTATGGTCCTCATATTTTCCACACCAACAGTAAGAAAGTATGGGAGTATCTATCTCAATTTACCGAATGGAGACCATATTTCCATGAGGTTTTGGGTGTCATTGATGGCCAAAAAGTTCCAATTCCTTTCAACCTTAACAGCCTTTACGCTCTCTTCCCGCCCGCATACGCTGAACGGCTGGAGAATCTGTTAATTGAATCCTTTGGTTTCGGCGTAAAAGTACCCATACTTAAGCTTCGCGAAAGTTCTAGCAGTGAGCTGAAATTCCTTGCGGAATATATTTATAAGAATGTGTTTTTAAATTATACTAAAAAGCAGTGGGGTCTTTCGCCTGAGGATCTTGATCCAAGCGTCACGGGCCGAGTGCCTGTTTATATTAGTCGTGACAATCGATACTTTCAGGACACATATCAGGCCATGCCGCGCCAAGGGTATACAAGAATGTTTGAAAATATGCTTCAGCATCCTAATATTAAAGTAATGCTTAATACCGATTATAAAGAGATATATGATGCGATAAAATTTTCTCGTCTTGTATACACGGGACCTATTGATGAGTTTTATTCCTTCAAGCATGGTGAGTTGCCGTATCGGAGTTTGCGATTCGAATTTCAGACTTTGCAATATGAATACCACCAATCGGTAGGCACGGTAAACTACCCAAACGAGTATGACTTCACTCGTATTACGGAGCAAAAGTACCTGAGTGGCCAGAAGAATAGGGCAACCACACTTATTACGGAATACCCCCAGCCTCACATAACTGGTGTTACGGATGCGTATTATCCGATTATAAATGAGGAAAATAGAAAAAGATATGAGGCCTACGCGAAGGAGGCAAGAAATTCTGACGTTATTTTTGCTGGTCGACTGGCTGATTATAAGTATTATAATATGGATCAGGCTTGTGCGAGAGCCCTTAGCATATCAGAAGAACTGGGAGCAGAAAAATGAGTATTACAGATTCGGTTTACGCGGTTGTTGTTACATTTAATAGGGTTGATTTACTGAAGAGGACGCTTAAATTCCTTGAAGCTCAAACGAAGCCGCTGGACAAAATTATTATTGTCAATAATGCCTCTACGGATGCAACGCACGGCTTCTTGAAAGAATATTGCACTTCTGATTTATACGCTGTTTATCACCTTGGAGAAAATTTGGGTGGTGCGGGTGGGTTTTCCTATGGAATGCGACAGGCTGTAATTGATACTCCCGATTGGATTTGGATAATGGATGATGATGCTTTTGCGGCACCTGATTGCCTTTTCAAACTCCTGACAGCTAATACTAAAGCCGAAGTTCGCATCCCTATCCAAATTGATGACACGGGGAGACGTTATGGACTTTACGCTGATAATGGTGGCCTACGAGAACAGGCGATTCAAGCATCAGGTTTACAAAAAGCGTGCAGTTTTACTTTTGTCGGCCCTCTATTCAGTCGGCGGCTCGTGGAAAAAATCGGTCTTCCCCGTGCGGATTTCTTCATTGGTGCCGACGACCTCGAATATGCCGCTAGGATTAGGGGTAAGGGGTTTGAAGTAGTCGCTATTATTGATGCGACGATAAGTCACATGTATGGACAAGGCCCTCAGCCATTTTCGCGTTGGGGACGTAAGAGTCTTCGCACCCCCATACCTGCTTGGAAAGCCTACTACTCAACCCGTAACGGGCTGGCTGTAGATCTAATTTATAGTAGTGGTTTTGAAAAATTTATCCTGGCGATTAGGCATGTAGTAAAATCGGTGCGTGCGATGCCTGGGGAGATATTCTATGAGCCTGAGGGTTTTAAAAAGGCAAAATACCGAATTATGGGTTTGATCGACGGAATTCTTGGACGGTTTGGAAAAAGAGTTATACCCAACCGAATATTATCTAGAAAATAGAGCTGTATTTGAATATACAGACATGAAATAAATCCTTATTATTAGCGTTATTTTTTATGAGGTGAAGGCAAGTGTTCATATCCGTTGTAATCGCAAGTAAAGGTCGTGCAGAAGTTCTAAACGATACAATTGAATCGCTTGATGCGCAGACGCGTCGGGCTGATGAAGTTATCGTGGTTGTAGCTTCTGAGCAGGACTATAACAAAGAGATCAAGCAAGTTTCTGGTGTGACGGTATTCCTTTCTTCTCCTGGGGGATCTGTCCAAAGAAACTTTGGCATTGAAAGAACGAGTAAGGACTCCGACTTGGTAGTATTTTTGGATGATGACGTCGAGCTTGCTGCTGATTATTTGCTGAGAATAGAGAACTTCTTTTTCTGCATGACTGATGTGATTGCTATTAGTGGTGTGCCGTTATTGGACATACCAGAAGATGGTCGCATGAGTAGAAATGACGCGAAAAAGCGTCTTAGTGAACCTAAAAATTTTAAAGTAAATGTCAGCTTTAGAGACGACCTTTATGGCTGTAATATGGCTGTTCGGAGATCATTCTTAGATTTTGAAAGGTTTGATGAAAGCCTTGTTGGGTATTCTTATTTAGAAGATGTTGATCTGGGAAGAAGGCTAAATAGGAGAGGGCTAATTTGTGATTATGGCGGAAACAGTTTGATTCATCTTGGCGTACCCGGTGGAAGAATCTCACAACGTCGCCTGGGATATGCTCAAATAATGAATCCTTTGTATCTTTACTTTACAAAAAGAAGCCTAGATTTCAATAAGCTGGTTTATTTAACTATTAAGGTGCCTGTTGGGAATATTCTTGGTGGGTTTGGAATTTTGAGTTTTTTTAGAAGTAATCCAGCGCTCGACAGTGTCAGAAGAGAAAGATTGAAGGGCAATATAGATGCTTTTATTTATGCACTTAAGAGGGGTGTAGATCCAAAGTCTATATTATCCTATAAAAAGTGATAATTATGTCATCAATACTTATAGTTAGATAAAACAGTTATTTATTTAACTCTAAAAGGAATATGTACACTTATAAAACATCCAATGGATTTCTATTATGATGGGACTCTGCGGGGAAAAGGGGTTAAGATGAGGATTTCGCTGGTGTCTGTGCAGTTAGGGATGGGAGGAGCCGAAAATCTTGTCTGTAACTTGGCCGATCGATTTGTTGCAAGAGGTCACGAAGTCCAACTCATCTCGTTGCTTGGTGAGCCTGTTGTTGTGCCTAAGTCTTCCCACGTGACCATCCATAACCTACGCATAATCAAGAAGAACCCGGCCAGCTGGTTGTCTGGAATCTACTATTTTAGCCGCGCCATAAAAAATTTTAAGCCGGATGTAGTTCATGCTCACTCCTTCCATTCTATAATTTTGGCCCGTCTAATGCGACCAATTTTAAATTACCCTAAGTTGATTTCCACGGGTCACAATCAGCGAGAGGGAGAGGGGGTACAAGGGAAAATTTACAAGTTGACTGACCGTTTGAGTGATGTGATGACTAATATAAGCCTTGAATCGACGGATGCTTTGAATACAAGGCTTAATATTAGAAAGAAAGCTATTACTGTCTATAATGGTATAGACTCAGATGTGTTTAGATTCTCGTCTAATGGAAGATCTAGCTTAAGAAAAGAGCTTGATATTGACGATGGTGAAAAACTCCTAGTAGCTATAGGGCGACTTAACCCACAGAAAGACTATCCCAATTTAATCGAAGCGTTAAAGATTATTGAGAAAAAGAACCCTACTTCGAATATTAAAGTAGCTATTATAGGAGATGGTGATATCTCCTATAAAAGGGAATTACGGCAAATGGTCGGGGATAAACTTTCAAGGACCCAGGTGAATTTTTTAGGTATACGACGCGATATTCCTGACTGTCTATCTGCTGCTGACATTTTTGTGCTCTCGTCCGCGTGGGAAGGATTTGGTTTGGTGGTTGCCGAAGCGATGTCATGTGAGCGAGTGGTGGTAGCAACCGACGCTGGTGGCGTGCGTGAAGTAGTCGGAGACGCAGGTTTTATCTGTCCGCCTCAGAATGCCGAGGCACTTGCCACTGCTCTGACTCAAGCGATGAGTCTGTCTGTGCCAGAAGCGGAAGCGTTGGGTAAGAAGGCCCGCGACCGGGTGGTTCAGAACTTCAGCTTGGACGCCGCAGTAGACCGCTGGCTCGAGCTTTATACACGAATTTAAGGCATAGGCAGCTTATGACAACACTAAATGTGCACCCTAGAACAATGGCCAAGAATTCTGCAGTTCATGATCGAATTTGGAATTGCTTGCTGTTTTTGCCTGTTCTTATCTATGCGTTTCGTTGGGGCACCAGGTCTTTTACAGTTGGTGCGGATACGGGTGCCTACGTCGGCATGTTCCTGGCTTACCTGAAGCAAGATCCTGCATTTATAAATTCCATTGATAAGGGGTTTCTCGGGGTCATCTCGTTCAGTCGTTTGTTTTCCACTGATCCACAGTCACTCCTGCTTACGGTCTGCCTCCTTGAAGCCGTCTGTTTTTACTTGGCTGGCGTTCTTTTTCTACGCCGCCCCTTCTACGTCTTCCTGTATGTCGTCTTTCTCCTTATCTCACCCTTTTACCTGTCTATCAACATCAACATTCTCAGGCATGGTACGGCCATAGCTGTAGCGCTTCTGGGGATGGCCGTGGTCTTTCGCCTCAGAAAACCCGTGTACCGGGTTTTACTGGCCTATCCGCCAGTCCTGTTTCATAATGTCGCAGGCCTTCTGGCGACTCCTATTTTTATCGGAGTCACCAGAATAAATATGGTTTATGTATGGCTAACACTGGCGTCTATAAGTGTTTTTAGTGGTTTCTACTCCTCTTTCGTTTCTCAATACCTGACTGGTCGATATCTCGACTATGCCACTGCAGAAACGACTTATCGAACTGGATTCAGGCCAGATTTTACTCTTTTTAGCTCCTTGCCTATATTTCTGCTTCTTATCGTTCCCTTCCGAAAGATGAGCATTGAAACTCGTTGGATCTTCAATGCTTATCTACTCATTAATGGATTGGGACTCACCATGAACTTTATTTCCTTCTCAGACCGTCTCCTGGCCAACTCATGGGTTATGCTACCGCTGCTGTTCGCCCTTGTTATACGTGACATCAATGACCGAGCCTTCAAAAAAAGAGTCAACAAAAATTTCTTTACCTTCGCTGTGATTGCCGCAATGCTGATGATCAATCTGGCATTTTATATTAAGCCCACGAGCTAAAGCACAACCCTTTTTCATCTGGAGTGCGACTATGATTAGTAAATATCAAGAGAAAAAGACGCTGAATATCGTTATTTATAACATCACTCCGGCAGGAGGTGTCGAGCGGGTAGCCGTCAACCTTGCCAATACACTGGCTGATACGTTTGAGGTTCATATTGTGAGCCTATATAGCAAGACCGGATCGCCGTTTTACCCACTTGACGAAAGGGTAAAGCTAATTCATCTGGGTGTCGAATTCAGTCCGGGTCTGAAAAACTATGTGCCTCAGAATATTGAGACTTTCAAGGCGCTTAAAAGTCAAGTCAGCTTCGACGCCCAGACGATAACGGTCGGAATGAGCGTCAATGTAAATGCTGTACTGGCTCTGCTCAAGAAGTCGGGCGTACAGGGACGCTTTATCGGCTGTGAGCATATGAACTATGATGAGGCAGTTGGGTTGGCTCAAATGACTCGACGTTTGACCTATCCTCTTCTAGATGATGTGGTGGTGCTGACCGCAGCAGAACAGAAGGTTTTTAAAGATCGATTGAATATCGATGCCAAAGTTATTCCGAATGCGCTTCCCATAATGCCTGAGATACCAGCGAGTTTAGAGGCCCGGCGCCTTATTGCTGTGGGCCGCTATACCAACCAGAAGGGCTTTGACCGCTTGATTCCGGCCATAGGCGACGTGATGCGTAGGCACGAGGACTGGTCTCTCGATATCTTTGGCAAAGGTGAGCAGGAGGCAGACTTGCGGCACCTGATCTTGCGGGAAGGGGTAAACAATATTCGTCTTCAGCCGCCGACTTCCAGCATCGAACAGGAGTACCTGGCGTCTTCTATTTACCTGCTTCCATCACGCTCTGAGGCTCTGCCGATGGTGGTGCTGGAGGCCCAGTCTTGCGGCTTACCTGTCGTAGCCTACGATTCCTCAAACGGGCCACGTGCCTTGATTTCCTCAGAAAATGGGGTGCTGGTCGAGGACGGCAATGGTCCGGCCTTCGCGGCTGCTATCGAGCGGTTAATGACTGACAACGCTTACCGCCGCCAACTTGGCCACAACGCTCGCCTCAGTGCCCAGGCCTACGCCCCCGAAAGGATTCGTCAGGAATGGCTCAAATTGTTCGGGGTGCATGATTCGTTCGTGCTTGGCTCGGGGCAGGAGTCTTCTGGAGCTGTGACGGCAAAGGCTCAGCAGGCAAGAGAGGACTATACGCTGACCCGTAAGCCCTTGCCGCCCAACCCCCGCGTGACCGTTGCCATTCCTATGTTCAACGCGGAAGCTTATATCGGAGCTGCCATCGGTTCGGTGCTGGCGCAGAGCTACTCGAACTGGGAACTTCTTATTCTCGACGACGGTTCGACTGACCGGAGCCTGGAGACTGTGCGGAAGTTTCAAGACCCGAGAATCAGAATTTTGAGCGACGGCGAAAACAGAGGCCTGAGCCGCCGCCTGAACGAATCTGTGCAGCTTGCCAGTGGAGAAGTCTATGCCCGGATGGACGCCGACGATCTGATGGTGACGACAAGACTGGAACGCCAGATCGATTATTTGCTGAGCCATCCTGACTGCGATGTGGTCGGCTCGTCGGCCTATATCATTGACGGCGACAATAACCTTACGGGGCTACGCGGTGGGAATCCTTTTGTGGAAAATGGTTTTTTGAGTGTCGCCCACAGAGGGGGTTTTATTCATCCTACGGTGACGGGCCGCACAGTCTGGTTCCGTGACCATCCCTATGACGTAAACGCGGATCGTTGCGAGGACATTGAGCTATGGCTGCGTACGGCAGACCAATCACATTTTGGGCAGCTTGAGGAACCGCTCCTGTTCTACCGCGAAGCCGGAGACCAGTCCGCGAAGGTGGAAAAGACCTCGGCGGGGTACAGGAAGATGCTCAGGGCCATGAGCCACACGGCCAAGCCCGAGTACCGCCCCCTGCTGAAAAAGCAGTTGCGTCAGGCCCACGTCAAAATCTGGGTTCGCAGGGTGGCGCACGGGCTGGGACTGGAACAACGGATCGTGGCGGCCCGCTCGCGGCCCCTGACCGAGGAGCAGCGCCGGGCGGGTGAGGCGGCTTTGCGGCAGGCTCTGGCAGGCCCTCAGCAGGAACCCAGGCGGGAGCAGACCCCGTGAAAATACTCGTAACCTCGGGTGCTAGGGGATACTGCATATCGGGATGTGTCCCACACGGCTTTTCTAGAGATGAAGTATTGGACATATTCTTCTATTAACGTATTTAAAGCATACTGTTTGCCAAATAACTAATTGACGAAGTCGTGGTACGTTATATGAAATGCTGAGGCTCGTAGAAAAACCCTGCCCTGCACGGAGTTTTTTCGATCAGCGCCAAATGTGACGCGGCACGAATAGCTAGCACCCGAGGTTCGTAACCTGTGGAACGGCTTATGTCAGACGACCGGTTATTTCTGGAGTAGCAACAACCTGGAGGCATTACGCATGACAACACTATTTCTGTCCGTAATCATCGCTAGCAAGGGGCGACCTGACATGCTTCAAGGCACAGTCGATTGCCTTATGAGACAGACGTTGATGCCCCAGGAAATCATCGTCGCCGTCACGGGCGACGAAGACTATCTGCCGGCATTGTTGTCCACTCCCCGGCTTCGTCTCGTGACCTCGCCTGCTGGGTCGGCCATCCAGCGCAACCGGGCCATTGCTGAGCTTCACCCCAATTCCACGATCACGGCCTTTCTCGATGATGATGTTGAGCTGGAAGATGGATACCTCGCCAAGATATGCGCCTTCATGGAGGAGCATCAGGATGTGGCCGGCTTTTCGGGCGCACCTGTACTCGACAAGCCCAAGTGGGGAGGGATGGAGCGCGAGGAGGCCCGCCAAATTCTGCATAATACCGTTCTGGATGCATCCCCACCCCACGAGTCGAGAGAGCTTTACGGCTGCAATATGACGCTCCGCACCGCTGCTGTTCGTCAGGAGCAGTTCGATGAGCGCCTGATTCTCTACGCCTATCTGGAGGACCGGGATTACGCAGCACGTATCGCTCGTCACGGTCGCACCGTTTTCTATACAGCGGCAAAGCTCATTCACTTCGGGTCGAGGAGTGGGCGAGTCTCTGAGAAACTGATGGGCTATACCCAGATGATGAATTCCACCTACCTGCTCCGAAAGGGCGTGCTTACCCCTAAGGAGTATGGGCGCCTGGGCCTTGGAACGCTCGGCGCGAACCTGTTGCGGACCCTTGGGATTAAGCACAACGGCGAAGCTGACATCCTGGACCGGGCAACTCGTCGTCTACGACTACAGGGCAATGTATTGGCAATCAAAGACATCATGTTATACGGAATTCAGCCTGAACGGGTTGCCCTATTGAAATAGTCGGTGGCCGCCCTTCCATCTCCGCTCCTAACCTTCCCGTGTGCTGGTTATGGCCTTTGACTGAAGATCAGCATTGAACTGTTCAACGGGCGTTGCAGCGGCCCCAACTAGGGAAATACACAAGGACTTTAACCATGAAAATACTCGTAACCGGCGGAGCAGGCTACATCGGGCGAACGGTCGTCTCGGCGCTGGCAGACGCTGGGCATACGCCGGTAATTCTGGACTCACTCGTGGTCGGACGCCCCGAGTTCGTGGAAGGTCAGGTGTTTTACCACGGCGATATCGCAGATGGGGCAGTGCTGGGCCGGGTGTTCCGCGAGCATCCCGACCTGGACGCCGTAATGCACTTTGCGGCCAGAATCGATGTGGAGGAGTCCACCCGCCTGCCGTCTCTGTACTACACCGAGAACCTGGCAAAAGCGCAGGTGCTGCTGCAGGCGGCGCTGGCTGCAGGGGTCAAGCGCTTTCTGTTCAGCTCCACGGCCGCTGTCTACCAGGCCGGTCGGCCCGGAGAGGGACTGCGCGAGGATTCGCCGCTCTTGCCCCTGAGTGCCTACGCCTCTTCAAAGCTGATGTTCGAGCGGGTTATGGCCGACATTTGCCGGGAGTACGGCGCGTTCGGCATGGCGCTGCGGTACTTCAATCCGGTGGGGGCCGACCCGGCCATGCGTTCCGGGCCGTTTCGCCCCGACCCGTCTCACCTGCTGGGCAAATTGACGAAACTCTCGGCAAGGGGCGGCGGTACATTCACTATCAACGGTGACGACTACGAGACCCGCGACGGCACACCTATGCGCGACTTTATTCATGTCTGGGACTTGGCGCAGGCGCATCTGGCGGCGCTCACTTACATGATGGACAGCGCAGAGGAGACAGGGTTTGAGGTCATGAACGTCGGCTCCAGCGTGGGCGTGACCGTCAGGGAGTTTGTAGACACGTTCCTTGAGGTCAGTGGCTCGCCCCTGAACGTCGTGGTCGGGGCGCGCCGCCCCGGTGATTCTGCGGGAGCGTTTGCCGACACCACGCGGGCGCGGGAGATCCTGGGTTGGGTTCCGCGTCTTTCCCTGCGCCAGGGGATCGCGGATGCTCTAAGGTGGGAGCAGATCTGGCAGGACCGTCAGCAACCGAATGGAGCGAAATGAACCATGCGTAGGTACGAAAAAGCCATTTTATTTGCTGTGACCTCATCGGTCAGCCTTGGATTTTTGCGTGGTCATGTAGGTCTCCTGTCCGGGCGGGGCTGGCGCACCGGGGTCAGTGCCGCACCCACGACGCTGGGTCAACTTCAGACCTTTGCCGCGCAGGAACAGGCCTCCGCTTTTCCCGTGCCGATGGAGCGGGAGATCAGCCTGGGGGCCGACCTGAAGGCGCTGGTCACGATGTACCGCACCCTGCGGACCTTTCGCCCCACGGTCACGAATGTCGGCACCCCCAAGGCTGGGCTGATCGGCGGGCTGGCGGCCACGGCAGCGCGTGTGCCTGTTCGCATCTACACGCTGCACGGGCTACGCATGGAAACGGCCCAGGGCAACAAGGGTCGTCTGCTTCAGGCCACCGAGCGTCTGGCTATGGCCTGCGCCCACCGAGTCGTGTGCGTCAGCCCCAGCCTGCGCGAGCGCGTTCATGAACTCGGCCTCGCGCCGGCCCATAAGACCGTCGTGTTGGGTGCCGGAAGTCCCAATGGCGTGCGTGAGCCACCCCCCACCGACCCCACTGCCACAGCTATGCACCGTGAGCGCCTTGGCCTGAAAGAGACGCAGCCCGTGATCGGGTTCGTGGGCCGATTTACGCGCGACAAGGGCATGGCGGAACTGATGGGGGCGTTCAGGCAGGTTCAGCAGCAGGTCCCGGAAGCGGCGCTGCTCCTTATCGGTGATTACGAGGCGGGTGACCCGGTTGCGGCGGAAGTACGCGACCTGATCGAGCAGACCCCTGGAGTCGTGCGGACCGGCTTCGTGCCCGACGTGTACCCCTATTACCCCCTGATGAACGTACTGGCGCTGCCGACCTACCGCGAAGGCTTCCCCACCGTCGCCCTGGAAGCTTCCGCGTTTGGCCTGCCTCTGGTCACGACAGACGCGACTGGGGCAAGAGACGCCGTGCAGGACGGCGTGACCGGCTGGCGTGTTCCTGTGGGTGACGCGGCAGCACTTGGCGTGGCCCTGACAGCGGCGCTGACGGACCCTGCGGAAGCCAGGCGCCGGGGTGAGGCAGGGCGAGCGTGGGTACTGAAGCACTTCGACCCCGAGCAGGTGCAGGAGCGCTGGGCAACCTACTATGACGAGTTGCTGCGCTGGCGGGAGCTGGGCGAGCAACACCTAGGAAAAAGGTGGCTCGATGTAGCGCTAGCAGGTGGAGCCCTGATTGCCCTGAGTGGTCCGCTTCTTGTGCTGAGCCTACTGGTGCGTTCCAGACTGGGCAGCCCGGTGCTGTTCAAGCAGGTGCGCCCTGGCCTGGGGGGGCAGCCCTTCACCATGTATAAGTTCCGCACCATGACCGACGAACGCGGCTCCGACGGAGAACTGCTGCCGGACGCTGTGCGTCTCACCGCGTTCGGGAAATTCCTGCGCTCTACCAGTCTGGATGAACTGCCGGAACTCTGGAATGTGCTCCGGGGCGACATGAGTCTGGTCGGGCCCCGGCCTCTGCTGATGTCGTACCTGCCGCTGTACAGCGAGCAGCAGGCCCGGCGGCACGAGGTCCGCCCCGGCATTACGGGCTGGGCGCAGGTCAACGGGCGCAACGCCCTGTCGTGGGATGAAAAGTTTGAGTATGACGTTTGGTATGTCGAAAACCGCAGTTTTGCCCTCGACCTCAAGATTCTGCTCATGACCCTCCAAAAAGTCGTGAAACGCGACGGCATCAGTGCCGACGGCGAAGCAACCATGCCTAGATTCAGTGGAACTGGTCCCTGATGCTCCCCGGCCTCCACGTGATCGGCGCAGGCGGTCATGCAAAGGTGATCGTCGAACTGGCCTACGCAACCGGCCGCAACATTGCGGGTATTTACGACGATCAATATGAGCGGCATCCCGGCGTGCTGGGCTACACCGTGACGGGGCCAATCGCCAGTCTTCCCGACACCTCTGACACCCACGCCATCATTGCTGTCGGCAATAACCGCTTTCGGCAGGTTATAGACGGCCGCTTCCAACACGTCACCTGGGCCACACTCATTCACCCGTTCAGCTGGGTCTCTCCCTCCGCGCGACTTGGGCCAGGAACAGTTGTGTTGGCCGGGGTGGTTGTCCAGGCCCAGGCCACCCTGGGCCGGCACGTGATCGCCAACACGGGATGCAGCATCGATCACGACTGCGCCGTCGGGGATTACGTTCACCTGGCCCCCGGCTCACGGCTGGCTGGCGGTGTTCACTTGGGCGAAGGTAGCTTCCTCGGCACCAAGGCCAGTGCCATCCCCGGCATCAATGTCGGCGAATGGAGCATCGTCGGCGCGGGGGCAGTGGTGTCGCGCTCCCTCCCAGCGAACATCACGGCGGTGGGTGCCCCGGCCAAGGTCATCAAGGAGCGCCCCACAGGGTGGCAGAACGACTGAACGGGGTGTGCTGTTTTCCATACAACTGACTCGAGAAGGCGTATGCTATGAGAAATATGGCGACGCACGCTTCTTTTCCTGGCTGGCCGGTCTTTGAACCGGACGAAATTCAAGCGGTGACGCAGGTCCTGCAATCCGGAAAAGTTAATTACTGGACCGGCACCGAGGCGCGGGAATTCGAGCGCGAGTACGCCGAGTACCTGGGCGTAAAGCACGCCATCGCTCTGCACAACGGCACGCTGGCGCTGGAACTGGCCCTGCATGCCTTCGGCATCGGAGAAGGAGACGAGGTCATCACCACCGCCCGGACGTTCATAGCCTCGGCGAGCGCGGCCGTCATGCGCGGATGCGTCCCGGTCATTGCCGAAGTTGATCCGGTGACCCAGAACATCACGGCCGACACCATCCGGCCGCTGATCACCGACAAGACCCGCGCGATCATTCCCGTTCACCTGGCGGGGTGGCCCTGCGACATGGACCCGATCATGGAACTGGCCCGCGAGCATGGCCTGATCGTGATCGAGGACTGCGCTCAGGCGCACGGCGCATTTTACAAGGGCCGTCCGGTAGGCAGCATCGGGCACGCAGGCGCGTTCTCGTTCTGCCAGGACAAGATCATGACGACCGGTGGCGAGGGTGGCCTGCTCGCCCTGAACGACACCGAGGTCTGGAAGAAGGCCTGGGCGTACAAGGACCACGGCAAGAGCTACGACGCGGTCTACAACCGTGAGCACGCCCCCGGCTTCCGCTGGCTCCACGAGTCCTTCGGGACGAACTGGCGCATGCTGGAAGTTCAGGCCGCCATCGGACGCCTGCAACTGCGCAAATTGCCGGACTGGATCGAACGCCGCAGAGCCAACGCGCAAGTCCTCACTGAGCGGCTCGGCAAACATGCTGCTCTGCGCCTCACGGTTCCTGGCGACGACATTCACCACTCGTACTACAAGTACTACGTCTTCGTGCGCCCCGAGCAACTGGCCGAGGGCTGGGACCGCGACCGGATCATGAACGCCGTCACCGCCCAGGGTGTGCCGTGCTTCAGCGGATCGTGCTCCGAGATCTACTTGGAGAAGGCCTTCACCGACGCTGGCTATGGCCCAAAAGATCGCCTGCCTGTGGCGCGTGAACTCGGCGAGACCTCGCTGATGTTCCTGGTGCATCCGACGCTGTCTGAAGAGGACATGCACCGGATGGCCGACGCAGTTGATGTGGTGATGAGCCAGGCGCAGCGCCCCTGAGGTGAGAGGGAGTCGCGGATGAACATGACCCTGAATAAATTCCTGCTCGACCTGGCCCTGTGGGCAGCGGCAGCGCTTCTGGCGTACGCCTTCAGGAAACCCTCGCTCGTCGAGCTGGGTGTGCCGCTCAACGTTCTGGGCTACATAGGGCTCAGCGTGGCCGTGATGGCGGTCATGGCCTGGCGCTATCACCTCCCACGTCAGACCTGGCAGCGTGTCGGTGTCCCCGATCTGATGGCCCTGGCACGCGCCGTGGCCCTGTCGACGCTGCTGATGTTCGCCCTGGGCTTCATCTTCCGGGGCTGGCTCGACCTGCCCCGCAGTGTGCCGCTGCTGGCGGGCGTCCTCGGCTTCCTGCTGATGGGCGGAGTGCGGGTGCTGGCCCGCTTGCTCGCCGAGAAGGTCCGGAGCCGTGATGCCGCCACGCATAAACGCGTCCTGATTGTCGGTGCTGGAGACGCCGGGGCCCTGATCGCGCGGGAGATGCAGCGGCATCCGGAAGCGGGTCTGCGGCCCATCGGTTTTCTGGATGACGACCCTGGCAAGTGGCGGCAATGGGTGATCGGGCTTCCCGTCTTCGGGCAGGTCTCGGAGCTGCCCACCATCGCGGCGAGGGAAGATGTCGATGAGGTGCTGATCGCCATTCCTTCCGCGACCGGCGAGTTCATCCGCCGCGTCGTGGACCTCTCCCGTGAAGCGGGGCTGCGCTACCGGATCATCCCAGGCGTGTTCGAGATCCTGTCCGGGGACGTGAACATCAGCCAGATCCGCGACGTGAACCTCGAAGACCTCCTGCGCCGCCCGCCGGTCCACCTGAACACCGCGGAGATCGCCGGGTATCTCAAGGGGCGAGTGATCCTGGTCACGGGGGCGGGGGGCAGCATCGGTTCGGAGCTCGTGCGGCAGATCAGTCAGTACCAGCCGGCCACCTTGCTGCTGTTCGGGCGCGGTGAAAACAGCATCTTCGGCATTCAGCAGGAACTCGCCCGCACCCGGCCGGAGATCAAGCAGGTGAGTCTGATCGGCGACGTGCGTGACGAAGCCCGCCTGCGCTACGTCTTCGAGACCTACCGCCCGGAAGTCGTGTTTCATGCGGCGGCGCACAAGCATGTGCCGCTTATGGAGCAGGCTCCGTCTGAAGCGATTCTCAACAACGTTATCGGTACGCGAAACGTCGTGAAACTCTGCCTGGAATACGGCATAGGCCGCCTGGTCAACGTGTCTACCGACAAGGCGGTAAACCCTACCAGCGTGATGGGGGCCTCGAAGCGTCTGGCCGAGATGATCGTTTCTGCGGGCGCGGCGCAGGCACGCGAGACTCAGGCGTTCGTTTCGGTGCGCTTCGGCAACGTGCTCGGCAGCCGTGGGAGCGTCGTTCCGACCTTCATGGCGCAGATTCGCGCCGGTGGGCCCATCACGGTCACGCACCCAGAAATGGTCCGTTACTTCATGACCATTCCCGAAGCGGCCCGGCTTGTCCTTCAAGCCGCTGGGCTTGCTGAGAACGGCAAGGTCTATGTGCTGAACATGGGCGACCCGGTCAAGATCGCCGATCTGGCCCACGACGTGATTCGCCTGTCCGGCGCGCAGAACATCGATGTCGTCTACAGTGGCGTCCGCCCCGGCGAGAAGCTCTACGAAGAACTGCTCACCAGCAGC
>NZ_CP049359.1:112500-162500 GCF_011067105.1 Deinococcus wulumuqiensis R12 | reverse complement strand
CGGCGGAAGGTCTCGGCGCTAGTGAGGTACGACTGGTAGGCGGCGGCGCGGCCACGCGTTTCCAGGGTGGCCTGGATCAGGAACTCGTGCAGGGCCTCGTCCAGGGGGTCGAGCGGCAGCAGCCGCTCGGCCAGGCTCACGCACTTCTCGAACTGGCCCGTGCGGTACCAGCCATCCATCGTCTCCAACGCCACCTGCGTCACCCACCTTCGCAACCGTTCACGCTCCTCCGTCGCCCAGACGCTGTCTGCGTCCTTCAAAAAGTCCAACTCGTACCGCTCCAGAATCTTCAGGAGAGAATCCTGCGGTCGGGCCAGCTCCGCCGTCAATAGTTGAACATCCCACGTTAAACGTGCGCCCTCAGAGCGTACCGCATAGGTTCCACGCACTTCATCAAAAGGGACGCTCAGCCCCGGAATTCGTTCCTTGATGTGCAGTCGGATCTGGTGGAAGTAGCCCTTGGCCTGCGCGGGCCTCACATCGGGGAAGAGGTCACGTTGCACCTCCGCCAGGCTCGCTCCCCCACTCTTCAGCAGGTAGGCCAACACCTCCACCACCCGTTTCAGCCGCAGACGAATGCTCTGCCCATTGATCAGCACCTCCGCGCCACCAAGGGTCTTGAGGTTCACCTGTCGGAGGTTCTGAACGTCCTCCTTCAGCAGGTGGAGGCGCTCATAGGCTCTTGGCGGAAGACTCTCCAGTCGTGCGGTGACACGGGGCGTCAGGCGAAGTTCGGCTACCAATGTCGGCGGCGTCTCGAAGGCGGCCACCAGATCGGCAGCTTCGCTGAGCGAAGCTGCACAGGCTTCCCCCTGTCCAAACCGCTCCTGCGCCTCAGCCAGGTGAAGCTGTGACCAGAGGGCCTCCCGCCTCAGCTCCCGATCCTGAAAGAAGCTCACCGCCTCCTCCAACAGGCCCAACCCTCCCCGATCCCCCTGGGAGGCCCACCAACTTCCCTCCCGCCACTTCAGGAAGGCCTCGTCACGTGGTGCCCTGACCAGCCGCCTGGCTCGGACGAGCGCAGTTCGAGCCATCGCCTCATCCTCGCGTTCGGTGGCCAGAGCGAGCAGTCCGAGTTGGGCATGCAGTTCGGTACTGGGGCGCATCTCGGTCCGGGCCAACGACACGGCCCGCTGGAATGCAGAGAGCGCCTGCTCATCCGCTCCCTCAATCCGGAAAAGCTGCCCCTCATGATAGGCCAGCACGGCTTCCAGCATGGGGTCATGCGCGCTGGCCTTCCGCACAGTATCGAGCAGTGCGCGCGCCTGAGAACCTCCCCCCTGGTACACCGCACAGGCGGCGAGTGTGGCAAGGGCATAAGTCCGCCGTACGGAGTGCCCGTGTTCTGCGGCAAACTCCAAGTAAGCCGAGACCCGGTGGTCCTCCCCGAAGCGGGTCAGGTGCATGCCGTAGGCATGCGCCACCGAGGCCTGCATAGCCAGTGGGGCATCACTGGCAGTCACCCAGGCCTGCTCGAAGAACCCCAGCACCGTTGGCATCCCCTCCCCCAGCTCATGGCCCACAATGGCCCGTTCGCGGTACCACAGGGCCTGGTCCAACAAGGGCAGCAGAGGCAGGGCCTCCTGAACGAGCGCGAGAGAAGTCAGGGCCTGGGCAAATTCACCTGCGGCCCGGTGCAGGCTGGCGAGGTCGATGCGGGCGGCAGGACAGCCTCGCTGAGCGGCCTGCTCGAGCTGCTGCTGGGCCTGCACGACCTGGCCCTGCTGAGCAGCACAGACCCCGGCCCAGCGGAGGTCTTCTGCCTTCGGCTCGGTGAGCCGGTCGTACTGCTCCAGGCCCCGCCCGTACTCCCCGGCCAGCACCGCCTCCCTCACTGTGGTCATACAAATATGATAACCGTCCTGCCGAACCGCTTCCTGCGGTGCGGATATAAGGCCATAGGCTGGGCAGAATAGGTACAAATGCGGGTTTGCAGCCTACCGCATAAGTCTGCAATACGGCTGCAAACCGGGGGTTGGGTAACGTCAGGTCATTCAAGGAGGTGATGAATGAACCGGTAGCCGCTTGCCCTTGGCGTACTGATTTGCTTTGGAGTTGCCCATGCCGAGCTGGAATGCGGCGCTGGCCCCAGCTTGCCGAATATAGCTAGGTTGGGGTATCCCACGCCCACGCAGCCCTGTCTCACTCAGACGGCAGCCCAGGAAGATCGTCGCCAAGCTCGCGGATGACCTTTTCTGTACCCGCTCGCTACTTATGCCTGCTGTCAGACCCAACACCCCTTACTCAACTCTAAGGAGATGATTGTTGTGCGTCATGCTCAGTTCGCTTCCGCTGCCCTTACCCTTGCCGTTCTGCTAGCCTCTTGCGGTCAGCAACCCACGGTGTCACCCTCAACATCGTCATCACAAAACAGCGGCCAGACCAACCTTTCCACGCAATCTGCCGCTGAAAAGTTCAGGCAGTTTCGCGCCAAGGTTTATGAGGAGAAGAACCCTGTTCTTCTTGCCAAGATTCAGAAACTTCCGGAGAGGATGCGGAAGAACGTCATCTTTATTGATGGCGAGAGGATGTACTCCAACAACAGCCAACTGTTGAAGGAAATGCAACAGTTCAAACAGCTTGAAGGGGAGCGCTGGGTGGACGAGCAAGGACAGTCTACCCAGATGCCCGCTTTTGCCCCCACGCCTGCCAGCTTGAGCGGTTCTGGCACCTTGGGCGCTCAGGCGACCAATGTCCGATGCAAAACGGACAACTCCGGTCCCTTCTCCCGCGTCTTGGCATACCCCGGATATTCGTGGTTCATTGGTGACGTGACGCTGCCTGACAGCTACAATGCGCAGCAAGCCACAGGCGACAGCGTTCACCTCTATACGGGCGGTTGGAGTACCTCGGCGGCTGTTGACGGCGGGTATCAACGGAATGCAGATGGGCGCTATCAGGCCATCTTGAGGGCAACGTACACAGGCTATAGCGGCTACGCAGCGGCCACGCCTCATCATTTCCGGGCCGGTCGTGGGAATCTGGAGTTCTTCACTTGGACTGATGGGTCGGTGTGGCTGCATGCTTACGGCTACTGGGAAGAACGCGGGATCTATGACACGGTGACCATTGGGTTTAGCAGTGTGCCGGGTTTCAACGCGGAAGGCAACGGTGTCCAACTCAAGTTCACGACGAGCATTGCGCAACCCGCCAACACGGAGCCCACCCGCTTCACGAACGGGTCGTACGTCTATTCACAGTGGAGCAACCTGTACCTGGGCGACTACAATCCCAGCAACGGGTACTGGAATCAACACCAGTGGACGCGGACTTCGTACGACACGGAGGAAGTATGCAGCAACCCCAGTCCGCAAACCTACCCCTACGACTCCCGGTACTGGAACAGGGTCTCCAGCGCCTGGGCCAGCGACACAGCGTACAACATCAACATCAATCTGCGCTGATACAGTGGGGCAAGAGGGTCCTCTACCCTTCTTGGCGGCGTTCGGCGCTCCTGGCACTCTGTGCAGGCACCCTGGTACCCGCACAGGCAGGGGGTGGTGCTGAAGGGAATCGCGGCACCGTGACAGTGAGTGCCCAAGCAGGCCGGGTGGTAGCACGGGAGCAGGTGGGTAACAGGGTGTTGTGGTCAGTGCCAGTGCCTTCCAATAGGACGGTTCACACAGCCATCAGGGACCACACGGTGCTCATCGTCACGGCCCAAAACCGCCCCTGGGATGCCACAGCAGCAACGTACGATCTCCGCAGCGGAAAGCGGTGGTGGACGCAGGCACTTGGTGGTCTGTTCACACGACTGTATGTCAAGAACGACACCTTCTTTATCGAGTACATCAGCACGGGTGGAGAGAGTCGAACAAACACCATCATACAACGAGAGAAGGCGAGCCGGCCTCTTGCTGAGGTGCCAGGGAGGATGCTCACGCAGAATGCCAATGCATTGTTATTTAGTTACGAAGGGCCGGTTAATCCATACGAGGCCGTGACACTGAATTACTTCCGGTACAATCTGGAGAAGCATCAACTGGTTCCCCTGAATTACAGGGTACCTCAACGCCCTAACTGTGGTGAGCTGCAAAAAGACACTACCAAGGTTACCGACCGCGTGACCAACCAGTATGTTTACGCAATGCGGAGCGACCTGTGCGGAACATTTGTTGCTCGGTTTGATTGGACGAAGCCAGCCGACACGCCTCCGGTAATCGAGCAAATCCCTTAACCCAGACTCCTGGCGCAGGGCGTCCCCATAAACGAGGGACGCCCATCATCACCCCCTTCCCTTAATGGGATTACTACAAGGCTCGATATCGTTGGCAGGCTCAGGAGTAGGCGATATTAGGCTAAGCCGATAGTTCAGTGCATATCTGATGCGCCTGCTTTCGTCTTCACCAATGGTGTTGCGATTTGCATGAAATCACAATCTAAGCTGGAAAGGTGTATGAGTATGCGGTTGTCATCTTGGGATTCCGATGCTCGTCACGCTTAGAGATGCTCCAGACTTCACGGACGGTCTCCCATCAGCTACTTAGTATGCGTTGTGTAGCAAGGGCCGCTCATGGCGGGAGTAGAAGTGCCGTGTCTATTCGGAGCTATGTCACTTCCACTCCCATAGTTGTAGGTTTAATCAGCTTGGTAATCTATTCAGCCTGGATTATGGGAAATACGCCACTAACGGTGGCCGTCTTGGTAAAAGCATCGGCGGCGGTGCTGCCCTCACTCGATCCGATATATACGTTCAGAGTGTTCGGCTTTACATTCACTTGTGAACGCCCCATCTCTGTCAGCACTCCGTTCTTCATCGCTAGACAATAAGCCGTAATCGTGGTCGGCCCTGGATTCGGATGACTGGTGAATACTCTCCGTGTCTCAGATTGGTCGAGCGTCGTATCAATGTTGCCGACCACAAGCCGAAGTGCAGTGCAGTCAGTGGTGAACGGCGAGGTGAGGCCCGGCATAGCCTGTGCGGTGTAACCTCGTACAGTCGAGTTCAGACAGGCGGTCAGCAGACTCACCAGCGGTAAGAGCAACCAAGCGTTCTTCATCATGTTCTCCCGGTTCGCAGAGTGACGTCTGGTCTGTATCTACGCCGTTATAGGTTCAATAGTAAACCGAGTAGACGCCCGAGGATTCAAGGTTGTCCGATGCGGAACTTGACCACATCGCTGGTCAGCGTTTTCTCCACGCCTTTGGATGTCCAGCGGATTCTGGCCTTGAGGTTATAGTCCGTGTCCTTCCGAAGCTCGATCTGCTTCTGGAATCTATAATCCCACGGGTTCTGCACGTCCGGTGCCAGAGGCTCGCGCTCGCTGGTGCTCCCCAGGACTGTACTGTCGTCCAGGAACTCCACCGTCGCGGGAACGCCCCCCATCGGGCCATAGTCCACGAGCGCGGTCATGTTCACGGTCGTCGAGCCAGCACTGGGCTGGGCAACCTGGAGTGAGATTCGGAACGGCTCGCCGACAGGATCGGTGATCGGCTGGTTGCAACTCGTGACCAACACAAGGGCAGAGCCTAAAAGAAGTCGCTTCATGGGTACCTCGGAAAAGCTGGAGCAGGACGAGCTTGGGCGGAAACCATCAAGGCCGGGGGTTCGAGGGGCTGAGGTAGATGCCGTTGATAGTCTTGATATCGCCCGCGCTCAGCTTGGACTTCCGAGGCAGGTATTCAGAGAATGTTCCCACATATGGTCCTTTCGGCGTGATGCCGTAGACATGTGGGGATTCATAGAGCATGATCGAATCATAGTCGAAGTTCTCGTAGTACCGGAAGTCTTCCCCGCACTTCTTCGCGGTATTGGCGGTGACTGTCACATAGTTGTCGCGGTCACACCGGTCCTGCTCGTGGGGCAGTCCAACGACGTGGCCCATTTCATGCTGCATGGTGCCTGTCCATGCATTCTCGCAGCCATAGCCAACATTGATGTTAATGTAGTTAGGGCCAGTAAAGGCCACTCTGCCTTGGTAACCCACGTATGCCTGCCCACAGTATTCCGTCACATTGACAGGATTCACGCTCACCATGTTGCCGTTAGGTGTGAATGACCTGTACCACTTGATGGCGGTGTTGGAGGCGTTCCACTCGGCAACCTGCTGTTCCAGTTGGTTGATCTGGCTTTCCGTGAAGCCGGGCGCATAGTAGTAGTCCACCCGCTTGCCAGCCCACATGTAGGCGGTGGTTCGGATCGCGCAGAACAGCGTACGCACAGAGCAGCCGTCCGGATTCAGGCCGATACTCTGTGTACTGATGGGCGTCTTGCCGGAAATGAAGTCTTCTACGTACTGGACATACTCCGGCATATTCTTGCTGGGCGCGATGACTTCATCGCCGTAGGCGGCGTACCCGCGCAAGTTCCTGTACAGCAGGGTTTCCCCATTGGAGAAGGTGTGTTCGACCCACCCCTCCGCCGTGAGCTTCTCGGCGAGGTCCGATGAGAGTTGCCGCAATCCAGCAGTGCTTGTTTTGGTTACGGGCATGCCTTTTGGACTCAGCATCACGCTTGCATCCGGCAAGGTGCCGTTGGAAGGCCCGGCCGCAGCGGGAGTGGAAACTCCCGCTTGATTACAAGAAGCCAGCAAGAGCGCCAAGGCCACCGGAATGGAACGGAGCAGGTTACGGTTCTTCATGTGTCCCCCTGGATTTGCCGGAGCCACGTAAGAGCCTCCGCACCCGGTGGATGACCGTGAGTGGCGTAGACCGATGCTCGTGTCCGACTGCTGTGTAACGTAGCTAGGGGGCGGTTTGCACCCGTATTGCAGTTGGCGGCCCTCACTGCAATACGGGTGCAAACCGGACGTTTCTTAGCCTCCAGGGGTCACGGAGGTTTCCCTTGAAACGACTGCTTTGCGCCCTCGTCCTGCTGTGCGCCGGGATTGCCCAGGCCGACCCCGGTGACGGCTCTGGCCCGCCCCTCACCCCTGTGCTGACTCCGATTTCTCAGCCAGCTCCCCCGCCTGCCCCCAGCGTTCCAGCAAAACCGGTGCCTTTGAGCACTTCCCACCCCTGACACCGCCGTTCACTCTCCCAGCCTGCTCCCACCGTCACAAACAACCGTTAGTGGCGGTGCCCCAGGTTTTTCCTCCGCCACTGACGCACTTCCGTATCCGCCGTCTGGTCGCTGACCTCCGCATACCGCAGGGTGGTCTGGATATGCTGATGGCCCAGTCGTTTCCGGATCGTTGCCAGGCTGACGCCGCCGTTCACTAGCTCGGTGGCGTGGCTGTGACGGAGCTGGTGCAGCGTGCAGACCACCCCGGCGCGCTCGGCATACCCCTGCCAGCGTTCCTGCACGCTCTGATAGCGCAGCGGTCCCCCACGCCCGTTCTTCCTGGCCTGAAACAGCGGCCCATGCGTATACCCCAGCGTTCGCAGGTAGCGCCGCAGCGCGTTCACCAGCCTGGGATCGTCCAGCAAGACCGTCCGCTTCCGGTTGCCCTTGCCGATCACCGTCAGGTGTTCGTCGCCCCGCGTCAGGTCGAGGTCTTCCACATGGATGCCCAGTGCCTCCCCGATTCGCAGGCCCGTCTCGAAGACCAGCCTGAACAGCAGGGCATCCCGCGTCTGTTCCGGCGGGATGGCCGCGAAGATGCGCTCGATCTCCTCCCGCCGCAGCCCTCGCGGATGAGGGGGCGGCAGGTGGGGATGTTCCAGGTGGAGGGTGGGGTCATGGTCGAGCAGGTCATGTTGCAGTGCCCAGCGACAGAAACGTTCCAGAGCCGTCTGCTTCCGGCTGCGCGTTGCAGGTGCCCAGTGCGAATGGACCGCGAAGTAGGTCTCCAGGGCCTCTCGCTCCAGCAGGTGTCCCGTTTCCTGCAACCAGCCGGTCAGGTGGCGCAGGTCCGCGCGGTACGCGCGGACCGTCTGCGGACTGCGCTTCAAGTCCGCCAGAAAGCGTTCCGCCTGCGTTTGCAAGGTAGTTGCCTGCATGCTTGCCCTCTCTTCCTGCGATAAGTGTAAAACAGGGGGTCCGTAGCAGGGGGACTGGAGCCGCCATCGATCGAGGAGCGGAATGGAGAATCCAGTGATAAGGCTATTTCTATCAGGAATCCATGCCCGTTGAATTCCTCAGCGACGAACAGGCCGCGAGGTACGGTCGGTACACGGGCGATCCCTCTCCCGAGCAGCTCGACCGCTACTTCCATCTCAGCGACAGCGACCACGCCCTGATCCTGCCCCGCCGCCGTGACCATAACAAGCTCGGCTTCGCTCTCCAGCTCTGTACGCTGCGCTTCCTGGGCGGCTTCCTGACCAATCCCCTGGACGTTCCCGAAAGTGTCGTCCGGACACTGGCCACGCAACTCGGCGTCACCACAGCGACGCTGCCCGCCTACCTCGGCCGTGAACCCACCCGCCACGAACACCAGCGCCTGATTCGTCAGGCTCTCGACTACAGCGATTTCGAGGGTCCGGAGGTCTTCAGCCTGATTCGCTGGCTGTACGCGCAGCTCGAACTCGGTGATCCCCGGCCCAGCGTGCTGTTCGACCTGGCGACCGCCCGGCTGGTCCGCCGTAAGGTCGTGCTGCCCGGCGCGAGTACCCTGGCCCGGCTCATCAGCCGTGTGCGGGAGCGCACCTCAACCGCGTTGTGGCGCACCCTGAGCCAGCAGTTGAGCCAGGATCAGACCCTGGCCCTGGAGGCCCTGCTCGTACGGCCCGAAGACGATCCGCTGACGCCACTGGAGCGGCTGAGAGCCACCCCCACCCGCACCACCGCTGCCGGACTCGTGGCGGCCCTGGAACGCTTGCAGGCCATCCGCGCCCTGGGGGTCGGCAACCTCGACCTGTCCCATGTCCCGCGTGCCCGGCTGGAAGCCACCAACCGGTACGTCCAGAACGCCTGGGCGCAGACCATCGCTCGCCTGTCCCCGGAGCGCCGTCTAGCCTCCCTGCTCTCCTTTGTGCAGTATCTGGAGCGCCGAGCCACGGACGACGCGCTGGACATCCTCGATCTCCTGCTCACCGAACTGGCCCTCCAGGGCGAGAAGACGCGGCGTGAGCAGCGTCTGCGGACGCTGCGGGACCTGGATCAGGCGGCGCTGAAATTGCGGGAGGTGACGCTGGTGCTGCTCAACCGGGAGGTTTCGGACGATCAGGTGCGCCGGGTGGCGTTTGATCTGGTGGACGAGGCGGCGCTGCGAGCGGCAGCGACGACCGTGGGGGACATGGCGAGCGAGGACGACGCGCCTGAACCCGAGGCGTGGCTGAGCCGCTACCACACGGTCAGGCGGTTCTTACCCACGCTCCTTAGGACGTTGGTCTTCGAGGGGACACCGGCCGGGAGGCCGGTGCTGGAGGGGTTGCGGTTCCTGGCTTCCCTGGAGGGGAAGCGTCAGCCGAGTCTGAAGGGGGCACCGCAAGCTGTGGTCCCCAAAGCCTGGCGGGGCCGGGTTTTCCCAGGACGCGGGGAGGTGGCCCGCCCCGCCTACACCCTGTGCGTGCTGCATGGCCTCCAGCAGGCATTGAAAAGGCGGGAGGTGTTCGTCAGCCGGAGTGAGCGGTACGGTGACCCGCGCTCTCAGCTTTTGCGGGGCGACGAGTGGCAGGCGATCAAGGACGATGTGTGCCGGGGGCTTGGCCGCGTACACGATCCGGAGATTGAACTGACGCTGCTGGGCACCGAACTCGACCTGACGTACCGTCAGGTCGCCGAACGCCTGCCCGGGAACACCTTCGTGAGGCTGGAGCGTGTGGGTGACCACGACCGCCTGAGCCTGTCCCCGCTGGAAGCGCAGCCCGACAGTCCCAGCTTGATCCACCTCCGCTCCCTGGTGACTGCGCCCCTGCCGAACATCGACCTCCCCGAGTTGCTGCTGGAGGAACACGCCCGAACCGGGTTTCTGGACGCCTTCACGCATGTGAGCGAGGGGGGCACCCGGATGGGAGGCCTGGCGATCAGCATGTGTGCGGTGCTGGTGGCCCAGGCGTGCAACATCGGCCTGGGGGCGGTGGCGCAGCCGCACGTCCCTGCCTTGACCCTCTCGCGCCTGTCGTGGGTGCAGCAGAACTATCTGCGCAACGAGACCATCGTGGCCGCCAACGCCCGCCTGGTCGAAGCCCAGTCCCGGATTCCCCTGGTGGAGGCCTGGGGCGGTGGGGAAGTCGCCTCGGCGGACGGGTTGCGGTTCGTCGTCCCGGTCAAGACCATCAACGCGCGTCCGAACAGCAAATATTTTGGTGCTGAGCGCGGCATCACCTACTACAATTTCACCTCGGACCAGTTCACGGGGTTCCACGGCATCACGGTGCCGGGCACGCTGCGCGATTCGTTGCTGATCCTGGCGGGTCTGCTGGAACAGCAGACCCACCTGGACCCCCGCGAGATCATGAGCGACACCGCCGGGTCGAGCGACGTCGTGTTTGGCCTGTTCTATCTGCTGGGCTACCGCTTCAGTCCCCGGCTGGCGGACCTGGCTGACCTGCGGTACTGGCGGCTCGACCGTGAGGCGGATTATGGCGTGCTGCAAGACCTCTCCCGGCATAAGATCGACGCGCGTTTGATCGCCCGCAACTGGGATGATCTCCTGCGCCTGGCGGGGTCGTTAAAACTGGGCAAGGTGGGAGCGCTCGACGTGATGCGGACCTTGGGCCGCAGTGCCTCGCTGGGTCGGGCGCTGGCGGAACTGGGGCGAATCGAGAAGACCCTGTACCTGCTGCACTACGTGGACGATGAAGCATACCGGCGGCGGATTCTGGTGCAGCTCAACCGGGGGGAGGGACGCCATAACGTGGCGCGCTGGGTCTTTCACGGGCGGCGGGGAGAGGTGCGGCAAAAGTATCGGGAAGGCCAGGAGGATCAACTCGGGGCGCTGGGGCTGGTGGTCAATGCCATCGTCCTCTGGAATACCCGGTACCTGGACGCGATTCTGAACCACTTACGCGACTCTGGGACAACCGTGTTGGCTGAGGATGCGGCGCGGCTGTCACCGCTGCTTTTCGAGCATGTGAACGTGCTGGGGCGTTATCACTTCGAGCTGTCGCCGTCGCTCGCCCACGGCGCGCTACGGCCATTCTCTCAACCGGATCGGCCAGGCGAGGGCGCGCTGCTGGAGGCTTAGCGTTTGTTTTCGCGCCACTGCTGGCGTGACCCCTTGTAGAGCTTCCAGGTCTTCCGAGCGCTGAAATCCGTGGCGATGATGACGAGGTCACCTGTAGGTGACCTCGTCGCGACCACCCGCATCAACTCCCCGAACACGAACACCTTTTCGCCAATCTCGTGAAAATGACCGTACTGGACGTGCTCAAACCTTCAGTAGATGACAACTTCGGTTCGATGCTGTCCCAGACGGGAAAAACCAACAGTCGGCCCCATCAAGCTTGATGGGGCCGACTGTTCGCGGTTTCCTGGGAGTGTGAAATCGACAGAATCCGCTGTCCAGCAGGCTACCGCACTTACCCGGCACTTCAAAACGCACGCCAGTCACCTCCGCGTCGACACGCTCCAGCGGCTCATCGATGTCCTCTTGGCGATGATTGCCGCGAGAAGCGTCAATCATCACGACCTGAGTGCCCATATGCCGGGGATGAGTACCCCGCAGGGCAAGACAGAGACGAGCAGACCGCACCTTCCGGGATGAGCAGCTGGATATGGGCTTTTTCATCGCTCTGCTCGTCGTCCATCTTCCACCGGGGAAGGTTTTGCTGAGTCTGGACCGCACCAACTGGGAGCACGGGGAGACGCCCATCAACTTTCTGGTGCTTGGAGCCGTGGTTCACGGCTTCACCCTGCCCCTGATTTGGGTGCCTCTTGATGACTCTGGGAACAGTCACACATACGCCCGAATGTGGCTAGTGTTGAAGCTCCTTCGGGCCTTGCCAGCGAAACGCTGGCTGGGTTTGGTGGCCGATCGGGAGTTCATCGGCGCGGAATGGTTCCGCTTTCTTCGTCGGCATGGTATCCGAAGGGCAATTCGTATCCGACAGACCGACATGCTGGACGACATGAATGGGAAAGAATGGTTTGGGCACGTCCAGCACGGTCATTTTCACGAGATTGGCGAAAAGGTGTTCGTGTTCGGGGAGTTGATGCGGGTGGTCGCGACGAGGTCACCTGTAGGTGACCTCGTCATCATCGCCACGGATTTCAGCGCTCGGAAGACCTGGAAGCTCTACAAGCAGCGCTGGTCGATTGAGTGCACCTTCAGCAGTTTCAAGAAGCGAGGCTTCGACCTGGAGCGGACTGGAATGACGGAAAGGAGCCGTCTACAGCGACTCTTCGGACTGGTGACACTGGCCTGGATGTTCTGTTTGCGCCTGGGGGTCTGGCTGAGCCAGACCTGGCCCATCCCCGTTCTGAAGCATGGTCGGAGAGCGGTCAGTCTGGTGCGGCATGGTGCTCAGCATCTTGTGGATGCCCTCCGGTGGAAACCCAAACAGTTCATGGCGGTCCTAGAGGTGTTAATCCAGGCTTTCTGCCCGCCAGGAGCGGCTGAAAGTGAAGTTGTCACCTACTGAGAATTTTATTTTTTTCCACTCACTCGCCATTTTCCCCACTCCCCATTTTCTCCATTTCCTTCTCCAGTTGTTCCACGCTCGGCAGGTTGCCCTGTAGCTCGGCGGGCAGGCTCCCCGCCAGCTCATAGGTACTCACACCCAGCGGCTTATCCACCCCGCGCAGGGCGTACTCGGCAATCACTTTGTTCTGCGTGCGGCACAGCAGTAGGCCAATGCTGGGGCCGTCCTGCTCGTGCCTCAGCAGGTCGTCGGCAGCACTCAGGTAAAAGTTCATCTTGCCCACGTATTCGGGCCGGAACTCGCCTATTTTCAGCTCCACCACCACGTAGCAGCGCAGTTTCAGGTGGTAAAAGAGCAGGTCAAGGTAAAAGTCCTCGCCGCCCACTTCCAGGTGGTACTGGCTGCCCACAAAGGCAAACCCCACACCCAATTCCAGCATGAAGTCGCGCAGGTGCGCCAGCAGCCCTTTTTCCAGGTCGCGCTCCAGGGCTTGGTCGTGCAGGGTCAGAAAGTCGAAGTTGTACGGGTCTTTCAGAAGTTGCCGGGCCAGTTCCGACTGCGAGGCGGGCAGGGCGCGGTCAAAGTTGGTGGTGGCCTGCCCCTGGCGCTCTATCAGGCGGCTGTCTATCTGGTGGGCCAGCACGTTCCGACTCCAGCCGTGCTGAATGGCGGCCTGGGCGTACCACTCGCGCTGGGCAGCGTCCTTAAGGCTTTGCAGCAGGATGATGTTGTGTCCCCAGGGAATTTGGGCAACAACTTGTTGCACCATTTGCTCGTCGGGCCAGGCGGCGGCGAACTGCTGCATGTACTTCAGGTTGCGCGGGCTAAAGCCCTTTATGTCGGGAAACTCGGCCTTGAGGTCACGCGAAAGCTGGTCTATGACTTTTGCGCCCCAGCCCTCGGCCTGCTGCCTGTTCAGAATGACCCGCCCGATGTGCCAGTACAGCAGCACCAGTTCACGGTTGACGCTCAGGGCCGCCCGCGTCTGGGCCGTGCGAATCTGGGCCTTGAGGTCGCTCAGCAAGGCCGCGTAGGCGTTGGGGGGAGCGAGGTCAGGACTCATGGGCCGCCTCCACGGAGAAGATGGGCCGCCCGGCGCTGTACGTCTGCCTGATGAAAAGCGTGCGGTGTGCTGTCGTGATACTCCTGCACCAGATGCTGAAGCCTGCCCCACCACTGGCTTCCCGGACTGACGTGCTGCATGAACGTGTCGAGGACGAGCACGTAACCGTCGAGGATGTTGTGATTGGCAGGTGTAATCGCTCCCCGCAGAGAGGCTGGGCCAGCTCCATTCAGGGGCAGGTTGACGTGAAAAGTGCGGTTCCACGTCCGGGCGTGGTGGGCACAGTGGTTGCGGAGGATGACCAGGGCATAGACCCAGGTGACCATGTACCTGTCCATCCCGAAGGTTTGACAGACAGCCTGCTGCTCACGCCGCTTGAGATTGAGAAGTACCTTCTGCGCCGCACCGAAGCTGATGGCCTGCATCGCCATCCATGCGGGAATATCGGCAGGCGCAGCGTACTTCGCCTGATAGCTGGTCACGAAATCATCCTTATGGCTCCGAACTTCGGCAAGGAGCCGGGCATGGTCGTATCGGTCATCGAAATTGGCCCTATCGGTGTACCAGTGGGTATCACCAGTACGCTGGCACATCAAGTCGTTGAGTCGAGTACGTAGGGCCACTTCTACCCGTTCCAGGGCATCGAGCAGGATGAGTCGGAGGCGGCGGTCGAAGATGTAGAGGTTGAGAACATCATCGAAGGTCACGCCTGAATGAAAGGTATGGGTAGCAAAGTCCTGCTGAAAAGGCCGGGTATACGCACTGAGGCGGTAGTAGCCGATGGCCCCGAGGTAACGCTCGACTCTGGCGGCGTCGGTCATGACCAGCCCCCTGCTCTCAAACTTCAGGCGCTGGTCACTCAGACTCAGGGCAGGTTTAGCGAAGGTCATCACTGCCACCAACAAAAAAATGAGCCGCCGAGGTACGCTTGCAGGGCAGAGGCGCGGCGACTACTACTGTGGGTCATAGTAGCCATACTTTTTAGAGTTGTCAAAGATCTTTGACTAGCCACCATAACCCAGCCGCTCCAGGTTGGCCTTGATGACCGCTTGCAGACGGTCACTCTCGGCAAACTGCTCGCGGAGTTCCGTGCTCAGGCAGGTCATCTTCTCGCCGAAGGGTTCGGTGTCCTCCTCTTTGGGAGCCGCGCCGACGTAACGCCCAGGGGTCAGCACCCAGCCGTTCTTCTCGATGTCTTCCAGGCTGGCGCTTTTGCAAAAGCCTGGGACATCGGCATATTCGCCGCTGCCGTCGCTGCGCCAGTTGTGGTACGTCTCCACGATTCGGGCGCGGTCTTGCTCGCTCAGGTCACGCTCCACGCGGGTCTTCATAAAGCCCAGTTCGCGGGCGTCAATAAACAGCACTTGACCCGAACGGTCACGCAGAGGGCGGCCTTCCTGTCCCTTGCCGTTCGTCTTGCTGTTCGCCAGAATCCACAGACTCACGGGAATCTGGGTGGTGTAGAAGAGTTGCCCCGGCATCGCCACGATGCAGTCCACCTTGTCGCCCCGCAGCATGGCCTGCCTGATTTCACCCTCACCGCTCTGGTTGCTGCTCAGGGAGCCGTTGGCGAGCACCACGCCCGCCGTGCCAGTAGGGGCCAAGTGGTAGAGGATATGCTGCAACCAGGCATAGTTGGCGTTCCCCACAGGCGGCGCACCGAACTTCCAGCGCTTGTCGTCGCGCAGGCGTTCGCCGCCCCAGTTGCTGATGTTGAAGGGCGGGTTAGCAAGGATGTAATCGGCCCGCAGGTCTGGATGCAGGTCGTGGTGGAAGGTGTCGGCATTCTCACGGCCCAAGTCAGCATCGATGCGGCGAATGGCGAGGTTCATGCGGGCTAGCTTCCAAGTGGTGTAGTTGCTCTCCTGCCCGTAGATGGAGATGTCACCGATTTTGCCTTTGTGCGCTTCCACGAACTTCTCGGACTGCACGAACATACCGCCCGAACCGCAGGCGGGGTCATACACACGGCCTTTGTAGGGGGCCAGCATCTCCACCAAGGTCATGACCACGCTGTCGGGCGTATAGAACTCGCCGCCCAGCTTACCCTCAGCCGCAGCAAAGCGGCCCAGCATGTACTGGTAGACCTTGCCCAGCAGGTCGGCCTCAGCCTTCTGGGCGGGCTGCTCAGTCAGCAGGTAACTGCTCAGCACGAGAAGTGGAGTTTAGGTAAGACGCCACGAAAGACGTCAACCAAACCAGTCCAAACCGATAGGCCCTGCTTCTGAAGGGTAGAAATGAAGCTGCGAATGCGGCAGAACGCCTCACCGCCCGCTTCTGAGCGAAAACCACCCGAAACTTTGCGTTTGACACAGGCCATCCTGATGTCCCGTTCCGCCTGATTGTTGTCGAACGGCACGTCAGCACGCTCCAGAAAAAGCAGCATCGCTGCGCGGTGCTGCTGACACCGCAAGGCCAGGTTGCGCCCGGGAAGCTGTTTGGGCTTCCCCCGCCGCTTTGGAACAGGTTCCTGTACCGGATTTGCTTCCAGGCCAGCCAGCACCAGTTCATCGAAGCGCGTATAGAACGCTGCCTTCTGCTCCTCCGTCAGTGTCCCGGACTTCTGGGCGTGGTAAATCTGCTGCAACGCCCGCCGCAGTTCACCGGCCCAGGGTTGCTGGTCGTGCTCATCCAACTTGCGCAGTTCGCGGAGCAGATGAGCATTGCACAGCGCATGCTCCCCAGGAAGACGGAAATAGGTGTTCCAGGCGTCGTGAACCACGACGCCCCTAAAGTCGGTCAACACGCCAGCCGCCTCAATCGCCGCGTAGCCGCGCTTCTCGTGCAAGGTATAGAGCGTTCCCCTGGCAAAACAGGCCACATGGAACCAGTTCAGCTTCCCATTCACCTTGGTGCCCGTTTCGTCCGCATGAAGCACAGCTTGTTGCTTCAGGCCAGCTTTCAGGTCATTCTCAAAAGCCTCCAGGCGTTCTGAGGCCAGGTTGATGTTGAGCGCCACTGTGCCATCGCTGATGGACGCGCCGAACAGCGCGTCCGTAATTTGGGTGACCCGCCCCAGTGGGATGAAATGCCCCACATTCAGGAAGGTCGTGAAGGCATGGAGACGTGGGCCGTACTGCACCTGACCAGGGACATGCTCGGGAAAAGCGGCCTGTCCACGACAACCACAATTTGGGCAGCACTTCACTTCGGCCTGATACTCGGTGATGTAGAGGCGCAGTTCTGGCAAGTCGTGAACCTGTCGAGCGAGATGGTCGGTGACCTCCACCTCATCCCAGACAGTCCCACAAGAGCAGACTCCGGTGAGTGGTAGCGTTTGGATTTCGTCGGGCTGGTCACTGAATTTCAGCGTTTTCCCTGGGTGTCCCTTTTGTCCACCAGAAGAGCGTTCGCTCTTCTGACGCTCGCTCTTGGGTTTCCAGGGCGGGTCTTTGCTCGGTGGTTGATTGGAGTTGCTGCTATCCAGACCAAGGAGGGTCTTCAGAGCCCGTAATTCAGCCTCAAGCTCGGCAATCCGAGCTTCTAATCGGGCACAGTTAGGGCAGCGTTCCTCTTGGATACCCATATTCTACCCGAATTTTGACCCCCGCTGAGCAGTTACGTCAGCAGCTTGCCTTCATCCCCTCCGACCGTGCCACCGACCCCGTACTTGCTGATTTCGTCAATCAGGCCGCCAATCACGTGGTGAGGCAGGCTCGGGCGGGCGTAGCCCGTCGGGAGCATGCCCTTAAGCTGGCGAGCGTTCTCGCGTTCCAAGGCGCTCATTGCTTCGTCTACCCGTTTGCCGATGTCAGGCTGCTTGGCGTTGGCTTTCAGCTCGCTCCAACGGGCTTCACGGGGCACCCAGAACACCCCTTCGGCCACGTATTCATCCCGGTCTTCGGCGGTGTCTTCGTCAGCCTCAGCCAGCAGCTGAGCGTGGAGCTTCTCAAACGAGTCACTGATGTACTTCAGAAAGACAAGACCCAGCACCACGTGTTTGTACTCAGCCGCGTCCATGTGGCCCCGGAGCTGGTCGGCAGTATTCCAAAGGACTTCTTCGAGGCTTGCCGTCTTGGCCTTGCTGGCTTTGCGAGAACTGGTTGTCATTGGTGGACAGTCTAGAGGCGTCTCACAACTTCAGGGAGTAGGAGGGCAAAACGTGTAAAGCGACGACTCTTTCCTGATCTGAGAGTGCCTCTATGACTGAACTACATTGATGATTTTTATTATTAAAAAAAATAATTCATCAAGTCATCATAGCGACGAAAATTGTACTCAGTCCAAGCGTCCCAGACGCTCTTTTTGGGTTTTGCTTCCCCTATTTCCCCCCAAACTTTACGAACCAATCCCCCAAACTTTACGAACTCAGGAGGCCATTTCCCCCCAAACTTTACGAACCAATCCCCCAAACTTTACGAACTCTGCCCAGAAACACGGCAAATTTCAGGTACGCCAAAAAATGCCGACTGGGACACCGTTTTTCCCTTCCCCCCAAACTTTACGAATACCTCCCCCCAAACTTTACGAACCAATCCCCCAAACTTTACGAACCCAGAGGGCCGTTTCCCCCCAAACTTTACGAACCCCCTGTAGCCTCGACTTGGGCATCAGCAAGTAGATCTTTGAGAGCCTCCAGGGTCTGCTCCTGTGGAGCTGTGACGCCGGTGACCAAGAGTTGTACCACTTCGTACGCGCTGACTTTGTTGTGGGTGATGGCACGACTGATTGCTTCAATTTGCTCAGGCGTCATGACCTTGAGCAGTCCGCTGAGCTTGAGCTGGTTGTTCACCCGGGTCAGCTGCTTCGCCAGGGGGAGGGACAGCAGAGCCTGACGCTGCTTTTCCCTCTCGGCCAATGCTTCGGCCTCGGTTTCTTCCACTGGAGCCTGACGCTTGAGCCGATCTGTTGAGGCAAGGCTCTGGGGGGCTACCGTCACGTCGTCGTACCTCTCTGGATGCAGCAGCATGTCCCGCAGTAAGGCCCCCCTGTTCTGTTTATGGCCCGGATAGGCGTCAAAGCGCCGAAGGGCGAGTCGCACCGGTTCAGGATCTGGATGATCTGTCAGGTGCCGCCCAGCCACACCGGGAAACATTCCCCGCTCGACCAGCGCCCGGAGAAGTTCTGGGTCCGGAGCGTGCCGCAGCGGCGTGAAGTGGTACGTCAGGTGCTGCGCTTTGCCCCTTCCTTCACAGGTGACTTCCCGGAGCACGCCCTTTATCTGTAGCTCCTCATGCGCAGGTTGCAGAACTCGGCGAATCTTGTCAGGCTCCGAACTGTAGATGCTCAGGCGCTCGCCCCAATCGAGCAGGGGGACAGTGACCTCGTCCTGAGCCTGCCCGGTCGTCGATTCCCAGCGCAAAGCGTCGAGGACGCGATAGACCGCCCGGACTGGTGGGCTGCTGAGTTCCCGGTAGAGCGAGAGGTTCAGTGGCTTGACGTATCCTTCGCGGATACTCTGGGCCATCTGGTCAGGTAGGCGAATGTCCAGTACGGTGCCAGCATCGTTGCGATCCTCTGTATGGGCCGTGACCTGCCAGAGGTAGTTGAAGGACGTGTCCATGTGCTTTTGCCGACCTTGTACCCACCACCCCTGGAGAATCTGGTAATTGGTGGACTGAAGCCGACGTAGGGACTTGCGAACCTCCCGGTAGTAGTGGGCGGATGTGGCCAGACCTGCGGCATTGAGCAGGCGGTGCAGCGTGGTTCGCAGGGTCCCATCATCAGGGCATGCGTCTTCGATGTAGAGATTGATGATGGCGACCATGACGTCGTTGTCCAGGCCGTGAGGAACGACCTCACCGGTCAGGGCAGTGCAAGTGACCGTAACGATGCGCTCGCCCGCCTCGTAGGTACGTGACCAGCTGGTGTAACTGTCAGGCACCCGTGACTGCGCGCTGATCAGGGAAAGCTGCGCAACATTCAGTTCGTCGTGGCCACCTGCCCGTGGAGGCAGGGCGACACTCAGGGTTGGAGGTACTGGTTGAGCAGGCGTCTTCTTTTGAGCCATTAGAGCCTCTTCAGGACAAGCGGAGCAGTGGGTTGGGGCGTCGCCTGGGTTCGGCCTGCGTTCTCGGCTTCCTGGCGACTGGTCCCTTCGGATTGCCTGATCACTGGAAGAAGGACTGTCTGGTCGCTTACCCCCACCTGCAGCCGAATCTGGGCCAAGACATCCCCCAGAAGCTGCCAGGAGGCCGAGCTGACGGCCGGGGGGGCCACCTTCAGTGTGCTGGTCTCCAATGCGCTTTG
This sequence comes from Deinococcus wulumuqiensis R12, assembly GCF_011067105.1. Taxonomy (NCBI): domain Bacteria; kingdom Thermotogati; phylum Deinococcota; class Deinococci; order Deinococcales; family Deinococcaceae; genus Deinococcus; species Deinococcus wulumuqiensis. The sequence continues at coordinate 142,843 of NZ_CP049359.1, read as the reverse complement.
TTCAGGCAGCAGAAAGAGTAGTGGCAATGTCTGATCGGTTGGCTGGTTCTGAGCTGGCTGCTGAATGTTGCGGCCACGGCGTGCCTGTAAAGGCGGTTCGGCCACCCGCAGGGCAAGGACGCAGTCAAATAAACCGCCCCTGCACTGCTCATCCCACCCGGCGAAGAGTTCCGGAAACAGCGTGGGCATGCCAAGCCGTTGACGCCGAAGGTGGAATTCAAGGTGGGCGTGGTAACGCTGACTGGGTAAGACGAGGAGATTCCCCGGCTCATTGTTGCTGCTGTCCCCGTCGCGGTGGTGAACGATCTCGCGTGGCAGAAGCGGGCGACCCAGTAACTGCTCAGCCAGCAGCCGGTGCGCCAGAACTCTCTTTCCCGTGTTCGGATCACGGGCCAGGGCATAGGTTTTTCTCTTGCGCCCCATCTTGGTTCCTACTCGCTTTCCTCAAGCTCAGCCATGAACTTGGTCCAGACCTTCTCATCACGCAGCAGCCTGATCAGGGCCGGAACGGCTTCCTGCATCGTAAGGTCAGGGTAGTCCTCCTGAGCACGGAAGATGTGCTGCTGGAATTCACGGTGAATGGCCAGGGGAACGCGGGCACCCAGCATCTTGGTTCGGCTGTCAGAGGCCATGGTCGCTTTGACCGCTCGGGCCTTTTTGGGGGATGCCGTGGCCGGGAGGACGGGTTTAGGAGTGACTGGCGGCTGGGGCTGAGCAGAGGGCTGGGCAGGAGCCTCGTCCTGGCTCTGCCGCACCGCTGCTGCCTTCTTGAGGTCACTGAGGGTCATGCGTTCGCCTCCATTCTGCCGAAGAGTTCTTGAACGACCTCGCCGTAGTCCTCCCAGCACTTGTGGGCCAGTTTATTGGTCTTCACGTCGCGCACCAGCAGTGACTGCTCACTGGCGTCTTTGAAGGCTTCTGATGCCCGGACAGTGGCATTCAGGACAGGCAAGCCTAGCTCCTCCAAAACGCGCCGTGCCGTGTCAAGGCGTTTGCCTGGGCGTGCCATCGTGAATAGGACTCCAAAAGCCTGGTTGCCCATAGCGCCCAGGGCCTCCGCTGTCTGTGCCATCGCATCAAGACTCATGTACTCCACGTTGGTCGGTAGCAGTAGAAAGTCGCTGGCCTCTGCCATCTCCTGAAGCTCCTCGTTCTCCAGACCACCCCGGGAGTCGATAACCAGGGTGGTGAACTCATCCGCACGTTTGAAGGCGGCGTCCTGCGTGCCTACGGTTCTGGCAACTTAACCTGAGTGAGGCCGGAGTAGCTCAGCAGGTGGCTTGAGAATCAAGCCACCTGCTGCATCGCCTCTCGCCAGCGGAGAAGAGCTGCGGATTGATGGCTTCGTCTGAGTGTGGCGGGAACGGTGGTTCGCGTGTGTCGATGGAGGTTCGAGACTCGGGCGTGCAGGGCGAGGAATTCTTGTGTTCGTTTCCGGCGCTTGAAGCCCAGTTGGCTTCGTTCTTGCTGCCGGGTGGGTCGATGAGATTGCTCCACCAGATTGTTACAGCGGGCGGTGGAAACGACCTGAACGTGCTCCACGTCGTGGAGCACGGGAATCTCACGCAGCGCCGCCCCATAGCTCCACAGCTTGTCGGTATGGATCACCTCCGGCACGTCGTATTCCCCCAGGAGGCGGACAAAAAAGGACTTGGCCGCCTGGGTGTCTCGGTGTTCCTGAAGCAGAATGTCCAGCACGTCCCCGTATTCGTCGACCGCTCGCCACAACCAATGCTTGACCCCGCCGACCTTGACGCAGACCTCGTCCAGATGCCATCGAGAACCCCGCCGGGGTTCTCGATGGCGCAGTTCCTCGGTCAGGAGTGGGGCGAACTTGATGTTCCACTGACGGAGGGTCTCGTGACTGACCTGAACACCACGCTCGTGAAGCAGTTCCTGAACGTCCCGCTGGCTGAGGGGGAAGCGGTGGTAGAGCCGCAGGGCATACCCAATGACACTCAGCGGGAATCGATGTCGATAGGGCTTCCGGTCAGTCACAGCTCGGCAGCCTATCAGCGTTAAGTTGCCAGAACCCGTCACGGACATCCGTGCAGGGCTTCTGACCCTCCGCGCGGAGGCTGAGGATGCGGGCAATGTCACCGAGGGTGAATCCAACGCGCTGGGCAGAACGGATGAACTGCACGCGTTCCGCGCTGTCTGCGGTGTACATCCGGTAGCCGCTCTCTTTGCGTTCATGCTGGAGAAGGCCGAGGTCGGTCCAGTAGCGCAAGGTCTTGACCCGTTCACCGGTCTCGGTGGCCAGTTGTCCGATGGAGAGCGGAGCTGGTTGAGGGGTCATGACTCGAGTGTGGCAACTTCGCGGGCGCAGGACCGTGGACTGTATCGCTCAATACGAGCTTGAGCCTTGGCTTAGCGGGAAATTCTGCTCCAACTCTAGTGCGACCCCAAGGACCTCGACGAAATGGTCCGAGGCCGAGGCCCTGGAGTACGTTATGACGGGCATCGTTCCCCCCCTGGGTCCACAAGCCAACTGGAGTGGCCTGGGTCAGGTTGGAGCAATGCTGACCTTAACGTTCCGGGCACCCGTCACGCGTGATGAGGTGATCGAGGCGTACGACCAGGCCTTGAGCAGCAACATGTTCTCACCGGTAAAGGCGCGTCGGCTTTCAATTCGGCACCAGGCCGTCCTGCAATTGGTCCATGACATGCCCGATGCGACCTGGGGTGAGCGGCTGAAGCGGTACGAGGAGTGGCGCAAGCGTTACCCCGAGCTGCCGGCTTACCGAGGCTCCACGGCGCAGCAGGCCATCCGCACGGATTACCGGCGCGCCCTGGAGCGAGCAGACTGGCAGGACGTCACGGGCACCAGGGGGGACACCGTCTACACGCCCTGAGACACACTGCGGGAACACGTCTGGTACGGGCGGGCTTCCAGCTTCAGGATGTGTTCGAGTATCTCGGGCACGGCGACACGTCTTAAGAAGCACATGCGCCAGGCTTGATGTCTCCGGCACCGGCCCTCGCTCCATTCTGATTTACCCATGCCTCATCGGCCTACTTAGGCCTCAGCCTGCGTCGGCCCAGGGTTTCCAGCGGACCTTTGAGAGCAAACATCTGGCCGTCCCCCGCCTGCAGCACAGTGGAGATGAGGTCCGGTTGCCGTCTGCCATCCGCCATGAGGATAGGCACGTAGGGATCCAGAGAGATGGGCGCCCACGCAGATAGTTCCAGGAGGCGGTTGGCGAACTGCTGGGCGCCACTCACTCCATCAAGCAAAACCAGAAATTGGGCAAGGCTAAGGAACATGCGGCGCCCATGGCGCTCCTCCACGACGGTCGGATCCACCTTAACGAGCCCCTCGAAGGCCCGTCGATACTGCGCCGAGCGCTGGTTGGCCTCCACCAACGCTCGGCGCTCTTCGTCATCGAGGGTCCGGTGGGCTACGAACTCCCCACCCTCCGCCATGACGACCAGGGCCTCCTGAAAGGCAGCAGTGGTCTGCAAGCCGCCGAACTCACCTAAGGAGAGGGACAGGGTAATCACGTCATCACCCTGGTCGACCAGTTCAGCCTCATGCCCGTCAGCGTCCACTAACCGCATGTGTCCATGCCGAATCAACGCGGCAGCATTGCGCACTGCCTGTGCCGCGGCGTATACACCACTGTTCGCAAAATCTTTAAGGAGGTAGACGTCCTGACCCGTTCGGCCTGCCCAAGTCAACACCTTGGATTTTGCCTCGATGAAGACTCGTAGGTTGGCGGCCTCTACCACCGCGTCACACTCCACGTCTCCTGGGATGTCCTGAGCCTTGCCGCCGACTGCCCTAACGCCATGAGCGGCAAGCTGCTCGCGGAGGAACGGCTCAATGGCGTCCCCCAGCTTCTGCCGGATGTTGACCCTGGGCTGCTGTGTTTCTCCCCACCGCCGAGCAGCGCTTTCCAGCACCTCAAAAAAGGCCTGGGCTCTCCAGGGGGCGGCGAAGAGCAGATACCGGCCACCCTCCTCGATGAGCGGCCTGAGCGCGAAGCTATGCTCGGAATTCGGACGGGAGTCGGGGTCATGCAGCCCCTGGTTCACCCGGTTGGCGGGAAGTGACGCGGCGTCTAGCAACGCGGCGAGCGCCGCGTCAGAAAGTTCGGGACACCGTTGCCGGGCTGTCTCGGCCGAAAATACTAGGGGCACTCCTTCTCGTTGTCTCTGCCACTCCAGCAGGCGCTCGGCAAAAACCGCCGCATCACGGACGCTGAACCCCGAATTGGTCTGGAAGCTGTCAGGAAGCCAGCCAAAGGACGCGGTCATCAGTCGGGGAGTGTCCGACGGCCGCCACTGGGGGATAGTGAAGAGGTGATCGTACAGAACGACGTCACGGGCGAAGCCCGCGAGGTCGTGGAAGAGTAGGCCCTCGAACCTGTTGTAGAACTGCACGTTGTACACCGCCGCTAGGTTTCTCAGCACCCCGAGCAGCCGTGTCCACAGCTTCTCCCGCCGCCCGTCCCAGGGTTCGGCAAGCTCCAGTTGGGTCACGCTCACGGCCTGAGACGCTAACTCCAAAAGGTGGTTCCACGGGATGTCAGGTATCCCATCGTCACGCGCCAGCACAGCATTCCGTCTGGTGAGGTAGCGCTCACTGCGATCATCACGCTCCAGCAAGCTGAAGACCCGCTGAATAATCAGGGCCCCACCGATCTTGCGGATCAGTGCACGTGCCAGGTCACTTCCCTGGTGCACAGCGGTGCGCCACTCTCCCAGCAGTTGTCCGTCCCTGACCCGCAGCCCCGGTGTGCCGAGGGCCTGAAGGGCACGGACCTGCATCTCCGCTCGCCGGTACCTCGACCGGCCCACTGCTGGGAGCCGACCTGACGGCCGCCACGCCGCCTCGAAGGCAATGATTTCGGCAGCGACCTCGAACGCTCGTTTCCAGGCCTCGACGTTCGACAGGGGCTGCATCTGATACCCGGAGGGGCAACGCTCCAGAAAAGTTTCCAGCAGCCTCAGCTCCATCTCGACCGATCTTCCCTGCAACTGTTCTTCGTAGACGAGCACGTCACCGAGCTGTCTGAGCTCAGGCACGACACTCAATTCACCTTGAATTGCCCCAAGCATCCGCGTCCTCAGGGCATCCGAGAGGTCGGATGTAGAGAAAAAGTAGGGGTCTTCTTGAGGAACATCGAGAAACCGATACCAGCCCGAAAGTTCTATATCAGCGACCGAATTGTGAAACTGGCGGTACCGCCGGACGATAATCGGTACATTGCGAGCTACTTGGCGCAGCTCACGTATAGAGAAGTTTTTGGGGGACACAGGTGCCTCTGACATCTCTTGCTCCATATTCTTTCCAATGAATCGCCCTGATACTTCAAGATAGGATTTTAACTGATCTCAAGGTATATGATCGAGAATCGCAATTTCTCTGTACCCGTTGTAATAAACTTCCCCTTTATCACGTGTTCGCCAGTTACTCTGGAAGGCGTCCGTGCTTCTCGATCGCTCCCCGTGAACGAACCAAATGACGCTCAGGTTCTTCGCCTTTGCCAACTCCACTACTGCATCTGCCCGGGCGTAGGTGAAGTTTTGCCAGTTGGTCCAGAAACTCCCCTGCTGGGATTCGAGATACATCGCTTGAAGGCGACCACTGACATCCTCAAAGTCGAAGCTTTTCGGTCTAGGGTGCCACCTATGGAAGGCGGTTAGCAGCCGGGCGGGCACGGTGGCGCGCCACGCCGGATTCGCCGCACTTCTGCCCTCTGGCCAACTTCCGCTCGCAACCGGGCTGAGTACCCCCACTGGGCATCGCCTGATTACCTCTCTTTCCTGACGGCGGGTGACGGGGCCGAAAGTGAGGTGGCGTTGCTCCATCTCCTTCAGGATGGCCCGCTCCCATGCTCTCTTCTGGCCCTGTTCTGTCTTCCGCTTGGCGGCTGCACCTTCTCCTATGGAGATCAGTTCTCTGACTTCTGCCATGCCGATCTCTTCACCGTCACGCAAAAACCAGCCCACCTCCTCTTCCACGAGCTGCTTCCCCTCGTTCACATGGAAGTCGAGTTCGATCACGGCAGGAACTTCGGGGGGGAGATGGGCGGCGTAGGTGCCCGCCAGGCTCGGAGGCTCAGGGAACCAGTTCAGCTTGGCCCGTGGGTCGGCACACAACTCCCGCAGTTCATTGACCCGTGAGGGTTCGACCAGCAGCGTCCGGATGAAGGTTTTGATCATCCTTCCGGCGTTCTGGTCCTCCTGCCGAAGCTCACCGTCCAGTAAGAGCCATGGCCCCGGCGCTCCATCAATCTCGCCCCTTATCAACCAGGGACCAAGGTCTGGGGCGCTCGGGCTCAGCAGCCACTCCACAGTGTTACCTTGATCCGGACCGAGCAGCGACGGACCCGCAAACGTAACGGGGCGCGGCGGCCCCGGGAAGCTGGGGTCGAGGGAGGCGAAGTCCTCCACGGTGTGCTCCTCAAGCTGCCCAGCCTCAAACCTTTTGCCTGCCAGCTCGTAGAACGCGATCCAGGCGTACTTCTTGCCGTAGCGCTCGGTCTTGCCACGGTCTTCCTCGCGGCCGTAATTCCGCCGGGCGATCTCCCGATCCACGCTGGAAAACGCCTGGAGGGTGTATCCGAGGTCGTAGATGCGCCACAACACCTGCGATCTGACCAACTGGTAGTCGCCATGGTCGTCGTCATAGGGAGCCCTGCCGGGCACGAGACGGCCGAGGGTGTAGTTGTGCCAGTCGAACCCGAGCGGCGAGTCCCCCTCCTTGTAGCGCCCCTCGTCAAGGTCCTCGCTGACCCCCCATTCGCGTTTGAGGTCCTCAGGGAACGGGGGATGGGCCCTGCGCCGCTCCTCAGCGAGGACGTCCGGGTGCCGCTCCAGCAGAAAGGCCACGATCCGGCGAGCGTAATCCAAGGTCATGATGTGGGTGGTAGCGGCTGCGGCTCCCGGCGCGAAGAAGCGGTCGTAGACGACCCGCCCGAGGGTAGGCAGGTGTTCCCGAATGACCGGGTGGTCGGACGACACGTGCCGAAATGGCAGCACGGCTGCGAGAGCCGCCGCGAGAATGCGCTCGACCACGTAGGGGTCGTTGACCTCGACCATCTGGGTGACGAGTTCAACGAAGGGGGCCGGGCGCTTCTGCCCGTACCAGTGCAAGGCGCGGGTCGCAAAGTCACGCAGTCTCTGCACCGTGGAGGTCAGCAACCAGCTCATCCACTGTGCCTTCAGATCATCCACCTCATCGAGCGGCTCCGCCTCCCGCCACCGCTGCTCAGTGGCGGCGATCCACCGCAACGTCTCCTCCTGTTCCCCCCGAATCCACTCCGACCAACTCAGATCGCGTTCAGACACAGACAGGGCGTCGAGCACCCTGTGCGCGAAGTGGGCGTTCAGCGGGTGCTCGGTGAGGGTCCGGCTCTCCTTCAGAAACTTCAGGTGCCCGCGCAGCAGTCCAGGTTCGGCCTTCAGCAGGTCGGCCAGGGCGAGGACTGTTTCCTGATCCAGGAGACCCGCCTCCAGCCCCATAGTCCCGAGCAGTGCCCGCCGGCGAAGGGGCTCGTCTACCAGTTGCCACACCTGGGTTCCCCGAAAGCGGCGCGGGAGCAGGGTGATCAGGGCCTTGAACACGTCACTTGCAAGGGGATGCGTCCGATCTTTGGAGAAGAAGAGATCGGCCGTCTCCGGCTGGCGAAACCAATTTGCGAACGTCTTCGCGCTCTGGCCCAGGATCAACGCTTCCGCGATGACGTGCCCTGCCATCAGGTCGTAGAGGAGGGTGATCTGCGGCCCATCGTGCTCCCCGTGTCCTGCACCCGTGAGCAGTACGCCGTTGTCCTCCAGAAGTCGCACCATGCTGAAGTGCCAACCAATATGAGGTGGGTCGAGATGTGTCCTCAGAGCCTCTTTCCCTATGGATCGGCGACCTGAATCCCACAATATTCGCCCGATGGTGCGGAGGGCGCCGTGAATGTCCTCGGCATGCATTCGGCGCGCTGAGGACGAGAGTTCGGCAATCCGTTGGGCGACTTGGTCGAAGTACCGCTCGAACAGGGCGCTGAGGGTACGCGGCATGCTTTCGGCCCTCACCGTGTCCCGTCGTTCGGGGTTGGTCACCTCGCAGTACAACCTTAAGGTCAGGGGATGATTGATCAAATCACGATGGAACGTCGCCTCCCCCGGTTCAATCCGGTAGTGTTCGAAGTACAGGTGCATGGCACTCCGCAGGTCGTCCTGGAAACCCTTCAGAGTCAATTTCGGGAGTTGATCCGGGAGTGCTTCCTCCTCGAACGCCGGACGAACTGTGCAAACGACCAACACGCGTGGGTAACTTCTGAGCGTCTCACTCAAGGAAGCGAGTCCTGCCCGCCAGAGCCGGGGGTCTTCTGCTTCGTTCAGGCCGTCGATCACTAGCGGAAGGCGACAGCCGGAGCGCAGGGCAGCCGCATCAAGGGCCGCCACTAGGGCTTCCATGTTCGGACACTGCCTGCCCGCAATGACCACTCTGGAGGCAAGGTCATCAAGTGAGCCGCGGGCCGCAAGATTGTTGCCGTGCAACAGGACACCAGCCGGATGCTTCCCCTGAGGGAGGCTAAGCGCAACTGCCAGTTCCGTTTTCCCCATCCCCGCTTCCCCGACGATCCCAACCATCCTGATCTTCAGGTGCCGCCCCAGCCCGGTGAAGTGATCCAGGAGTTGATCTGCGTGCGCGAGAGCATCCGTCACCTCCAGACCTAGCGGTGAACGAGCGGCCCGGAGGCGGCGAGGAAGGACGCGGGATGGTCCACTGAACGGACTGACCTGGGTGGGCAGCAGGTCACGGAGTGCGTCTAGAGTGCCTTCCCTCAACAGGCTCACCACCGCTTCTGCGGACGCGGCGACCTGGCTAGCCTCAGTGATGAACTGCTCCACCTGTGTGGTGTAAGCGGGAGGCGCATTGTGACGATTGGCTTTCAGGAAAGCAATTTCCTTCGCCAGATGGGCGAGAACCTCTGAAATTTTATCCCAGCTCTCGGGGTCCGCGAGAGCTGCACGCAGCGCCCGTTCGGCGTTCACCATCTGGTGCACCTCCGGCTGCCAACGCTTCTGCACCGGTGCCAGGGCGCGGCCATGCAGCTCGTGAAGCAGGCCGGGGGTCAGGATCAACTCGCCGAAGTAGGTCTCACGGAGGATAGCCGCCTGCCCATTGAGATACTCGTCGATCTCTGCCGCTGTCCACGACAGCAATTGCATATGGGTCGTGATGCCGTCGAACCAGGCCCGGTCCCCAGCGGTGAGAGGGTGTCGCGTCCAAAGCACCCAGTGGGTCAGACCTGGGAAGTGCTGCTTGGTCGTATCGATGGCCTCGACGATCTTCCTTCTCCTGGTTGTTCCGAGAGACCGGCCTGGTGGTAGGTCGTACCACCGACACTGCCACCCGAACCAGTCCTGCGGTTCCCCGAGACCACCCGACTTCTCCACCCTGAGGTCGAACTCGATTCCAGGCTGGTTGGCCAGTGCCCTGAAGCGTCCATAATCCTCAAACTGGCGCCGGATGATGGCCCGACACAGCATCTCGAAATTCTGGTCCGCCGCGCCGGGCAGGCTTTCGAAGGTCGTCCAGTTCAAGCCGGGCATCCGTCAACTCCCACTGGTATCAGGGCCCAGATCCGTGCCGTGATGATGGTGTGCCGAGTACACCTCAACCTTCGCGCCCTGGTCGACGAGGATTTTCAAGAACGCGGAAACATCGATCTCATCGGTTGTCAGCACGAGACGACGGCCCTTGACTTCAATACTGACGTCGTACCTGAACTGCTCCATCTCATGCGAATTGAGGATGAAGAGGTCCAGCTCACGAAGGAGGGTGCGCAAGCTTTCTCCGAACTCCCGGTTGTTCTCGCCAACTCCCAGAACTCCCTCATCGACGGCGATATCAACCTGACTGGTGATCCGCCGAATGAGCTGCTGCACATTGTCGGCGTCTGCTTCTGTCTCGAAACTCCCGACCATTACCAGATTCATGGAATGTTCCGAACCGTAACCCTGCCAAATTTTCATTGGCTCTCCCCTTTGGATTGCAACTGAAGCTTGCGAAGTGCGGAGTAGAAAGTACCTTCCCCCAAGGTGACTCCTAGCGGGCTAAACGATGTTGGCAGCAGCTCGCCAGCCGCATTAATATGTACATACGAGTCAAGGGGCCGTTCCTTGGGAAGAGCACGACATATGGGAAAGGACGCTGCTCTGGACTCGCCCATAGTGAGAGGGACAGGTCCTCTATATGTCTCCACCCACATTTTCAACAGTTCAAGGGTGTCTGCCCCGATGCCAGCGCGACCTACGGTGGATTCCTCTGGCAGGAGGAGCAGTTCTCGTGCGCCGAGTGTTTCAGCCAGTGCCGCCACAGCAGGCAGGTCACCGACTGTTTTGGTGTTCACTACCATGTTCAACCCGAGAGGGGCCAGTGAGCGGGCTGTTTCAAGCCGTTTCAGAAGCCCTTGGAAAGACCTTTTCCTCATCGCTTCGTAGGTGGCCCCGACTCCGTCGACACTGACGCGGATGAAGTGAACATAACCATCCAAGTGTCGGGCCAGTTGGGTATTCAGATGATGACCGTGCGTTGTGAAGGTTACAGCTAGCTCGGTTTGGGCAGCCGTGAAGCTGACGATTTCTGCGAAATCGGGATGAAGAGTTGGCTCTCCACCACCAAAACCAACTCCGAAGCAACCTAACTCGTCAATCTCAAGCAGCCATCTTCTTAAACGCGCGAGTTCCAATCGATAACGAGACTTTGGCGCGTAACAGTAGGAGCAGGAGAGGTCGCATACGTTGGTTAAGGCGATGGATACCTGCCGGGGCGCAATGGACCACTGCTCTTCTGGAATGCTGCACTCGTCAAGGAGCAAGTTCCATCCTGTTGTGCGATCAAAGAAGTGGATTCCATCTGGACCAAAACGCGTCTTCACTCGGCTCCTAGCGTATCAAACATGAGGCGCAAACGGAGGCTTAGACGAGCGTAGAAAGCGTCAGCTCTTAAGTCGCCACTTCTCGACCCTTCCAGTAATAGACTGTATCCATCTGACGTTCACCGGTTCTGGCAACTTAACGCTGATAGGCTGCCGAGCTGTGACTGACCGGAAGCCCTATCGACATCGATTCCCGCTGAGTGTCATTGGGTATGCCCTGCGGCTCTACCACCGCTTCCCCCTCAGCCAGCGGGACGTTCAGGAACTGCTTCACGAGCGTGGTGTTCAGGTCAGTCACGAGACCCTCCGTCAGTGGAACATCAAGTTCGCCCCACTCCTGACCGAGGAACTGCGCCATCGAGAACCCCGGCGGGGTTCTCGATGGCATCTGGACGAGGTCTGCGTCAAGGTCGGCGGGGTCAAGCATTGGTTGTGGCGAGCGGTCGACGAATACGGGGACGTGCTGGACATTCTGCTTCAGGAACACCGAGACACCCAGGCGGCCAAGTCCTTTTTTGTCCGCCTCCTGGGGGAATACGACGTGCCGGAGGTGATCCATACCGACAAGCTGTGGAGCTATGGGGCGGCGCTGCGTGAGATTCCCGTGCTCCACGACGTGGAGCACGTTCAGGTCGTTTCCACCGCCCGCTGTAACAATCTGGTGGAGCAATCTCATCGACCCACCCGGCAGCAAGAACGAAGCCAACTGGGCTTCAAGCGCCGGAAACGAACACAAGAATTCCTCGCCCTGCACGCCCGAGTCTCGAACCTCCATCGACACACGCGAACCACCGTTCCCGCCACACTCAGACGAAGCCATCAATCCGCAGCTCTTCTCCGCTTGCGAGAGGCGATGCAGCAGGTGGCTTGATTCTCAAGCCACCTGCTGCGCTACTCCGGCGTCACTCAGGTTAAGTTGCCAGAACCTCCGTTTCATAGTTGTTCTCCTCCTGATTGAGACTGGCCAATGGTGCAGTCTGTGGCCGAGCAAATCGCGCGTATGGCATCGTCGGCCAGAATGGATACGGCTCATCACTGTGAGTGCTCTTCCAAACACGCGTGCTGTGCTGCGCCAGAGCAAAAACATCGCTGCGGATACCCGAAAAACCTGGGTAGTGGCACAGATGTTCAGCCAGCCGCAGCACCTGCAGACGCGCCGTTTCTGGGGGTAACTGGTAGGGCCGCTGCCCCAGAGCAGGCACGCCGCCGCGCCCGGTGATCAGGCGATTGATGCGCTGCCGGTAGTGTCCGCGTGCCTGCTCGCTGAGCCGCCAGGTAACTGCCCCCGACGGCGACCGTGCCAGCTGGTAGTTGCGCCAGATGAGGGGCCAATCCGGATCCAGCGCCAGTTGCCAGTTTTCACGGCTTTCCAGCGGTATGACATTGCTCAGAAGCAGCATCGTGACCGTCTGTGCATCAGGCGGCATGATCACCAGGTGCACAGCGGGGAGTCCCGCCCGCCGCAGGGCCGTCCGGGTTCCGTGATCGGCCGAGATGGTCGGATACCGCTGTACCTGACGCGCCGCAATCTGAGAGGCGTTGGCAATGGGTGCTGTAATGACGGCAACCCAGGGCGATGCACGCGCTAGTTGTGCAACTGCGCGTAGACCGCTCGTAACGGTGGTGTGGTATCGCACATACCTATAGATGAACGCGCGAGGGTGTACTACGCAACCCCCCCTCCCACCACTCACAAAAATTTTTGAGATGCCACAGGCTAACAGGCACCCCATGGGTATCCTGTCAATCTCCTCCTCAGTCAAACGACCATTGAATTAGGGGAAAATGAAAAGTAGCGTTCTGTGCATGTAATTTCAGTGCGTATAAAGAATGTTCCTATTTGGGGCACAAAGGCCGGTACGCTCAACCCATGGTGCTGTCCTCGCAGACAACCATGAGGCTGACTCGCCATCAGGCTCAAACCGACGTAGCTGCGTGCTGGGGAAACCTCGCTGGCGCGGCTGCAGCAGGGGCTGGGTGGTGCAAACCCACCCTTCTACCTAATCCCTCGGTGATGTTGGGCGACACGGAAACGGGCGATGTGGTGACACATCTAACCCTGCCATTTTGGAAATACGGGGTGGGGCGCTGGGAACGGTGCAACATCTCCCCCACTGGTGGGCGTCAGCATGTCGGTGACGGCATGAGACTGAACGGCGTGACGTTGGGTGATGACCAACGCGCAAAGGGTCAGTTTGTACTGCAAGGGGCAACCTGGGCAGATAGACGGATAGCTCAAGCCAGTAAGGGCCGCAAGCACTGTGGCTATGGGGTGTTCAGACTGCGGTCTGTAGGTGCAAGTGGTCAGGACTGGATGGACACATTCAGGCCGTCGAGAGACGTGGACAGTGTGGGCGAGGGTAAACCCCGAGTTCGGAACATTTGCGGGGCTAAAGGTCTTCGGACTGACTGCACAGCGAATCGTCCACACCTGCTGGTCGGGCTACACCTCCGCGAAAGCGGGCAGAAGAGTTGGCTAACGTGGGAAGCTGCTGGCTACACGTCAGACACTCGTTTTTTGAGTGGGCGGCCAGGAGTGGGAGCGGTGGTTACTAGGTTCAAGCCGAACGAGTTGGGGCTGCCCTTCAAGTGCGGTGTGCTGACTGCAAAGTCAGGCCGAAAACTACCATCGGTGAAAGGTCAGGGACTCCGCCTGGCTGGGAACATCTGCGAGGATTTACGGCACGCATTGCCGAGCACCAGGACGCGACGGGTTGGCCCCCGGAACGTCAGCATGCTGCGCAGGGTGACTCCTGCTCGGGATGTGGTCAAACATGCACCGATCGTCGAGCCTCGAGCGTCGGACTCACGAACGTATCAACAGAGCTCAACCCTCACCACTGGACGGTTACGCGAACCGTCGGCAGGGACCCTGTACACCGGGTCACTGGTGGGCGTTTTGACCTGCATGTGTTCGCGGCACATGGCATCGGGTCAAACAACCTCAGACGCAGGATGCACACCGCCACAGTTGCGCTCCCTGCTCCGACAAAAACCGACGTGCTGGAGTCACACTCAGCCACTGGACAGCGTCCTGATGCGCCCACACTGGGCCGCACTTAACAACGTCCGTCGGGCGTTCCTGCCACCCGGAGTCGTTCTCCAGGATGTCGGCAGGTCTCTGGTGCCGGGTCACATTGACAGCCCCCCAGCAAGGGGCGGGCCTTCGACCAGCTGGAAGCGGAGTCGCGCTGCCTCAAAACTCTGATTACAGTCGTTGCGGATGTGCAGCGCTGGGCCCCTGAATACCAGTAGTATTCAGGGGTTGTCTTTTGCCTTAGCTCTTTTTACTTGCTCGGCATGGTGGCTTCGTCGTACACGGTAATGCTAGGACGTTTCAGGTCGATCCGAACGCGGTTCCAGAAGTGGTAGCCACCACTCTCAGCGCGTACGTACATGTCTACGACCCGTGCGCTCGCCGGATAGCTCACTGGGGTGCCCTTGTCGTTGAAGAAAAGTGGCTTGAGTGGCCCACCGTCAATCTTGACGGCAGCCGTTGTTTTGGAGGCCCAGTTTGGCTTCGCCTTATAAGCCAGCGTGCGCTTCGAGGGGTTAAATTGCAGTGTCTGCTCCTCGGGAGATCCACCGAACACGAACTGATTGGTGATGTCGAGCCGCCCTTTGGCGTTCGCTGGCACGTACTTGCTGAACAGCTGCCCAAATAGCGCAAACGTCTTGCCCGTGATCGTCACGGTTCCCGCCTTGCGGTCAGGGGTAAAGGTCAGTCCGCAGACCGTCTGCGGTCCAACCGTACTGCCCTCCTTCAGAAAGCGAAAATCCTTGTCTTCGGGGGCATTCGGGAATACTCCTACGGTCGTGTAGGAGAGACTGGTACCGGTCAGCAGCAACGTTTTGCAGTTTGCCTGCGCTGCCTGCGCCGTGCCAAGAAGAAGAAAGACGGATGCGAGCAGTCGGTTCATAGGGTGACCTCCAGGCATTGATCTCTTCTATTTTACTCAGATTGATAATTTTTTTACCAGGATTAACTGGAGCAGAAACAGTCGTCCGCACGACGCTGGAGGGATGACAGCCAAGGGCACCCCCTCGCCCGCACGTTTGACCTTCGGGAAAAAGCTGAGGGCCATCCGCCGCGCCAAGGACATGACGCTTGAAGACCTCTCGGAAGCCTCAGGCGTCAACTGGAGCTACATCAGCCAAGTTGAGTCTGGCCAGCGCAACATCGCCGTGGATAATATGTGGCGCCTCGCTCAGGGCGTCGGCGTGGAACTCAAGGAGCTGCTGTAACAATGGTTCGTGCAGTTTTAGGCGGCTTTGAGGCCAAAATTTAGCGGACTGAACGGCAAATGCTCTAATTCTGCAAAGCGGGCCGAGAGGTCCAAGTTGGACAAAATCACCTGGGCCAGCAGGGCGTTATACGCCCTGCGTTTCATGTCTTCGAGACTGAACACCAGATCCTGCCCGCCACCGGCCGCCCGCAGGACCTCCAGCCGACAAAGATTCAGGGTCAGCAACACCACATTCCAATGCGCTTCAATGCCCTGCTGTGAGCGCAGTTGCACATCCTGGCTCCCCAGGAACTGCTTGGCATCCCGGAAGATCAGTTCAATCTCGAAACGGCTCCGGTACAGCGCCATGATCTCATGAGCGGGCATCGTCACAGCGGTGCTGAACAGCACCGCGTAACCCGTCACTTGACCCTTTTTACCGACCTGCTGGATGACGACTGCACGCACTTCTCGCGCCCACTGCACGCTCCAGACCACCTGAGTCCACACCCGCTCGGTCGACGTTTCAGAAACGAGGTCAAAGCGCTGCAAGTCGCTGAAATCCACCTTGCCGTCGAACTTTTTTGGCCGTCCGCGTCGTCTGGGATGCTCGCCGGTATAGAGATACTTGAGGTTGGCGTTGCGAGGAAATCTGGAGATGAATGGGAGACCGTGACCGGTCACGGTCTCCACCATGGATTCTTTCGCATAGTTCCCATCCGCAACCACAGCGGCCAGATCAAGCCGTGGAACAGTCTGGAGATCGAGCAACACGTCATCCAGCTGGTCAGCGGCCTGTTCCAGACGACTCGGGGCCTCAGACCCGGTCCGGGTCTGACGGACATCGACCGTAAATGCCTGTCGGTGCTGGACGTCAATCAGGGCACAGCAGGATTGCTCGATCCCACGTTCGGTCCGTGCGGCACAGCCATTCCAGAACGAGCCGAGGTGTGCGGTGTGCTGACCAGATTTGCGGTGAAAAGAGGCGTCGATGGCCAGAACGCACAGTGGGCTGATCAGCCCACTCTCAATCGCCGTGCTCACAGTCGCCCGGTGTACTGCGCCCCAGGGAATGGCCCCGGGGTCACTTCGGTGCAGCCAACGACGGATCGTACTCTCCGAGCAGGCCGCATATCGGGAGAGGTTCAGGACGTTCAGCCGTCCAGGAACAGCGAGAAATACGCTAAGCAGCACGGTCAGAAAATTCCGCTGCGTCTTGCGCAGCGGGACCGCGCTGAGAACGTACTGTAGGATGGCCATTAGACCCATTGGAAGCGGTGTGTTCACAGCCCCATTTTCGGTGGGTCTTTCTTTGTGACCTCAAAACTGCACGAACCATTGCTGTAAGGGAAAGGAACAAAACTCTGGCATGGAGAAGGCAGCAAAAGCCTCCACTGAGCCCGAGCCGAGGCAGTGCCCGAGCCGAGGCAGTATCTGAACTACATCCTGAGCGAGGCGCTAGCCACCTGACTGCCCCCGTGAAGGGGGGTATTCACCTCTCCTCAAATATATATTCACAGATATACTAGTATATTTGTATACAAACCTACTTGTATGTTTGTATGTATATATATATATACTAGTCACCATGTCGAGACTTCTCATTTCGTTGGCTTCCCTGAAAGGGGGCGTTGGAAAAACCACGTCTGCTATTCACATTGCGGGACATCTCTCCAAGCAGGGGAGAGGAGGAGTTGCGGTCGTTGACCGTGACCGCACGCGCAGCGCGACAAGCTGGAGTCGCAGTGGCAACCTCCCCTTCTTCGTAGGCACGGTTCTGGCAACTTAACGCTGATAGGCTGCCGAGCTGTGACTGACCGGAAGCCCTATCGACATCGATTCCCGCTGAGTGTCATTGGGTATGCCCTGCGGCTCTACCACCGCTTCCCCCTCAGCCAGCGGGACGTTCAGGAACTGCTTCACGAGCGTGGTGTTCAGGTCAGTCACGAGACCCTCCGTCAGTGGAACATCAAGTTCGCCCCACTCCTGACCGAGGAACTGCGCCATCGAGAACCCCGGCGGGGTTCTCGATGGCATCTGGACGAGGTCTGCGTCAAGGTCGGCGGGGTCAAGCATTGGTTGTGGCGAGCGGTCGACGAATACGGGGACGTGCTGGACATTCTGCTTCAGGAACACCGAGACACCCAGGCGGCCAAGTCCTTTTTTGTCCGCCTCCTGGGGGAATACGACGTGCCGGAGGTGATCCATACCGACAAGCTGTGGAGCTATGGGGCGGCGCTGCGTGAGATTCCCGTGCTCCACGACGTGGAGCACGTTCAGGTCGTTTCCACCGCCCGCTGTAACAATCTGGTGGAGCAATCTCATCGACCCACCCGGCAGCAAGAACGAAGCCAACTGGGCTTCAAGCGCCGGAAACGAACACAAGAATTCCTCGCCCTGCACGCCCGAGTCTCGAACCTCCATCGACACACGCGAACCACCGTTCCCGCCACACTCAGACGAAGCCATCAATCCGCAGCTCTTCTCCGCTGGCGAGAGGCGATGCAGCAGGTGGCTTGAGAATCAAGCCACCTGCTGAGCTACTCCGGCCTCACTCAGGTTAAGTTGCCAGAACCCGAGCGGGAGAGATGAAAACACGCCCGGAGATAGGCTCCGGGCGCTCCCTTTTCAACCCCTGTCGGTCATAGTTCCAGACAACTACCCGGTGTTTATGATCTGGATGGATGGGAGGTGCGACCGGCGTACGTGATGAGCAACATTCCCAGCGAACTCCTCAAAGACAAGGCTCCTTACCCTGTTTTACACCTAGACGAGTTGATCACATTTTTTGGAAAGTGGCTTGTGGTGTGCGTGCGACGCCCACGGAGGCACTTTCGCTATGGCATACACTGACTACTGATGCCCGTTAATCTCGATAAACCTCAGCAGTGGAAGGCAGATGTGACTGCTTCGGTTGATCTTTACAACACATGGTTTATGGCCTTTGCCCCGGATGCTTTCCGCACCGCCCGCCAGAAGACGGCAGGCACTGTACTCGAAGACCTGCAACACACCCAATACTTGGCTGACCTGACCCTCACCACGCTCAGGCAGCGTCCGGGCGTGCTCCGCGTTCTCCGTATGTGTACTGCGCCCCCACTTGCTCTCGACCGACTGGTAGGTCTCTCGGGGGTAAACAAGAGTCTGGTTCAGACCATGGAGGCTTCGGAAGTAGGCATTCCAAAGCTCCCACAGCGAATGGCAAACGACGTTCTTGACGACCAACTTACTCGCATTGCTGTGGTCATTCGCCGCTTGACCGACGACTACATTTTTCCTTGGCTGGCGGGCAATAGTTCGCCTTCAGAGGAACAGGTGCAGCGGGCCGCCGCCATCGTGGCGGATCGCCTGTGTGGGGTGCTGGCTGACCCCATCATTCGTAACGCCCAGGAAGTGCGGCAGCTTGCCCTTATTCGCACTTGGTTGACGGCCCGGAATTACGTGCAGCTTCAACCGGGTCTGACCTTCCGCCAGATGCCGCCGGGGACGTTCTCCTTCCGCCTGAACGTGCCGGTCGAGCAGCCCGAGACAGGCAAGCCGATCAACCTTCCAGTCGATGCGGTGATTCAACCTCATACGGCTCAGGAGGGCGATTTCCCCATTTTGATCGAGGCCAAGTCCGCTGGGGACTTCACCAACACCAACAAGCGGCGGAAGGAAGAGGCACAGAAATTCGCGCAACTCCGCGCCAAGTATGGGCCGGATGTCCGGTTCGTTCTGTTCCTGTGTGGCTACTTCGACGCTGGTTACCTTGGGTACGAAGCTGCCGAAGGGATCGACTGGATTTGGGAACACCGACCTGACGACATGACACACTTGGGCCTATGACCACCATCGCCCGCCCTAATCAACATCACCGGGAGGAAGTGACGCAGCGAAGGCGAGCGCTCCAGTACCTTCTAGATCGTAAGCGCAGCAAAGAGGAACGCAATCGCCTCGGACAGTTCGCTACGCCAGATCAGCTCGCCCTAGATGTGGCACAGCATGCACTGAGCTACTTCCCTGATCGCTCTACTGTCGAGGTGCTGGAACCTGCGGTGGGACTGGGGAGCCTTTGGGAGGCCCTCCTGAAGAAAGCGGAGGGGCGCGACCTTCGTGGCACGGCATTCGAGGTCGATAGCGAAGTAGCTCAGGAAGCGCGTTCGCTTTGGGGGAAATTGGGGCTGGTGGTGAATGCCGGGAACTTCACGTCCCAGCTCCCACCAGCGCCAGAAGAACAGTTCGATCTGCTGATCAGCAACCCGCCCTATGTTCGGCACCATCATCTAGATCAGTTGGAGAAGAAGCACCTTCGCCGCCTGGCGGAGTCGCGCTCCGGCGTGCAGCCAAACGGCTATATGGGCCTCTATGGCTACTTCATGCTGCTGGCTCATTCGTGGATTAAACCTGGCGGAATCGGAGTCTGGCTGATTCCAACGGAGTTTATGGACGTGGGGTACGGGAAGGCCCTGAAGGAATACTTGCTTAAGCAGGTGACCTTGCTGAGCATCCACACCTTCACCCACACCACCACGCAGTTCGATGACGCACTGGTATCGTCGGCCATCGTGACTTACCGCATGACGCCTGTACAGCACGGTCATGAGGTGCGCTTCACCTCAGGCGATCAGCTCCTTAACCCAGCGAATGAGACCTCCTGGCCGATAGAGGACTTGACCGCTGACCAGAAGTGGTCAGGGCTGAGCCTTCAGCATGAAGTGGTTGAGAATAGGGGAATCACCCTAGGTGACCTTTTTGATGTTCGCCGGGGCATTGCGACTGGCGACAACACCTACTTTGTTATGGATGAGCAGCAGGCTGATGCCCTCAAACTTCCCAAGAAGTACCTCCGCCCTGTCCTGCCCAGCCCGCGTCACCTGAAATCAGACCACATTCTGGGGCGTGACGACGGTTTTCCAGCTCTCGATACAGTGCAGGTCTTACTGGATTGCGATCTACCGCCTGATCATGTCAGAGAGCAATTTCCTGAACTTTGGGCCTACTTACAGGAGGGGAAGCAAAGAGGCGTAAGTGCTCGTTACCTCTGTGAAAAGCGCAATCCCTGGTATCGACAGGAGCAGCGTCCGCCGCCACTATTCCTGTGTACCTATATGGGACGAGGACGGGCGGGCGGAAATCCTTTCAGGTTCATCCTCAACGAGTCCCAGGCGACAGCTACCAACGTTTATCTGTTGCTGTACCCGAAAGGGGAGATGGCATCATTGTTAACCCGTGGTCGCGCCGTTCAACAGGCTGTGTGGGAGGAACTCAACGCATTGGGCGGAGAAGTGGTGAAGCGTGAGGGGCGAGTCTACGGCGGCGGGCTACATAAGGTAGAGCCTAGCGAACTTCTGAAGACCCCAGCAGAAACCGTACTTGAAGTGGCTCGATATGCCATAAATGGCGCAGCTTAAATCCCGTACTACATGGGGTTAGTGTTAATGGGACTCCGTTGGGTTGAAAAACCCGTTCGATGGACATAGGTTTTTCAAGGGCTGAAGAAGGTCAACCCGACCCATGAAATCGAATCTTTTTGAGCAGTTAACGGAGTCCCATTATTTGTGAAGAGAATCGACAACATATTGCCAGGGTAAATACAGCGTAGGAAACCCATATAACTCTGGAGACGATGAAGTCCTTCGGTGCGCTCATCAGCGAGGCCCACGTGAGGCTATCCTAGCTGTACTTTGGGGATATTCAGGTCAGGAACAAGGAGTCCAGCATCACCGATGCTGGACTCCTTGCTATGCCACGGTCTCTGCCACCCTGGACCCGACACTTTCCTACTTGGTTTGCGCCCTTCCTGACGCACTTCCGTCACCGGGCCCAGCGTAACTGGGCACCTCTGTATGTACGAGGACTGTGCAGTGCAGCTCATCGAAAAAGCATGCAACCCCTGGCAGCTGTCGTGGCACCGGGAAAGGAAGACCACATTCAGCAGTTCATCACCGACAGTCCCTGGTCCACCGGTCCCTTGGAGACCCTCCTGGCACAACGGGCTGAAGAGATGCTGGGCGGCAAGGACGCTGTGTTGATCATTGACGACACGTGCTTGACGAAGTTCGGCACCAAATCGGTCGGTGTCGCTCGTCAATATTCCGGACAGGTTGGCAAGATTACTACCTGTCGATGTCTCGTTTCCCTGACCCTCGCCCAACATGAGCTTCCCGTACCAGTCGCATTACGGCTCTTCCTCCCGCAGCAATGGACCCGTGATCCGGCTCGCTTGGAGGCAGCTGGTGTTCCTCTGGAACACCAGCTGCCTCAGACCAAGTGGGAGCTGGCCTTGAAGGAATTGGACCGAGTGAGCGAACACGTGACCTTCGGTATGGTGTTGGCGGACGCGGGATACGGCGTGAACGCCCAATTCCGTCATGCACTGACCGAACGAGGCCTGCTGTGGTCTGTCGGCATCACCCGGACGGTTCTGGCAACTTAACCTGAGTGAGGCCGGAGTAGCTCAGCAGGTGGCTTGAGAATCAAGCCACCTGCTGCATCGCCTCTCGCCAGCGGAGAAGAGCTGCGGATTGATGGCTTCGTCTGAGGGTGGCGGGAACGGTGGTTCGCGTGTGTCGATGGAGGTTCGAGACTCGGGCGTGCAGGGCGAGGAATTCTTGTGTTCGTTTCCGGCGCTTGAAGCCCAGTTGGCCTCGTTCTTGCTGCCGGGTGGGTCGATGAGATTGCTCCACCAGATTGTTACAGCGGGCGGTGGAAACGACCTGAACGTGCTCCACGTCGTGGAGCACGGGAATCTCACGCAGCGCCGCCCCATAGCTCCACAGCTTGTCGGTATGGATCACCTCCGGCACGTCGTATTCCCCCAGGAGGCGGACAAAAAAGGACTTGGCCGCCTGGGTGTCTCGGTGTTCCTGAAGCAGAATGTCCAGCACGTCCCCGTATTCGTCGACCGCTCGCCACAACCAATGCTTGACCCCGCCGACCTTGACGCAGACCTCGTCCAGATGCCATCGAGAACCCCGCCGGGGTTCTCGATAGCGCAGTTCCTCGGTCAGGAGTGGGGCGAACTTGATGTTCCACTGACGGAGGGTCTCGTGACTGACCTGAACACCACGCTCGTGAAGCAGTTCCTGAACGTCCCGCTGGCTGAGGGGGAAGCGGTGGTAGAGCCGCAGGGCATACCCAATGACACTCAGCGGGAATCGATGTCGATAGGGCTTCCGGTCAGTCACAGCTCGGCAGCCTAGCAGCGTTAAGTTGCCAGAACCATCCAGCCCAACATGTCCCGGATTGCCGAGAATGTCCGCACCGGGAACATGGATTTCACGCTGCTCAAGCCGATTGACGCGCAATTCAATGTATCGGCGCGGCACCTCAACGTGTTGCGCTTTCCCGACCTGCTGATTGGCGCCGGGCTGCTGGTCTACGCGGCGGCGGGCCTGCCCGTCACGCCGGGCGGGGTGCTGGCGGCGGCGGGACTGTACCTCTCGGGGCTGGTCATCGTGTACTGCATCTGGCTGGCGCTGAGCACCACGGCCTTCTGGTTCGTCAAGACGCAGAACGCCACCGAACTGTTCAACGGCGTCTTCGGCGCGGCGCGGTTTCCGGCCACGTCGTTTCCGCTGCCGGTGCGCTTTTTTCTTACGTTCGTCATTCCGGTCACGCTGATCACCACCGTTCCCGCGCAGGCCGTGACCGGGCAGCTCACGCCCGCGCTGGCGCTGGTGTCGCCGCTGCTGGCTCTCGCGCTGTTCGTCGCCACGCGGCTGTTCTGGCAAAGGGCGGTGGCGAGCTACACGAGTGCGAGCAGTTGATGTTCCGGCGCCGGAGACCGCTGCCCCCCCCTTCCGCTGCTGGCGGAGTGGCGGGACAGAGCTTCACCGTCGGCGGCGGCAGGGGTGGGGGCCGAGTTCGGGGGGGGCAGTGTAAAGAGGGCGGAGCAGGAGCATTTTTTCGGCCTTCTCTGCTCGTGGGGTGAGACCCGGGCAACGGCTTGCAGCGGGGTGTTCATACGGATTCCGATTAATTCCTGCACAAGGGCCACCAGTGGAAAAGGGTGTGTCGGGTGAGGAGGTCAGGCTGAGTTTCCAGCCAAGCGCACTGTTCGCCGAGTGTTGTTTGAAGGTCATCCAGGCTTTCGAAACATTGGTTTGCTAGCGTTGCATCGGTCAGTTTCCAGAGCCGTTCAACGGGTTGCAACTCGGGAGAATAGGGCGGCAGAGTCACCGTTTGTATGCCTGCTGGATGTCCCTGCAGTGCAGGGACATGAAAGCCGCCGCCGTCCTCAACGACCAGGACATGATGTTCTGGCCCTGCACCGACACTCTGAGCAAAAGCAGCCATCACCGCCTGATACGCGTCCTTGTTGAGCACTGGAACCAGGTAGAACCGACTTTCTCCAGACTCGGGGTTCACAAAGGCGTAAATGTAGAGCCATGGGCTTGCCCCGATATTGCGTAGCTGAAGTTAAGCAGCAGTAGCTTGCCGTTCGAACTCGTAGGGCGTCAAGTACCCGAGAGTCGAGTGGCGACGCTGGCGGTTGTAGAAGACCTCAATGAACTCGAACACGGCCTGACGGGCCACCTCCCGAGTCTCAAAGATGTTCTCGTCCATCAGCTCCCGTTTCAAGGAGCTGAAAAAGCTTTCCACCACGGCATTATCCCAGCAATCCCCCTTGCGACTCATACTTCCTCTGGCCCGCATGCGGGCCAGTGCTGCCTGAAAGAGCCCACTCGCATACTGACTGCCCCGGTCACTGTGATGCACCAGTCCGGGAGACGGAAGACGGCGCCGGGCCGCCATCTGTAGGGCCGCCAGTGGCAGTGTGGCAGACATCTGCGTGTCCATCGCTTAGCCCACCATGGCCCGCGAATGCAGGTCCAGGGTGACGGCCAGGTACAGCCAGCCTTCCCGGGTCGGCAGGAACGTCAGGTCCGACGCCCACACCTGATTCGGCTGCGCAACGTCGAACTGGCGCGCCAGCAGATTCGGGCAGACCGGCAGGGCATGGCCACCATCCGTGGTTCGCACAAACCGTCGTTTTCCCTTCGCTCGCAGACCCTGTCCGCGCATCAGGCGGGCGACCCGCTTGCGGGACACCCGCTGCCCCTCGGACTGCAACTCCGCATGAATGCGCGGCGCCCCGTACCGTCCTTTGCTGCGCTGGTAAACGTCCTGGATGCGCTGCTCCAGCAGCGCATCTTGCTGCGTGCACGTCGAGATCGGCCTTCTTCGCCAACTGTGGTACCCACTCACCGACACCTCCAGCAAGGGCGCACATCACGTCCAGGCGGTACTGCGTGCGGTGAGCGTGGATGAACTGGTACTTCAGCGTGTGGTTTCTTTGGCAAAGAAGCGGGCAAGCCCCATACGGGTGCTGTTCTGCCCAAGACAGGCCGTGGCTTTTTTAGGATTTCACGCTCCTGACGCAGGATCTCGTTTTCCTTGCGGAGCCGCTGGATCTCCTGCTGCTCGGGGCTCAGGGCCTGACGGCCCTGTCCCGGGAACGCGCTTTCCCCGTGGGTCTGCTGCGCATTCCGCCATTTTCGGAGGAGGGAGACACTGATGCCAAGATCGCGGGCGGTGCCGGAAAGGTTGCCGCTGGTTCGGGCGAGCTGCACTGCATCTCGTTTGAACTCAGCGCTGTGGATTCTGCGGGTGGTCATGATGGTGCCTCCTCTCGTGGGGGCTTATCTCCATCTGCGCAAAATCGGGTCAACCTCAAAGCGCTCGTCACCCGATTCCCAATGGCTCCAGTCAAACCCCTTTGAGTCGCGTCTCGTAACTATGAATCAGAGCGTCTAGATCAGGGCGCCGTTCGGCATGCTGATCAATCCGACGCTGCCGCCCTGAGCGGTCGAAATACGGCTTCACGTCCAGGTAGGAAAAGTCGTGGCGCTGAAAGACTTCCTGCAGGTCGACAGCGGGAAAAGGCATGGCCTGGCCATCCGGGAGCAGCAACGTGCCCTTGAGGCTATAAGCGTCCATCAGGTGAACCAGGTCCTGGTCGTAAGTCAGCAGATACTGCAGGTAATAACGGCCCTCAACCGCGCCTACCCCCTGATGCATCTCCATACGGCGGGCAGTGAGGAGGTCCCAAGCCATGTTTTGGAGGCTCTCGAGGAGTTGCGGGTGCGACCGCTGAACACGGCTGAAGAAGGACAGGCGGTGTCCTTCTTCGAACAGACGAATGCCGTACACCAATTCCCGGGGCAGCATGGTGCAGAGTTCCTCATCGAAGAAACGCAGTAGTTCCTGAATTTTCGCTTTGACCGGGCGTTTGGGCTGCTTCAGGTGAATCCAGCTGATCACCAGTAGGACCAGGTAGCATAACCGCTGAAGGGAGCGGTAATAGGCTTTGAGGCTGTCCGGGCGGGTTTCGATATACACCAGGAGGCGCTCGACCCGCTGGTCGATCTCACGGTCACCCGCTTGTGGCCGCAATACGCCAGTGGCGAGGAAGTAAGGCTCATCAAGATCCTTGACGATCTCGATGGCTTGCAGATTGGCCCGGAAGTTCCGACTGGCATACACCTGGGTGCGTGTCAGGCGATCTGCGTTTTCTTCGATATAGGCCCAGAAGTCCCAGTTCCAGCCGCGGGCGCTCAGATAGGTCAGGGCGCTGCGGATGGCATGCGCCATAGGGTGGCTCGCGCCTTCAATGGCCAGGGCGAGATAGCGAACGACCTGCGTGTCGAAAGTGATGCTGTAATCCTGCACGATGGTCGTGCCACCCGGCGCGAATGTTTGCCATACGGTGCGGTTGTCAAGGTAGACCAAGTGGTCACTGCGATAGAGCCCACGCAGGTAGGCGCCATCTGGAAGGTCAAGTTGGTTGGGAACGGGAAACCTAATGCCGTCTGGAAGGGCAAGGATGAGCCGGGAGTCCTTCAGCGCTCGCCGGTGCCAAAACCAGGTGCCAAACGCCTGAGCTTTCGAATCGGCCCGTGCTAGGCGTTCTATGACTGGTTTGACATACAGACTTGCGGCGTCCATTCCAATGCTCAGCTTACCGATCACTGCACCTCTCTCCGCTCCTGGATCCTGTCACTGCGGTTCTATCCGAGGAGAGCCAAGTCAGTCATCACTCCAAGAAAGCCTGTGACTGAACGGGGAAGCAGGATGGATGGTCAAATCCGCCCCATACTGCACTCTTAAATTACATAATTTTGCACAGTTAGAATTATGCAATTTTAGTATGGCAGGTTCTGGCAACTTAACGCTGATAGGCTGCCGAGCTGTGACTGACCGGAAGCCCTATCGACATCGATTCCCGCTGAGTGTCATTGGGTATGCCCTGCGGCTCTACCACCGCTTCCCCCTCAGCCAGCGGGACGTTCAGGAACTGCTTCACGAGCGTGGTGTTCAGGTCAGTCACGAGACCCTCCGTCAGTGGAACATCAAGTTCGCCCCACTCCTGACCGAGGAACTGCGCCATCGAGAACCCCGCCGGGATTCTCGATGGCATCTGGACGAGGTCTGCGTCAAGGTCGGCGGGGTCAAGCATTGGTTGTGGCGAGCGGTCGACGAATACGGGGACGTGCTGGACATTCTGCTTCAGGAACACCGAGACACCCAGGCGGCCAAGTCCTTTTTTGTCCGCCTCCTGGGGGAATACGACGTGCCGGAGGTGATCCATACCGACAAGCTGTGGAGCTATGGGGCGGCGCTGCGTGAGATTCCCGTGCTCCACGACGTGGAGCACGTTCAGGTCGTTTCCACCGCCCGCTGTAACAATCTGGTGGAGCAATCTCATCGACCCACCCGGCAGCAAGAACGAGGCCAACTGGCCTTCAAGCGCCGGAAACGAACACAAGAATTCCTCGCCCTGCACGCCCGAGTCTCGAACCTCCATCGACACACGCGAACCACCGTTCCCGCCACCCTCAGACGAAGCCATCAATCCGCAGCTCTTCTCCGCTTGCGAGAGGCGATGCAGCAGGTGGCTTGAGAATCAAGCCACCTGCTGAGCTACTCCGGCCTCACTCAGGTTAAGTTGCCAGAACCCTCGTGACTGACCTGAACACCACGCTCGTGAAGCAGTTCCTGAACGTCCCGCTGGCTGAGGGGGAAGCGGTGGTAGAGCCGCAGGGCATACCCAATGACACTCAGCGGGAATCGATGTCGATAGGGCTTCCGGTCAGTCACAGCTCGGCAGCCTATCAGCGTTAAGTTGCCAGAACCTGCAGAACTGTTCGGAAAGTGTCACAGCAAGATTTATCTAGCTGGAGATGATCCTGGGATACGGCCAGGAGCTGTGCGCATTGCCGCAAGTTTGGTGTCCGAATCCCTCAGTTCTGTCTCGTGAATCCCTCAGTTCTATCGCACATATCCCTCAGTTCTGTCGCTAGTGAAGATAAAAAACCACGCTTATGCCGGGTATGACCGAGATACTTTTGAGGGAAAAGCGAGACAGAACTGAGGGATTCACGAGACACTTTTGAGGCAGAGACGAGACAGAACTGAGGGATTCGTCCGCTCGTTTCCCGACAAACACAGTGTTATTGGCTTAAATTTTGCCCCTTGATTGACAATCAAATCAATTCTTTTTTCTTTTGACTGTAAGATCAAATCAAGGTGGAACTGGAACTCCGGATCAATGAACTCGACCTGACCAGGGCAGGGATCATCAGCGTGCAACGCGACCTGGCACCCACTGAGACGACATGGGTTACGGATTACACCATTGGCGACGTGATGTACCGCGTGATGGGCAGTGCCTTCCATGGCCGCCCGCATGGCCGTGACGGAGATATCCTTCTCGCGCTCCAGACCATATTTTTCAGGGCAGGCTGTCCTGAAAATAACGAAATTGAGATCTCTGCGGCCCAGTTGCTCGCCGCAAGCGGTCATTCTCGTAACGGCCAGTACTACGCATCCCTACGTGACGCCCTCATGCGGCTGAGCGGCGTCAAGTGGACGCTTATTCGTACCCAATTCGATGAAAAGCGTAAACGCCACTTCGGTCAGACGACGACCACAGGAATCATCGCTGAGATGGAGGTCATGGATCAAACCACTGGATCGCACCGACCTTTCGATCAACGCGAACTCTCGGACAGTTCACCTATCAAGATTACGTTTGTTCCCAGCTTCGCGGCCTCCATTCGGGATGGATTATTTCAGATGCTGGATGGCGAACTTCTTTCACGCCTGGGTCAGCCGCAGGCGAGGAGTCTTTACCGGGTTCTTCAGGCGCATCGCCTTACCAGCTCTGGGTCACTCGCCAGTGAACTCACTTTTCAGCTCAAGGACTGGTTGAGCGCCTGCGGCCTTGAGAACGAACGCCTCGATAATGCCCGTCGCACGTTGGATGCTGCCCATGAACGCTTGATGGCCGAGAAGTACCTTCAGAATGTCTCGTTTGAAGGCCGTGGCCGGGCTGCAAAGCTGGAATACACCTTCTCAGCTCCTCCCGAGCCGGAACTGGTGGATATCCTCATCGCTCGTAACGTTACCCGTCCTGTGGCTGAGACTCTGGCGGCTGATCATCCAGATCGCATCCGTCTCGCGCTTCGCATCATTGATGAGCGCCTTACTGGTGGCTGGAAACCCCGGTCACTGGCCGCCTCTATTGTGGACGCGGTACGCAATCCCAAGAAGTGGGGCTACATGGCCGCCGATGCCCCAGAAAGCCCCAGGAAGGCTACGGTAAAGCGCAAGCCGTCCAAAGAGCCAGAGCCAGAATCGGAGCACGCCCAGGATCCTCGTGGGACGTCGTTGGTTTTGCTCAAGCTGCATCTGGGGAGGGCTGTATCGAGTAAGGCTATTGCTGCGGTCAACGAACTCGATGATGCTGGGGCAGCAGCTTTACTCACCGCGCTCCAGAAAGGCAAATCGGAAGCGTTGCGTCTGGCACAAGCCATTTTGCTCGTGGAGCTGTAAGCAGGCTACTGCCCCCATATCCGAATCGCGTCTTGGTCGGCTTAAACTGGAAAAAACCGACAAAGGTACGATCAATGGTTCGTGCAGTTTTGAGGTCACAAAGAAAGACTCACCGAAAATGGGGCTGTGAACACACCGCTTCCAATGGGTCTAATGGCTATCCTACAGTACGTTCTCAGCGCGGTCCCGCTGCGCAAGACGCAGCGGAATTTTCTGACCGTGCTGCTTAGCGTATTTCTCGCTGTTCCTGGACGGCTGAACGTCCTGAACCTCTCCCGATATGCGGCCTGCTCAGAGAGTACGATCCGTCGTTGGCTGCACCGAAGTGACCCCGGGGCCATTCCCTGGGGCGCAGTACACCGGGCGACTGTGAGCACGGCGATTGAGAGTGGGCTGATCAGCCCACTGTGCGTTCTGGCCATCGACGCCTCTTTTCACCGCAAATCTGGTCAGCACACCGCACACCTCGGCTCGTTCTGGAATGGCTGTGCCGCACGGACCGAACGTGGGATCGAGCAATCCTGCTGTGCCCTGATTGACGTCCAGCACCGACAGGCATTTACGGTCGATGTCCGTCAGACCCGGACCGGGTCTGAGGCCCCGAGTCGTCTGGAACAGGCCGCTGACCAGCTGGATGACGTGTTGCTTGATCTCCAGACTGTTCCACGGCTTGATCTGGCCGCTGTGGTTGCGGATGGGAACTATGCGAAAGAATCCATGGTGGAGACCGTGACCGGTCACGGTCTCCCATTCATCTCCAGATTTCCTCGCAACGCCAACCTCAAGTATCTCTATACCGGCGAGCATCCCAGACGACGCGGACGGCCAAAAAAGTTCGACGGCAAGGTGGATTTCAGCGACTTGCAGCGCTTTGACCTCGTTTCTGAAACGTCGACCGAGCGGGTGTGGACTCAGGTGGTCTGGAGCGTGCAGTGGGCGCGAGAAGTGCGTGCAGTCGTCATCCAGCAGGTCGGTAAAAAGGGTCAAGTGACGGGTTACGCGGTGCTGAACAGCACCGCTGTGACGATGCCCGCTCATGAGATCATGGCGCTGTACCGGAGCCGTTTCGAGATTGAACTGATCTTCCGGGATGCCAAGCAGTTCCTGGGGAGCCAGGATGTGCAATTGCGGTCACAGCCAGGCATTGAGGCGCATTGGAACGTGGTCTTGCTGACCCTGAACCTCTGTCGCCTTGAGGCCCTGCGAGCAGCAGAGGGCGGACAGAATCTGGTGTTCAGTCTCGAAGACATGAAACGCAGGGCGTATAACGCCCTGCTGGCCCAAGTGATTTTGTCCAAGTTGGATCTCTCGGCCCGCTTTGAAGAATTAGAACATCTGCCGTCCAGTCCGCTAAATTTCGGCCTCAAAGCCGCCTAAAACTGCACGAACCATTGGGTATAGGCCGCT
>NZ_CP049359.1:102500-107500 GCF_011067105.1 Deinococcus wulumuqiensis R12 | reverse complement strand
AGCGCTGCTTGTAAAGCTTCCAGGTCTTCCGAGCATTGAAATCGGTAGCGATGATGACGAGGTCACCTGTGGGTGACCTCGTCGCCACCACCCGCATCAACTCCCCGAACACGAACACCTTTTCGCCAATCTCGTGAAAATGACCGTGCTGGACGTTCTCAAACCATTCTTTCCCATTCATGTCGTCCAGCATGTCGGTCTGTCGGATACGAATTGCCCTCTTGATGCCCTGACGACGAAGAAAGCGGAACCATTCCGCGCCGATGAACTCCCGATCGGCCACCAGACCCAGCCAGCGTTTCGCTGGCAAGGCCCGAAGGAGCTTCAACACCAGCCACATCCGGGCGTAGGTGTGACTGTTCCCAGACTCGTCGAGAGGCACCCAGATGAGCGGCAGGGTGAAGCCGTGAACCACGGCTCCAAGCACCAGAAAGTTGATGGGCGTTTCCCCGTGTTCCCAGTTGGTGCGGTCCAGACTCAGCAAAACCTTTCCTGGTGGCAGGTGGGCGACGAGCAGGGCGATGAAAAAGCCCATGTCCAGTTGCTCATCCCGGAAGGTGCGGTCTGCTCGTCTCTTCTTGCCCTGTGGGGTACTCATCCCCGGCATATGGGCACTCAGGTCGTGATGATTGACGCTCCTCGCGGCAATCATCGCCAGGAGGACATCGATGAGCCGCTGGAGCGTGTCGATGCGGAGGTGACTGGCGTGCGCTTTGAAGTGCTGGGTGAGTGCGGTAGCCTGCTGGACAGTGGATTCTGTGGACTTCACACCTTCAGAAGACCGCGAACAGTCAGCCCCATCAAGCTTGATGGGGCTGACTGTTGGTTTTCTCCGTCTGGGACGAGGCCAAACTGAAGTTGTCACCTACTGAGCACGAACCATTGCTTTATAGCTGGTAATACGTTCCCCTAGCACAATTTGAGTTATTGCAGCCGCATCGTGGTGATACACGTATCGCTGCCCGCCTGGGTGTTCAGCGTTCCAGTGATGATTTTGCCGCCCATTTTGAGGGTGACCTGCTAGGTCTGATTGCAATCTAGCCACAGTTCCAGAAAGCCGTTATGGAAGGTTTTCGCGGTCTTGTTAATGACTGTTTTTCCTGCTTGGATTTTCACCAGCACGCTACGCTGACGGAGGTCTTGAACAGTCCGCTCTGGCACCTGGACATGAAGTGCGTTGAGCGCGATGACAACGAACCTCTGTCTGGCAGGGAGTGCCACGGCTTTCTGGTTGCTGCCGGGAAACTTGAACACGACGGCTTCAGGGGACACGAAACTCTGCAAGCCGCCTGCATTGTGCCATTGGTTCGCCTTAACAAGTTGGGGGCAGGCCACTAGACCTCTTGCGAAAGTCATGGCTTGGCTTGAATCATGTGGTTCAGTAGACCCGCAATAAGCGAAAGTCGTAGACCAAAACGTCGTCTCCGATGGCGATACACCTCTTTAAGTACGCGAAAAATCTTTAACCTTCGAATGACATGCTCAACGGGCTGTCGGATAGAAGCAATGGCACGGTTTTCAAGGCGTTCGTCGCTCGTCAGGGGATGATGCTTGCTGGCTTTATGGGGTGTGAGTGAATAGCGGTGGAGACGCCAGATACCTTGATATCCGGCGTCTCCAATCAAGGCTACTTCTGGATGAACCCTGACCTCGGAGCCGCGTAGGAGTGTGAGGTCATGCGTCGCTCCTTTTCCACTGGTGACGCACATAATCATGTGCGTCGTCGCGTGAATCAGAAGTTGCATCTTCAGCGTATGACGCTTCTTTTTCCCGCTGTAGTAGGCGCGTTGCTTTTTTTTGGGCGTTCACAAGGCACTTCAGCCACATCCACCAGCATGGCTGTCCATGCTGTCGTTGTTTCAAGTAAGGCTTTTTTGCCGGGGAGGGCGAACTGGCCGCTGGCAATAAGCGCGTTTTCAACGCGCTCGATCGTCCGTTGTGCAGTGCTTTCGTGAATATCCCAATCCTCCGCCAGGTGGGAGAGAGTGCGATACTCACGCCAGAATTCAAGTGTGAGCAGGAGTTGCTCGCTCAATGTCCGTGCTGGTGGTCGTCCAGAACGATTTTTATCTAACTCCCAGGCTTGGAGGGCCGCCTCCATTGCAGTAAACGTCTCTGGATAGACCCCTGTACGGCGCTTGAACTGTTTTCGGGTCATCCGCATGACCCGTTCAAATCGCTGGTGTGCTATCCACACAGCCTACCTTCCGACTTTCGCAAGAGGTCTACTGAATTGCACGGGACTAGGAGCCGCTGTTTGGGCAGCAGACAGGGAGGCCAGCGTAAAGAGAAGCGTCACGGTCACTTTATTCATGACCATGACGCTAAGACGTTGATGTTCAGCGTGTGTAAAGCGGCACTCAGGCCAGGAGTTTCTGGCAGGCGGCTTCACAGCGGCGGCAGCATTCAGCACATATTTCGCAGTGCTTCATGCCCATCTTGGCGTGAGACTCGCATTCCTGGGCGCACGCCTGACACGCGGCCACGCACGCCTGCAACTGGGCGCGAATCACCGCTTCGTCACCCTGCCCCACGCGGCTCAGGACGCCTGCTGTGGCGGCGCACACGTCCGCGCACTGGCCGTTCAGCGTGATGCACTTCGTCAGGTGGGCCAGGTGTTCCGTTTCATTCAGGCAGGCGTCGGCGCAGATGGTGCAGCAACCAGTGCACTCCAGACAGGCACTGATGCATTCGGCCAGACTGCCGGAATCGAACTTACCGGGTTTCGGGTGGGTGCTGAGCATGGCAGAAATGGTGTTCATGGGTCTCTCCTTGAGCTTGAGGAACCCGGCTGTCCGGGCCGGATTCGCAGGGGTGGGAATGGACTGCCTACACCCTAGACCGTGATTTGTTCAGCTTCTGTAAAGCT
This sequence comes from Deinococcus wulumuqiensis R12, assembly GCF_011067105.1. NCBI lineage: Bacteria > Thermotogati > Deinococcota > Deinococci > Deinococcales > Deinococcaceae > Deinococcus > Deinococcus wulumuqiensis. The sequence continues at coordinate 104,631 of NZ_CP049359.1, read as the reverse complement.
CCGGTGTCCATGAAGGCACGCTGAATGTCGTGCTGGAGAGCCAAACCTTTACACAAGCTGAATATGGTCGGCGCAGGCTTTAGACATGAAAACCAGATTTGGTGTGTTGACCATCCTTCTCGCCTCTAACGTGGTTGCCCAGGACACCATGCCCGGCATGAACATGGGAACGCCCACTGCGCCCAGCATTCATGACCAACACCACCCGGCAGCCAGCCCCAATATCAGCAGTTTGCCGGAGACACCCATCAGTACAGTTACCCGCATGGGCAACCTGGTGATGCCGCCCGGCATGATCATGACCCCCGATCAGAGCATGGAAGCCATGCAGGACATGGCGGCGGTTGACCTCAGCAAGGTCACGTACACTGCCCCAGCCAATGCCAGAGGCGATCAGACCCTGCAACCCAAAATCGTGAATGGGGTGAAGGTCTTCAACCTCGAAACCTCGCTGATCAACTGGAACATCCTGCCGGGCGTGCAGGTGGCGGCCTACGCCGTCAATAAGCAGGTGCCGGGGCCGCGCCTTCGCATCACCCAGGGGGACCGGGTGCGCTTCGTTGTGAAGAACAACCTGCCTGACCCCACCAGCATTCACTGGCACGGCCTGAGTGTCCCGAACAAGATGGACGGCTCAGCCGACGTGACCCAGAAGCCCATTCCCCCCGGTGGTTCATTCACCTACGAGTTCACCGTGAACCAGGCGGGCACGTTCTTCTACCACTCGCACGAGGCCGTGGATCGGCAGCAGGGGCTGGGACTGTACGGCGCACTGATCGTCGATCCGAAGAAACCCGACCCGACCCTGAAAGCTGACAAGGAGTACACCCTGCAACTTCAGGAATGGAAAGTGGCTCAGGGCTACACCTTCCCGGCCATGCCGATGGAAGGACTCTTCCCGAACCTCTTTACCATCAACGGTAAGGCGTACCCGTCCACCGAAACCATCAGGATGAAAGTCGGACAGACGGTGCGGCTGCGCTTCATCGGATCGAACAACAACTTCATCCACCCCATGCACATTCACGGCGGGCCGTTCACGGTGGCCGCCATCGACGGAGAAACCCTTTCCCAGGCGGCGCGTTACAAGGCGGACACCATCAATGTCGGCCCTGGGCAGCGTTACGACGTGCTCTGGAAGGCCACCCAGAAGGGAACCTGGCTAATCCACTGCCACATTCCCCACCACATCACCAACAACAATGAAGAAGTCGCGGGAGGTGGTGGCCTGACGATGGCGATTGTCGTGGAATAACTCCGCCCCAAGTGCCTGAAAGCCCCTGTTCCTCCGGGGGCTTTTGTCGTGCTTTACAGAAGCTGAATACGCGCCAACTAGCGTGAAGCTGATGCTCAGACTTCTGCTCCCTGTGGCCCTGCTGGCTTTCAGTACCGCCGCCGCCGCGCCTTATGCCCAGCAAACGTCCTTCGGGCAACCCACGACCCTGCTGAAAAGCGTGCAGACCAGCGTGCCGCATACCTGGCAAGCGCTTCCTGTCCCTCAGCCGGGGCCAACCACGTCGCCAGAGGTCAACGTTGCGCCCTTCAATGAACTGGTGCCGAGCTGGAATGTCCTGGGTGGGGAGAACCGCCCCTTTACACTGGAAGTTCGGGTGCGCCAGCCGGACGGGCAGTGGAGCCGTTACTTCAGTTTCGGTTCCTGGCAGGCGGCCACGGGTCGCCGCAGTGCGCCGCGCCGCCCGGCGGCAGGCGGCTGGGTGGACACCGACACCTTGAAACTCCCTTACCGGGCCAGCGCCTTTCAATTCCGCTATCAGGCGGCAGCGAACCAGCAGATGAAACTGCTGTCCTTCAACACTTCGGATACGTCGCTGCGCTTCCAGCAGGCGGGAGGCAGGCCGCTCCCACTGGAGAGGTTGCTCAATGTTCCCAGCTACTCCCAGATGATCTACCCAGGTGGGGGCGAGGTGTGGTGCAGCCCCACTTCCGTCAGCATGCTGCTGGCTTACTGGGGGCTGCGCCCCAGGGTGCCCGAGGTCGCGCAGGCCACCTACGACCAGACCTATGACGGCTTTGGAAACTGGCCCTTCAACACGGCTTACGCAGCTACTCAGGGGTTTCAGGCGTTCGTCACTCGTCTGGGAAGCCTGCGGGACGCCGAAGCGTATCTGCA
>NZ_CP049359.1:50000-92500 GCF_011067105.1 Deinococcus wulumuqiensis R12 | reverse complement strand
CGACCCACGACAGGCATGACAGCACTCACGCGGATGGAAGCGGGGCGCACTGTCACAACACTGCCCCCAGTGCGAACCGTGGAGCCAGCTTGAGCTGGGAGTTGCAGCACTTGACCTATTTGTAATGCCTGCTGCGGATTGACTCCCCTGTTGGTTTCCAACAATGCCTGGAGAGTTGTGCCATTCTGACGAGCAATCCCATAGAGGGTGTCGCCTGGCTTCACCCTGACTGTGGTGGCCGAAGCCAACGCGAAAGACGCAAGGAAAATCAACATGAACTGACGGCGCATTGGGCGGCAGGCTAAAGGAAAAATGTTAAGTTTCCGTAAAGGTCTGGTATGCCCTTGGAGTGCCCCCCAGAAACTGGACGGTCATCGCTAGACACTCAGGCTCACTCCCAGCCCTAGGCTGGAAAGCGAGGCCACACCAATGAAAACACGTCAGTTCTCCGAAGACCAGATCGTCAAGCTTCTCCAGGACGCCAAAAAGGGCGACAAATCCGTTGAAGAGCTGTGTCGCGACCTGGGATGCAGCACCGCGTCCTTCTACGCCTGGAAGAAGAAATACGGCGACACCAATGTCGACGAAGCCCGCAGGCTTCGTCAGCTCGAAAAGGAAAATGCTCGTCTCCTGCGGATCGTGGGTCAACAACGCCTGGAGATCGACGCGATGAGGGACGTGATTCAGAAAAAGCGGTGACGCCCACCGAGAAGCGTGCTGTGGTGAGGGAACTCGTCACAGCACGGGTCAAGCCCGAACGGGCTTGCTTCCTGGTGGGCCTGCCCAAATCCACCTGGTATTACCAGACCAAACCGCGCCAGGACGACGAACTCCGGCAACGCATCCGTGAGCTGGCGCTGCTCCATCCACGTCGGGGCTACCGGTTCATTCACGCCCTGCTCCTGCAGGAAGGGCATCACCTCAACCGGAAGAAAGTCCGGCGCCTCTGGCGCGAGGAGGCGCTGACCGTGGGAATCCCAGTCAGGAGAAAAATTCGCACTGGGACGTCCATTCCCATGCAGTCCGAGTTTCCGGATCACGTCTGGACCTACGATTTCATCTTCGATCAAACCCTGGGGGGAGGCACGCTGAAGATCCTGACCCTGACGGACGAGTTCACCCGTCAGTCCCTGGCTCTGCGCGCCCGCGAGTCCTTCACGTCCATGGACGTGAAGGACGTTCTGCACGAAGTTATCGCCCAGCGTGGTGCGCCTGGATTCATTCGCAGCGACAACGGCCCGGAGTTCATCGCCAGGGACCTGGGCATCTGGTTGGCCCTTCAGGACATCGGCACCCGGTTCATCCATCCCGGAAAACCCTGGCAGAACGGCTTTGCCGAGAGTTTTCACTCTCGGCTGCGGGAGGAGTGTCTGAACCAGGAGGTGTTCTACTCGGCTCGACACGCCCAGGTGGTCCTGGATGGCTACCGCGAGTTTTTCAACGCCAGGAGGCCACATTCGTCACTGGGCTACCGGACGCCCGACCAGTTTGCTGAGCAGGCCAGGGGACGGCCTGCCGACCCCCCTTGCGGACAACCCACCGCAAATGTGGCCGTCAGTCCTTCCCCTGGACAAGAAATGGAAGCCACTGTTGTACCCTAGACCTGAGCCGAGTCTCTACTCGAAACCGTCCAACTTTTGGGGCCAGCCCAACCGCACCAACTGGAAGTTGGGCGGTCAAGACGTCAATATTCTCGTTCTCGCAGTCATCTGGCGAGGCGTAGCCATTCCCCTCTTGTTTGAGTTCCTTGACCACAGTGGGAACAGCAACGCGGCGACCCGGCTGCTCATTCTTGAGGACGCACTCGAGATTCTGCATTGCCAGGACATCTTCACCCTCTATGGCGACCGTGAATTCATCGGCCAGGACTGGGTTGATGGTCTGATTGACCAGGGTATCCCGGTCACCATCCGTATACGGTACACCACGTCCATCGACGGTTTGCCCGGCAGCGAGTGGCTGAGCGACCTGCAACCTGGTGCAGTAGGGGTTCTGCTCGATGACGTTGAGGTCTTTGGCTCACCGATGAACGTCGTGGGGACATTCACGACAGATGGGGAGACGCTGCTTGTGGCGAGTAACGCGATGAAATCGCACAAAATTCTGAAAGCCTACCGGAAACGGTGGAAAATCGAGTGCCTGTTTCGAGCGCTGAAATCCAAGGGATTTCAGCTTGAGAACACCCACATGACGCTCCATGACCACCTTGAACGGTTGCTCTGCGTGCTGACCTTGGCCTACGTGTGGTGCATTCTGGTCGGGCTTCAACAAAGTGTTCGACTCAAAACCCACGGAAGGAGGGCGTGGAGTGTCATCACCTTGGGTCTGAGAGAATTGGTACGGGCGTGGAGCCAGCCTGAAAAACAGCGTGAGGTACAGATACTTGCCTTTATTGACCTCTTTTCTCCATCCCAGACGGGATTTTTGGAAACTGTCGGGTACTGAGCAACAGAGACCTCCATATCGGGAATAGTTCCAGTCAACTACCGGATTTTGCGCCAATCGGGTCATCAGGCCTATAGGCATGCCCCATTACTGAATACCCGCAGGGGCAGCGATTCTATCAGTTGAGCCGTAGCTACCTCAAAGTCAAGACTCGACACCTTTCAAACGTCCAGTGTCACCATTTAGACACAAATCAAGGCTTTAGTGTGTAGGTTTTGACAATAAATGTCATTATTGTCAAAACCTGCTAAGCTGAACTCGACCGTGACTCTGGCCCTTCCGACCAGCGCTTTGGCCCTGAGTGACCTCACCGATCAGGCGCTGCGGGTCAGGGCGGTCGAGGCCGCCGCGAACTATGACGTGGAAGGTCTGACGCAGGTGCTGATGGCCTACATGCGATCCGGAAGCACGCAGGGCAGCCGGACAAGTCAGCACACCTTGACCGCTTACCGTCTGGGCGTCCGGAGTTTCGTTCCGTGGGCACAGGCCAGTGGTGTGCAACTGCTCCGTCCCGGGCGGCGCGACGGCGGGCGCTACCTCGCGTATCTGCAAGAACGCCCTAGCAGTGGGCGGGGCCGCTCCGGAAAGCTGTCCGCCGCGACCGTTCAGCAGTACGTCGCTGCCGCCAGGGCGCTCTACCGCGCTCTGGACTGGGCGGGCGCGACCCAGATCAACCCCTTCACCAACGTCAGTCCACCACAAGACCGCACACCGGCCATCGTCAAAAGGCCCCCTTACCGCGATGAACTTGAGGAAGTACTGCACTCCTGCGATAAGGAACTCAGTGCGCTTTTGCTGCTGTGCGCCCACGCAGGACTCCGCATCGGGGAGGCGTTGCAGGTCAAAGCAGGCGATATCGATAGAAATATCCTCACCGTTTACGGTAAAGGCGGCAAAATACGACGCGTTCCACTGGGAAAACGTGTGCGAGAAGCCTTACGCGAGGTCATTCCCCAAACTGACAACAAGTTGTTCCACTGGACGTACAGCCAGGCGGCCTACCGGATGCGCAAGGCGTGTCGCGCTGCTGGTCATCCGGGCTTCTGGCGCGGATTTCATGCGGCACGCAAGTCCAGCGGCACGCGGCTGTATCAGAAAGTCGGTGATTTTACCCGCGTAGCCGTATTTTTGGGGCATTCCAGTGTGGACACCACCCGCAAGTATGTGGCGGTCACAGACGATGACGTTTCGGCAGAGGTCGAGGATTTTTGACAGGTACTTTTACCCTCAGAAGGTTACCGAGGCCCCTTCACGGCCTTCCTGTGAGGAAGTTGAAAAGACGACGGCTGCAGCGGCTTATTTGAAAGTTGTCGGAGTTCGCCTCGGAGAATGAACCTGAACTGGCCCACGCCACCGCCACTCCCCTGGAAGTGCTGGCCAGTAAACCCAGGGAGACACAACAGATATGACATATATGTCATAATCAGCCATGGTCTGGGAGATCATTCTGGTGGGTGAAGTGGATGAATGGTTCGCAGGGCTTGATCACGCCACTTCACAACTGGTGACGGCAGCGCTGGACTTACTGGAAGACCGTGGGCCAATGTTAGGTCGGCCCCTGGTCGATACCCTGACTGGCTCGCAACTGGCGAATCTCAAGGAACTGCGCCCTGGTTCAGTGGGACAGACCGAAATACGCATCCTGTTTGTTTTCGACCCCAAACGGCAGGCCATTTTGCTCACAGCAGGTGATAAAGCAGGGCAATGGACACAGTGGTACACCGAGCATATTACGCTGGCAGAAAGTCGCTACGACCTCTGGCTGGCGGGTCACTACGAGGAGGAGCTATGAAAGCCAGAAACTGGAAGGCAGTGCGTCAGGAAGCTGAACAAGCCGGACGTATTGATGAAAGCCAAGTGGCTGCACTGCGGGGAGAGATGCTGGCGCAGGTACGCGCTTACAAACTCGCCGAAGTTCGGGCTGCGTCAGGACTCAGCCAGCAGGAACTGGCTGAGCAACTTCAGGTGTCTCAGTCACGAATTTCACGTATAGAGCACGGTGACCTCGACAGAACCGAACTGGCTACCCTCCGTAAATTTGCGCGGGCGATCGGCGGGGAGCTTGAATTGACCCTCAAGCTCGGTGATGAACGCTTTACACTGGGTTGAACGACCCATCACTCGCCACGTTTTTTGCGTTCAAAGCTCTTGGCGAGCCACCTGCTTTGTGCGGCACTGATCAGGCCCCGCTCTACGGCCTGCATTGTGGCCTGATCCAGCAGTTCAGGTGAAAGGTCGGTGCCCACCATATCCTGCAGGGTGCGCAGGACGGACGTGACCTGGAATCCATGTTGCGTCTGCTGGTCGGCAACAGGAATCTCATTGGTGTGCAGCTGGACGCCCGGCGGTGCCACTTTACGAAACCCTCTGGGTACCGAGAGGTGAATCTGTTCTGGAAGCAGGTCACTGAGTTCATGGAACGCCAGCGCCGTGTGGTGGGAGACCACCGCCTGCGCTTCACCCTGACGGTTGCGGCTCCAGAGACTCAGTTCAGCCAGATGTTCGTCAGGAGGGTTCTGGCAACTTAACTTCGCCGAGGTAAAACGACCCGAAGTGAGCCTGAGTTTCAGGCTGCTTGTTGCAACGCTTCATGCCATACCCGCGTTGCGGAGGTCTGATTCACTCGTCTTTGACTGGCTGGGACTGTGGTTCTGGTCTGGCGATGAAGATTGGCAGTGCGGGCGTGCAGAGCGAGGAATTCCTGAGTTCGTCGTCGTCTTTTGAATCCGATTTGCTGTCGTTCCCGTTGTCTGGTCGGTCGATGTGATTGTTCGACCAGATTGTTGCAGCGAGCACTCGATACCACTTGGACGTGCTCCACGGAGTGGAGCACGGGTAATTCCCGGATAGCTGCACCATAACTCCAGAGCTTATCTGTATGAATGGCCTGTGGGACGTCGTATTCCCTCAGCAAGCGAGTAAAGAATGTTTTGGCGGCCTCAGTATCACGGTGTTCCTGTAGGAGGACGTCCAGCACGGCACCCTGTTCATCCACCGCTCTCCAAAGCCAGTGTTTGATCCCACCAACGACAACATGCACCTCATCCAGATGCCACCGGGAACCCCGTCGGGGTTCCCGGTGGCGCAATTCTTCAGTGAGGAGCGGAGCGAATTTGATGTTCCACTGGCGAAGGGTTTCGTGACTGACGTGGATTCCTCGTTCATGAAGAAGCTCTTGAACATCACGTTGGCTAAGCGGAAAGCGGTGGTACAGCCACAGGGCATACCCAATCACGCTCAGTGGGAAACGGTGTCGATAGGGTTTCCGGTCAGTCACAGCTCAGGAGCCTATCAGCGTTAACTTGCCAGAACCGTTCTGACTATTTTAGAGAAAAATCTGGTCGGAAGATTCCAGACTGGTCAGATGCCTTCTAAGGTTATGCTAACACCGATTAGCGGAAATAGAAATTCATAGAGGGGAGTTTTTCGCAAATCGCCCCCATCCATGCTTCAAGCCACCTCTCCAAAGCCGTATGACCTCCAGGTCACAAATTTTTTTCCAAGCCCCTTGACGTGGCTTACAGCGCCTCATTATTTTCTCACTCAAAGAGAACCGTCATTTTTCCTGCAAGGAGCCAGTAGCCACTGTCCAGAATACCTTTGACGAAATCACTAAAACTTTTTCTAGTGAAATGGTGAAAAACTGCCGCTATTGCTGGAAGCTAAGTTGCCGGGGCAGCTACTCGACCCCAACACATAGATGCCAGCGGATGGTGTAGGCATATATAACTGGTTTTTCACCTTTTCACTAAATAGTGAAAAGGTGGTGAGTAGCTTGCGGGAAGCTCACTTGAGGTCTTGCAACGCTACTTAAAGGTCTATAGGGGTCAGAGAGACTAGGCTCGCACCGAGGTCGGTCTAAGAGTCAAAGGGGAAAACCCATGCCGCCCCCTCAAGCAGTGCCTCGGGAAAACAGAGAGCGGCACTCCCGCTACTCTCGTAGGAAGTCCACCAAGGCATAAAAGCTCGACTGGCTTGCACTACACCTTAGCGCAAGTCTGTCTCACTTTTTCACCAAAACACTAATTAGTGAGGAGGTCGGTTAGTCGGCGCTGGCCTCCAAACCCTCTGCCCAAATAGTGAATTAGTTCTTCCATCTTTTCACATTTACTTTTTTTAGTGAAAACACTAGAATCAGGCCATGAAGATTTTTAGCGTCGCCAACATGAAGGGCGGGGTGGGCAAGACCACCACAGCCGTGCAACTGGCCCAAGGATTAGGTAAAAAGGGTAAGACCTTGCTGCTGGATGCTGACCAAGAATTGCAGTGCGCTGTCGCCTGGAGAACCAGTGAAGACCCCTCTTGGACATTCGACGTAGCTCGTTACGGTGAGGACGCCCCTAGGCGCATGAAGGGCTACGACTACGTTGTTATTGACTCCAAGGGAAATGAACAGGGTCACGACCTCGTCAGCCTCGCTCGCGCCAGCCACCTCCTTATCGTCCCCACCCGGCCTGAAGGGGTCTCTGCAACAGGGCTGGCAAATACCCTGAGTCCTCTAGTTGAGGCTGGTGTCAAGAACTTCAAAGTCCTGGTCGTGGTCAATGAAGGTGGGCGAGGCGAGGAGCTGCGCGAGCACCTAGCCGAGAATAAAATTCCCGCCTTTGTCAGCATGGTTCGCAAGTCTACGGCTGTCGGGGACGCAGCAGAGCAGCACATTCCTTTGGAAGCCTCTTCCAACCGCTACGCCAAAACTGTGGCTCTGGAGTATCAGTCTGTTCTACGGGAGGCCCTGGCTTATGGCGGTTAAGAAAAGCCGCTTTGAGCAGTTACAGGTGCTCAAGAAGGCGGACAGTGCAGAAGAGGTCTCTCCTGCCCAGTTGGCTGCCTTGAAAGAAGCCAATCCCCTGGAATCCCTCTCCAGTCAAATGCGGCGTGACCTCAAATCGGCTCTCAAACAGGCCAGCGCTCGGGAACACCGCAAGCAGTATCAACTCATCGAGGAGGCTGTCATCGCCTACTTGGAGAAGAAGCACCCAAGCTTACTGGAATAGTGATTTCACTAAAACATGAAATAGTGCTTTAGTCTTAGCGCGAAATAGTGCTTTAGTGAACACGTATAGGACGACTTTTTGAGCTGATTAGTAATGCCAAAAGCGAAGAGGGGAGAGGAGAGGAAGCCCGTGAGACAACGTAAGGTCTACGCCCACACCCGCGACCCGCGTAGTGGCAAAAGGGTACTGGCTCACCGCTGGATTGCTGAGCAGTCGCTGGGTCGGCCCCTGTTGCCCCGCGAGGTTGTCCATCACAAGGATGGCAATAGTCTCAACAATGACCCGAGTAACCTCATCGTGCTTCCCAGCCAGCGGGTACATGCCCATGCTGAATTTCACCTGCGGCGGGTTAGGAGCGGAATGCCGAGCCTCTTTCCCGAGTTCTTCCAGGTCATCCCCTCAGACACCTGGGGAACCCTCTTTGCACACGTCTTGGTCTGGCAAGGGCAGGAGCCACCACTCCCACAAAAGGTTGAAGCGAAGCCGCAACAAAGCTCCAGCACCCAGCCCACTCTTTTTCCTCCCCCGCAGGAGCGGTCACTGACACCGCTGCTCCCTGAAATAGAACCAGGGGTCTGCTTGGTCGGTGAACTCCTCGCCCGCTTCCAAGTACAGGTTGGATACGAGGGTGGGGAAATGCACGTACCTATCCACCATGCTGGTTTGGCTAACCTGGCAAGGGACAGACAACTTTTGGAGACAGCAGCTTGTCGGCAGGAGATAGCAGATTGAGGCTGCTGCGCCAATCCATAACCTTACTCAACATCCCAAAGCGGATGAGCAACTTGGGAAAAATCAGACTGCCCACCTTTAGCGTGGGCAGTCTGATTTAGTCAGTTCAATCGCTTTCTTTCTGAGAAAGCGCACTGCCAGCAGCCGACTTGGACTTGGCACCCGTGTCGTCGCTTTGCAGGACTTCGGAAGCAGATTCAGCGGCATCATCACCCGTGCTACGACCCGAATTCACCTGGGAGAGTGCGCTACCTGCGGCGGACTTGGAGTCATCACTCGTGCGTCCATCACGCAAAGTAGCAGAAGCGTTCGAGGCCGCTTTGGAACCCGTTGTTTTGTCACTCATGAAATACCTCCTTAGCTGATATGTACAGAGCATATCGAAGAGCGACTGCTTGGTCAACGGTCAGTCTCACTCCTGCGAACACAATGCCCTCCCCGCTTTCCCTTTATTTTACAAGCCACAAACTTGGGGGCGTCCCACCGCCCTCACCCCGCGTCATCTCCCCTGGCCCTGCCCGCGTCCCCCCATCGTCGTCTGGCCTGCCTCCCCCCCCTGCTGGAATCTTTTTTAAGGCCACAGCCCAGGCGTGAGCACCCCTGCAAGCTCTGGACTGGCCTGCGATACCCGCCCGGTGTCTGCTGGGCCTCCTGGGGGCCAATGGTGCGAAAGGGGAGAGGGCGTAAGGCGACTTCAGTGCTCCAAGTCCGTTCTCCTCTCCCGAGCAGCCTGGGCCTGGGCGATAAGCTGCCGCCGCCTGACCACCTGAGTATCCGTGCTCGCCCGCGCAGATTCCACCTGACCGCTCGCGTGTTCCCCTCTCTGGTCTCTCCAGTTGGTGACAGCCTGGGCCTGGGCCGTAAGCTGTCCGGGTATGCCCCGGCCTCCCCGTTCCCGCTCAGGGAATCCAGTTTCCAAGTTGCGCCTTCCCCCCCGGAAGGTGAGTCGGGCCGTGCGGGAAAAAAAATCACAGACCCTTGCGCCCAGCGGCCCCGCCTGGACTTGGGTGCTGGGCATCCTGGTGCTGACGGTTCTCGCGGCAGCCCTGCTCGTCCTCCGCGCTCAGGGATAAGCACTCACACCTGCACCTGAGTCGTCTGCACCTTCAGGGTGTGCCCTATCTCTGGTCTCTGCTCATGGGTGACCGTCTTCAGTGTTCGTCTTCGGTGTTTGTCTTCAGTGGCCGTGGTCAGCGGGACAGGCAACGGGATGCGGCACAGGTGGCAGAGAGCGGATGGCAGAGAGCGGATGGCAGACAGTCCAGGCTCTGCTTCGCCCCTTTTCAAGTCCAGCCTGAGCCGTGGAACTTTGGAAAGACCCTGGCACTGCTGAACCGACTGCCTTCCGCGCAGCGGCCCGTGCCCCGCAGGGCCAGGGCGCGGCTTCCTTCTGGCCTGCGGCAACCGGGGTGGGAGCGCGGGGGATTGTGGCTCGCGTCTCTCCATGAGCCACAATGGGCCGCGTGCCTGGAAGCGTGAGCGCAGACCACAGGGAGGGGTGCCGGGGTTGCCCCCTGTAAAAAAAACGGAGACGGGGCACCGGAGGTGACCCGCGCTACAGGTTTGGGGGCAAGGGCGGCGCATGACCGTCCCTCGTCAGAGGGGCGGGCGTGGTGAATACCTACAGAGGGGAAGGGGGAGGGGCTGGCCCCTACCGCTTCCCCGCTCTCACAGGTGAAGGTGAACACGCCTCGCGTGTTCACCTTCACCTCTCGGTGACCGGGCAAAAGGAATGCCGGGTGGTGCCCGGTGAAGCCGGGCGACAGTGGGCATGACCAGGGGGGCGCGAGAGTGGAAGGCGAGCGGGTGTTGTTCCCGCTTGCCTGTAACGGCAGCGCTCCTCTGCTACCGCGCCCAGCGGAAGGGGAAGTGGCGGGCTGGCCCGGCACGTCCCGCCCCCGGTCACCGCACTCCAGGGAGCATCCCAACTCTGGGGTGCTCTTTCTGAAGAATGGGCAGGCCGGGCTGAGACCTCAGCTCGCTTCAGCGGGGTAACCCTAAGCGGCATCGCTTACGGGTTGGGAAGAGCGGGTGGTGATGACCCTCGCCCCCCGGTCAAGGGTGAAGCTCGCCACCCGGACGCGCTGACCTGCCCCGGCGCGTCAGACCGAAACCCTAAGCGGCAAGGCTTAGGCATTGAGGGCAGCCCGGCTCCGCTCGTCCCTCGCCTCACTCCAGCGAAAGGCGGGGCGGCGGGTGAGTGGCTTCCGGGTGAGTGGCTTCGAGTCCACACCGCACCCGGCTCGCCGTAACCCTAAGCGCCAGAGCTTAGGCCATAGCCAGACACGAGCAGAGCTTGAGGCCACAGGCCAGGGCGGGGCAGGGTGACTGCCGGGAAGTGGGCGGCGAGTGACCTCCTCTGCTCTGCCCAGGCCCAGGCAGCAGCCGGAGAGGAAAGGCGGGGCATGGTCACCCGCCTCTCTGGTGGTATTGGTTACGCCCTGGCCTGAGCTGAAAGAGGGGAAAGCATAGGCGACTGCCTGAGCTGAGTTGGGCAGTCGAGCAGGCGAGTGTCAGACCGGGTGCGGGATGCAGCTTGGGCTTCAGCAGGTGAGGGTCACTCCACGCCGCTACGTTCCACCCTTCAGGCTGGACTTGCAAAGGGGCGAAGCAGAGCCTGTGCTTGATGACTGAAGGCAGTGCGAGAGCTGAGCAACTGGGGGGCCGGGCAGGTGAAGGCGGTGCGAGAGCTGGGCGACTGAGGGGCCGGGCAGGTGAAGGCCGTGCGCGTCCTGCCTCGTGGGTGGCCGGACAGGTGAAGGCGGTGCGAGAGCTGGGCGACTGAGGGAAGTGGAGAGTTCGCAGGGGGCGGGCGATGTAGCAGGCGGGGCCGTGTCTCCCCATCTGGAATATGCCTGCCCGCCCCCGGTCTGGCCCTCCCCTCTCGGGACGCGGGGTAAGCACCTCGCCTCGCCACTCGCGGGTGAGGTCTTCAGGTGTCCGGGTGAGGTGTCGCGTTCCCGGTCTCACCTCCCTCTCTCGCCCGGTCTCGCCTACATCATTCGCGTAACCCTAAGCGCATTCGCTTATGGTTTCCGGTTTGCCCCTCCCCGCTTCCATATCAGGGTATGGAACTGAAGACACGACTGAAGCTGGAAGCTGAAGCCCGAGCGTGGGAACTGAAGTGCCTGCGCCTGCATCATCTCGCGGGGATGCTGCGTGACCTGAGCCTGAATCCGCAGACCACTGAACCCGAGCACGCTGGCTGAACTCGGTCACGCCCCATCCGGGTGCTCGCCACAGGTGAAGGCCGCGAGCTGGCTGAGCTGGCTCCGTGGATTGCCGCCGGGCCTCCCTCGCCGGGTGACCTCACCGCTGGCAAAGTTGCGCCAGCAGGAATCACGCATCGCTCGTCGGGTGACCAGCCGGGTGACCACACGCCGGAGAGTCAGCAGGCGTCGAGGTCACTGAGGGTAGGGGCGCTCCTCTCCTTTCGGGGGCGGGAGTGCGGAGTACAGGAAGCACCTCGCCCCTGGGTTCGCGGGTGGAGTCTTGGGGTGCCGGGTGACCGGGTGAGGTGTCACGGCCCGGCCTCACCTCCACGCCTCGCCCGGTCTCTCCACTCGCGTAACCCTAAGCGCCAGGGCTTACGGTGGAATTCCGAAACCCTAAGCGGCAGAGCTTACCGGGTGGAGTGACCTGCCCACTTCCGCTGCAAGCCGGGCCGGGGCAGGTCAGTCACTGCCTGCCTCCCCGCGTCATGGTCTGCCTGCCTTGCCCAACTCCTCTCGCATAACCCTAAGCGCCTGGGCTTGGGAGTTACTGGCTCCGGCTGCTGCCTGGGCCTGAGCAGAGAGAGCCGAGGCAGGTCAGTCGAGCCAGATTGGGGAGACAGCAGAGCAGGGAATTGAGCGGGCACCCGCAACCGAAGGGGGGGTAGGCTGAGCGTTGTGATTCGGGACAGCAAGCAGAGCGGAGCGGCGCTTGCATCTTTGGCCCGAATCACGTAGTTAGCTCAGACTCAGGGGGGTGCGCCCCCCTCCTAAATCACCCACCACTGACATCAGAAAAAAATCACGGCCAACCTGAGCGGGCAGAAAAAACTGAGCGACACTCCAGGCCAACAGCGGACACGGCGAAGACTTGCCCTGCGCCGACTGACCATGCACCGACTGACCATGCTCGGAGTGACCTTGACCCTGACCATGCTTCAACCTCAGACCTCACGCCTCGTGACCTTGCAAGAGCTGGCCTGACTCCGACTGCTGACCTCACACGCCTTGCCCCAACTGACGATGCTCGTGCTCTGCCGACTGACGATGCACGGACTGACCTTGCAAAAGCTGAGCTGACTTCGGCCTCTGACCTCACACGCCTTGCGCCGACTGACCATACTCGGACTGACCATACTCGGACTGACCATGCAAGGGCTGGCCTGACTCCGACTGCTGACCTCACACGCCTTGCGCCGACTGACGATGCACGTGCTCTGCCGACTGACGATGCACGGACTGACCTTGCAAAAGCTGAGCTGACTCCGACTGCTGACCTCGCACACCTTGCGCCGACTGACGATGCACGTGCTCTACCGATTGACCCTGCTCGCCTTACGCCTCGTGACCCTGCCAAAGCTGAGCTGACTTCGGCCTCTGACCTCGCACACTTTGCGACGGCTGACGATGCTCTTGCCCTGCCGACTGACCATGCTCGGAGTGACCTTGCCAAAGCTGACCTGACTCTGCTCGCCTTATGCCTCGTGACCTCACTCGCCCCGGCCCCGACTGACCGTGCTGATGCTCCGCCGACTGGTGAGCCTGGAGTGACATCGGCGCTCGCCACTCGTGACCTCGTGACCTCTTGCCACCTGAGTCGGGACGGTCTGACCCTGGTGCTGGTGCCAGAGCAGAAGCGAGAGAGGGAAGGCGGTGCGAGTGCTGGGCGACTGGGGGAAGTGAAGAGTCCGCAGGGGGGAGTGCGGTGGTCAGGCGATGGCCCGGCTCGCTCAGTTGGTCTCGGAACATCTGAAGGGGCAGCCCGGCCTTCTCCCTCCAGCCTGACCCTCCGAATGATGAGAGCGGAGGGATTTGAGGCGCGAATGATGAGAACGGGAGTCCAGGGGGAGCCGGGGGCCATCACGGGGGGCAGGCCGGGCTGGCTCGGGGGTCGGAGAGCGGGGTTTTGGGTACGCTTCGGCCAGGGCCAAGAGGGGGGTGGAAACGGGGTGGATTTCGGGGGGGGAAGAGGGGTGGATTTGGGGGGAAATTTGAGGGGAGCGGTGCGGGGTGGAAAGGGGGGTTTTTGGGGGGGTGGGGATGCGCGTGCGTGTATGGGGCTTTGGGCTGGACTAATTAACTCGTTGGGGGGGTTTAGGTCGGACAACTTAACTAAACGCCTCCCTAACTTATCGGGCAGCAGTGACAGTTTTTCTGTCATGTCTCCCTGATTTCTTATCGCGCAACGATGACAGTTTTTCTGTCATCGCTTCCCCTCCTGCCCCCTCCATTTTCGGGCCGATTTTCAGCCCCTTTTGACCCCTCTTTCGGCCCCTTCTGACCGGGCGGTCAGGGGCTGGTCTGGGGGGTCGGGATGGCTCCTGCTTCTGCCCTCTGGCCTCTCCGGCGAGGGCCGCCACCTTCCGCTTTATGAGGATTATTAGATTTGAGATTCAGGTAAGAGGGGATGGTTTTGGGGTCGGGATGACGCTCCGGGTGCCTCAGATTTTTGCCCTCTTCGGTCACTCAGTTCGGGTGGTCGGCCACCAGATTCCGGGGGTCGGCAGCCTGCTGTCCGGTGACTTTTTGGAAGGGTAAGCGGCTCCGCTTAGGGTATCGGGAGAGGGATTTTCGGGGAGCTGACCCTGCCCTTTTCGGTGTCCGCTCGCCTCCAAAATTTGTCGAGTAGAGACCTTCTGTTCCCCTCCATTTTTGGTTCCCGGCCTTCCGATTTGGACACTCGCCGGGGGTCGCTTGCCTGGATTTTTGAGCCGTTCTCCCTTCAGCTTTCTGCCCAGTTCGGTCACTCGCTTGGGGTGGTCGGCCACCAGATTTCAGGCATCGTCGGCCTGCCTTTTGGTGACTTTTTGGAAGGGTAATCGCCTGCGCTTAGGGTTTCGGGAGAGGGGATTTCGGGGGGCTGAACCTGCCCTTTTTGGTGACCATTCGCCTCCAAAATTGGTCAGGCAAGGTCGTCTCGGGTCACTCCATTTTTAGGTTCTCGGCCCTCCGATTTGGACACTCGCCGGGGGTCGGTGCCCCTGATTTTGGAGAGGGTCACCGCCTGATTTTCTTGCGGATTGGTGTCTCTGTTGTCCCAGATTTTTGCCCAGTTCGGTCAGTCCTTTGGGGTGGTCGGCCAGTAGATTTCAGGCATCGTCGGCCCCCCTCCCGGTCACTTTTTGGAAGGGTAAGCGGCTCCGCTTAGGGTTTCGGGAGAGGGGATTTCGGGGGGCTGAACCTGCCCTTTTTGGTGACCATTCGCCTGCAAATTTGGTCGGGCAGAGACCTTCTGTTCCCCGCCATTTTCGGGTTCACGGCCCTCCGATTTGGACACTCGCCGGGGGTCGGTTGCCTTGATTCTGGAGAGGGTAACGGCATGATTTTTTTGGGGATGTGGTGTCTCGTTTGGGGTGGTCGGCCATCAAATTTCAGGGGTCGGCTGCCTGCTGTCCGGTGACTTTTCGGAAGGGTAAGCGGCTCCGCTTAGGGTTTCGGGAGAGGGGATTTTGGGGAGCTGAACCTGCCCTTTTCGGTGACTGCTGACCCCTAAAATTCCCCGGTCA
This sequence comes from Deinococcus wulumuqiensis R12, assembly GCF_011067105.1. Taxonomy (NCBI): domain Bacteria; kingdom Thermotogati; phylum Deinococcota; class Deinococci; order Deinococcales; family Deinococcaceae; genus Deinococcus; species Deinococcus wulumuqiensis. The sequence continues at coordinate 77,611 of NZ_CP049359.1, read as the reverse complement.
AAGTCGCCCGCCCAGCTCCATGTTTAGCCCACGCCCCTGCTGCAACTTCCCAGATTCTGCCCGCCTTCGGCCTTCACTTTCAGGTGTCTCCGCTCTCCGATTTCGTCACTCGCCGGGGGTTGCTCGGCTGGATTTTAGAGAGGGTGACGGTCTGATTTCTGGCCTGGACTGTCTCGGATTTTTGCTCTCTTCGGTCACTCAAGCGGGGTGGTCAGCCAGTAGCTTTCAGGGGTCGGCGGCCTGCCTTCGAGTGACTTTTTGGAAGGGTAAGCGAGTGCGCTTAGGGCATCGGGAGAGAGGATTTCGGGGAGCTGACCCTGCCCTCTCCGGTGTCCGTTCGCCTTCAAAATTGGTCGGGTAGAGACCTGCTGTTGCCCTCCATTTTCTGACTCGTGGCTCTCCGATTTGGGCACTCGCCGGGGTCGCCAGTGTGAATTTTGGAGAAGGTCACCGCCTGATTTTTGAGGGCGCATGGTGACCCAGTTGCCCCAGATTTCTGCCCTCTCTAGTCACTCACTGGGGGTGGTCGGCCAGTAGATTTCGGGGGTCAGCAGCCTGTTTTCGGGTGACTTTTTGGACGGGTAAGCGTAGCCGCTTAGGGTTATGCGAGAGAGGATTTCGGGGGACTGCCCCTGCCCTTTTCGGTGGCCGCACGTCTCCAAAATTTGTCGGGCAGAGACCTGCTGTTCCCCTCCATTTTCTGACTCGTGGCTCTCCGATTTGGATGCTCGCCGGGGGTCGGCGGCCCTGATTTTGGAGCCGTCATCCCTCCAGATTTCTGCTCAGTTCGGTCACTCGCTTGGGGTGGTCGGCCAGTAGATTTCAGGGGTCGTCAGTCTACCTGCGGGTCATGTTTTCAAAGGGTAAGCGCCTGAGCTTAGGGTTTGCGGAGAGGGGTCATCGAGCTGGCCGTCCCTCCTCTTTTTGGTCACGGCCCGCCTGCTGGGTTACCCAGTCTGGGTTCCGATTCCCCTCTACTTTTGGCCTCTCGCCTCTCTTCTTTTGGGTGCCTGTCGGGGGGGTAACTCACCCTGATTTTTGAGAGCGCCTGGGCCTGGGTGGCTTCAGATTTTTGCCCAGTTCGGTCACCCGGCAGAGCTGGTCGGCCATCAAATTTCAGGGGCCAGCGGTCTGCCATCCGGTCACTTTTTGGAAGCGTAAGCGGGGGCGCTTAGGGTTACGCGAGAGAGGATTTCGGAGTCTGACCTTGCTCTTTTCAGTGACCCCTGGCTTCCAAAATTGGTCGGGCAGAGACCTTCTGTTCCTCTCCTTTTTCGGGTTCACGGCCCTCCGATTTGGACACTCGCCGGGGGTCGCCAGTGTGGATTTTGGAGAGGGTCACTGCCTGATTTTTGAGGGCGCATGGTGTCTGAGTTACCCCAGATTTTTGCCCTCTTCGGTCACTCGCTTGGGGTGGTCGGCCAGCAAATTTCAGGGGTCGTCGGCCTGCCTTCGCGTGACTTTTTGAAAGGGTAAGCGGCACCGCTTAGGGTTACAGGAGAGAGACTTTCGGGAGACTGACCCTGCCCTTTTCGGTGACCCCTGGCCTCCAAAATTGGTCGGGCAGAGACCTTCTGTTCCTCTCCTTTTTCGGGTTCACGGCCCTCCGATTTGGACACTCGCCGGGGGTCGCCAGTGTGGATTTTGGAGAGGGTCACTGCCTGATTTTTGAGGGCGCATGGTGTCTGAGTTACCCCAGATTTTTGCCCTCTTCGGTCACTCGCTTGGGGTGGTCGGCCAGCAAATTTCAGGGGTCGTCGGCCTGCCTTCGCGTGACTTTTTGAAAGGGTAAGCGGCACCGCTTAGGGTTACGCGAGAGAGGATTTCGGAGTCTGACCTTGCCCTTTTCGGTGACCGTCCGGCTTCAAAATTGGTCGGGCAAGGTCGTCTCAGGTCACTCCATTTTCGGGTTTTCGGCCCTCCGATTTGGACACTCGCCGGGGGTCGCCAGCCTGGGTTTTTGAGGGGATGACGGTCTGATTTTTTGGGACATGTGGTGTCTCGTTTGGGGTGGTCGGCCAGCAAATTTCAGGGGTCGTCGGCCTGCCTTCGCGTGACTTTGTGGAAGGGTAAGCGGGGCCGCTTAGGGTTACGCGAGGGGGGTCTTCCGATACCTGACCTGACCCTCTTCAAGCCCGGTCAGGGTGCCCCTGCTCCCTCCACTTTCGGCCTGTCGTCGGTGGTCGGCTGCCCTGCTTTTTGGTCTGTTGCCCCTGAATGTTCTGGGGCAGCGGGGACTGGATTCCCCAGATTTTTCCTGGCCTCAGTCGCTCGGCTTGAGGGGCCAGCGGCCTGCTCTCGGGTCATTTCTGGGAAGGGTCAGCGGCATCGCCTGGGGTTGAGTTCCGGTCACTTTCACTGCTCTCTTGGGCGCGTTTCCGGGGCACGGTTCAGTGATTTTCCTCCCCTGACAGGTCACCTTCGCCCGCCTGTTTTGCTGAGGTCAGGTGCGCTGGTCGGCCCTGGTCTACTGACCCTTCCCAGGGGTCAAGCGGGCCTGCTGGGAAGCTCCGGCCTCTGCTGCTGGCACCCGCTTCGGCGGTCACTTGGGCAAGGGTAAGCGAGTGCGCTTAGGGTTTCAGCGGGGACATCGAGCGGTAAACCTTGCGGATTTGGGTCACGCTTTGCCTGCCGGGTTGCCCGGTCTGGGCTGCGACTTCCCTCTGCTTTTGGCTTCTCGTTTCTCGTCTTTTGGGATGCTCGCCGGGGGTTGCTCGGCTGGATTTTTGAGCCGTTCTCCCTTCAGATTTCTGCCCAGTTCGGTCAGTCCTTTGGGGTGGTCGGCCAGTAGATTTCAGGGGTCGGCAGCCTGCTGTCCGGTGGCTCTTGGGAAGGGTAAGCGGCTGCGCTTAGGGTATCGAGAGAGGGACTTTCGGGAGACTGACCCTGCCCTTTTCGGTGACCGCTCACCTCCAAAATTGGTCGGGCAGAGACCTTCTGTTCCCCTCCATTTTCGGGTTCACGGCTCTCTGATTTGGTGATTCGCTGGGGGTTGGCAGTCTGGATTTTGGAGAGAGTCACCGCCTGATTTTCTTGCGGATTGGTGCCTGAGTTGCCCCGGATTTCTGCCCTCTCTGGTCACTCGCTTGGGGTGGTCGGCCACCAGATTTCAGGGGTCGGCTGCCTGCCTTCGAGTGACTTTTCAGAAGGGTAAGTGGCTCCGCTTAGGGTTACGCAAGAGGGAATTTCGGGGGTCTGACTCACTCTCTCCGGTGCCCGTTCGGCTTCAAATTTGGTCGGGCAGAGACCTGCTGTTCCCCTCCATTTTCGGGTTCCCGGTTCTCCGATTTGGACACTCGCTGGGGGTCACTCGTCTGGATTTTCAAGCCGTCGTCGCTCCAGATTTTTCTACTCTCCGGTCACTCTCCGGTCACCCGGCTTCGGTCATCGAACATCAAATTTCAGGCATCGTCGGTCTGCCTGCGGGTCACTTTTTGAAAGGGTAAGCGGCTGCGCTTAGGGTTACGGAAGGGGGAATTTCGGGGGCTGACTTCACCCTCGTTGGTGCCCGTTCGCCTTCAAAACTGGTCGGGCAAAGTCGTCTTTGCTCACTCCATTTTCGGACTCGCGGCCCTCCGATTTGGATGCTCGCCGGGGGGGGCCAGCCTGGATTTTGGAGAAGGTGTTGCTCTGATTTTTGGGGACATGTGGTGTCTCGGCTGGGGTGGTCGGCCACCAGATTTCAGGCATCGGCGGCCTCCCGCTCCGTCACTTTCCCAAAGGGTAAGCGGCTGCGCTTAGGGTTTCGGGAGAGGGGATTTCGGGGAGCTGAACCTGCCCTTTCCGGTGCCCGTCCGGCTTCAAATTTGGTGGGGCAAAGTCGTCTCGGTCTTCGCCATTTTCGGACTCGCGGCCTTCTGATTCCGTCACTCACCAGGGGTCATTCGCCTGGATTTTTGAGCCGTTCTCCCTTCAGATTTCTGCCCAGTTCGGTCAGTCCTTTGGGGTGGTCGGCCAGTAGATTTCAGGGGTCGGCGGCCTGCCTTCGAGTGACTTTTTGGAAGGGTAAGCGGCTGCGCTTAGGGTATCGAGAGAGGGAGTTTCGGGGGTCTGACCCTGCCCTGTGGCCGCCTGTCACCTTCAGGTGTGCCCACTCTTTCAGGGGCGTGTCCTGCGGGGCTTCCTGCGGCGCTTCCTGGGGCCGTGAGCTGAGGGGTGGCCTTGCACCCTGCCCTGCTTTGGCTGTGGCCTCCTGGGGGCTGACAGGCAGGGGAGAGGGGGATGTCGCTGGGCTGCCAGTCCGGCCAGCCGGAGACCACAAGCCGGGTGCCAAAAGAAAGTGACCCCCGAAGGGGCCACCCGGCTGACTGGTTGGGGTTCAGGAGTTGTTCTCAGCCTGCTTTGCCGCCAGTTCCTCGGCAGCACTCGCATACTGTGGCGGGCGGGGCGGGGTGGGCTGGTCGTGCTGCACCAGTCCACGGCTGTCTTGAAGGCTGTTCATGGCCTCATTGCGCGAGACACCGTTTTGCTGCATGTAGGTGGTGATGCGCTGTTCGTTCTCTTCGCGCCGCGAGGGCAGCATGCCTTTGCGCTGCATGTCCCACTCGGCGGTTTCACGCGAGATGTAGGGCGTGGTGTCGGCCCCGGTAGCAGGCGTGTTCAGCATCGTGTGGTAGCTGTCCACGGCGCGGCTATCCAGTGAGGCGCTGCTTGCCACTTCACTGCGGGCGGACAGCCACCCCGCTTCGGTATGCAGGGGGGCCGCCGTCTGGGCGTAAGGCATGCTGGCCGGAGCGGGAGCGGGCTGCGGTGCGGGGGCCACAGGGGCCGCAGGGGCGGGCGCAACAGGGGCGGCGGGAGCCGGAGTGGTAGCCGCAGGCGCGACAGGGGCAGGCGCGACAGTGGCAGCCGGAGCTGGGGCCGCAGGGGCGGGGGCGACAGGAGCTGGGGCTGCCTGTGCCTGACCAACGGTTCCCGCGCTTTGCATTCCACCAACGGGCTGGCTGGTGGTGCTGCTGGCGGCCACGGCCACCGGGCTTGCGCCAGCGTCCACGGTTCCCACGGCACGCGCAGCGCTCATGTCCACACTGCCGTCCGGGTTGTAGGCGGCGACTTCCAGACCTGCGGTGCCGTTTATCCCTTGATACGCTGCTCTGCCTTCCCAAGCCCAAACAAGCTGTCCAGTCTTCGGGCCAAACCCTCCAGCTCAGGGCTTGGTAGTTTGGGTGGCTCCAGATGATCCTGCAAGGTACGCCAGGCTTCGTAAGCCAGTCGGTAAGGCTGGGCCGACAGAAAAGCTTCCTTCAGCTCTGGCTTGAGTTGCTCTAAGGGCGGACAACCCAACTCACCGCGATGCAAAATGGCCCAGGCCGTTTGCAGGATTTCCTGGTCATCGACGCGTTCCACCAGCTTGGCACCCTGTTCACGCAGTACGGGGTCACGCTAGCAGCGGCGCGAAAACAAACGCTAAGCGGAGGGGCGCGGGATTTCCGGGCAGAGCCAGGACACTTCGATTCACCCGAGCGCCCTGTGAGCTGCCCGTCGCGTTCGCCGCAGCAGCAGGTCGTCGAGTGGCGCACCTCCCACTCGCACCTTCAAGAAAGGGTCAGTTTCCGCTGTAACGTCTGCCCGTCCCGCCTCAGTGTCAGGATCACCTCGTCCCCCGATTGCTTGCCCAGCAGCACGCCCTGCAAGTCCTGAACCGTCGAGACCTCCTGCCCATCGACCGCCGTGATGATGTCACCCCCCAGGCGGATGTCGCCATCCGGGAAGCGCTGCGAGCGCGGTCCTCCCCGCAGGCCTGCGGCGGCGGCGGGCGTGCCCGGCTCCACGGACTGCACCAGGACGCCCTGCTCGGGCAACCCCAGGGCCTCCCGTGCCGATGGCGTCAGGGCCTGTAAGTTCACGCTCACGATGCCGATGCGCGGCACGGTGATCTCCTCGCCTGCCCGCAGGCGCGGCAGGAGGCTTTTCACAACGTTGACCGGAATGGCGAACCCCACCCCGGCGTTCTGGCCCACGCCGGTCACGGCACCCGCGGGGGACAGAATCTGGGTGTTCACGCCCACCACCTCGCCCCGGCTGTTGACCAGTGGACCGCCCGAGTTGCCGGGGTTGATCGCCGCGTCGGTCTGGACCGAGTTCTGCGGGATGGACTCGACGCCCATGGGAATGACCCGCTTCACGGCGGAGATGATGCCCTGCGTGACGGTGAACTCCAGACCGAAGGGCGCGCCCAGGGCAATCGCCTTTTCGCCCACCAGCAGACGGTCGCTGTCCCCCAGCCTCATGGGCTCCAGGTCGGCGGGCACCGCTTCGGCCCGCAACAGGGCCAGGTCGTACGCCGGGGCAGTCCCCACCACGGACGCCGGGTAGTCCCGCTCGTTCTGGTGCAGCCTGATCCGGATGTCGGTCGCGTCCTGAATCACGTGGTAATTGGTGAGGATGTGACCTTCCCGGTCAATCAGGAAACCGGAACCGCTGCCGGTCGGCCCCTCCTGGTCCTCGGGGGCGGCGTCCGGGGCCAGGGGGGACTCGCTGAACAGCGCTCCTCCTCCAGACTGATCGAAGCGCGTGACGAACACCACGCCGTCCTGCGTGTCCTTCACCACGTCGATGGTGTTCTGGTCGTACTCCAGGCGACCCTGGTCTGGGCTGGCCGTCTGACCCGCAGGTCCAGAGGGTGAACTGGAATCGCGGGCCGCCCCGCCCGGCGCGGTGTTGGTGGTCGCCGTTCGCGAGGTTGAGGAGGTGGTCTGCGTGCGGCTCTCCGTCGGGTCGGTGCAGCCTGCGAGGAGCAGCAGCAGCGTCAGGATGGGCATTGCTGTTTTCATCGTGTTCCTCCGGTCATAGAAGCGCTGCGGGCAGGCTCTGGATGACGTTCGGATCGCCCCTTTGTAGCGCCTGCATGCCTCCGGAGTCGATCGATTCAAACGCGTCCGTAACCCAGTCCTCACCGCACGACGAGGAGCGGGACCTCCGCGCGGCGCAGCAGCGTTTCGGTGACGCTGCCCAGCAGGATGCGGTCCATGCCACGGTACCCATGGGTGCCGACCACCAGCAGGTCCACGCCGTGCGCCGCCTCGGTGAGCACCTCGATTGGACGGCCCCTCAGGGTCTGAACCCTCCCCTGCACGCCCGCCTCCCCGATGAGTGTCTGCGCCGTCTGCTGCGCCTGCCGGGCATTCTGCTCCAGCATCTCCCGGACGTAGTCGGGATTCAGTCCCGCCCACTGAACGAAGCCGCTGACCGGCGGCTCCTCGATCACAGTCACGACCTCCAGCTCGGCGCCTGCCGCCTTCCCGAGCGTTATGGCCTGCTTCAAGGCGCGCTGGCTGGGCTCACTTCCGTCAAAGGCCACCACGAATCGCATCCGTCCTCCTCCCTGACCAGTCAGGTTCAGCAAGCAGGGTAAGCCTCTCCCAGCACTCCGGGGCTTCACACGGCCTTGGGTCTTTTCTGCATACCCATGAGCCTCAGTACCCGACAGTTTCCGGCAGGGCTTGAAAAAGTTCGGCTGACACGCGAGAACTGGACGCGTCTCCCGATGTCCTGGCCAAGTTGACCCGCTGCTTCACCGCGCACTTCCCGGAGTTCCGCAAGAACCAGGTCGAGCTGCTCTCCCTCATGGTCCTCGCCCTCCTTAGGGGCAAGGACGTCCGGCATGCTGAACTCGCCGCGCGCTTCCCCGGAAGCGCGCACACCGCCTCCGTCATCCGGCGGGTGGAACGCTTCTTCGACCGTCATCCTCTTCGGCCAGCTGATGTCGCCCGGGTCGTTCTGACGCTCCTTCCCGCCGCGCAGCCACGCGAATTTATCCTTGACCGGACCAACTGGAAGTATGGGCAGACGGACGTGAACGTCTTGTTGCTGGCCGTCATTTGGCGGGACGTCGCCATCCCCCTGCTCTACGAGTTGCTGCCCCATGGGGGCAGCAGCGACACCGAGATTCGGCACACCCTGATGGACGATGCCCTGTGCCTGCTGTCCGCCGCTGACATCCGGGTGCTGTATGCCGACCGCGAATTCGTCGGCTACGACTGGGTTCAGGGTCTGGCTCGCCGTGGGATCCCCATCTGCGTGCGGTTGCGGCGCGACACGCTCCTGGACGACTGGACAGCGCAGGACTGGTTGAGCCGAGTGCAGACCGGCCAGGCCGGTCTGCAGGTCGAGGACACGGTGGTCTACGGGCAACCGATGAACGTTGTCCTGACGTACACGCAAGACGGTGAGGCCTTGATCATCGCCAGCAACGCAGGGGCGGTGACCACGATCCAATCCCGTTACCGTCGGAGATTCCTGATCGAGTGTCTGTTCAGAGCCCTAAAAAGCAAGGGGTTCCACCTGGAGGGGACGCACATGACGCTCCACGATCACGTGGAGCGCCTGCTGTGCCTGTTGACGTTGACCTACACGTGGTCTGTACTGGTTGGGTTCACCCTGGAATGCCCGAAGAAGGCACATGGTCGCCGGGCATGGAGTGTGGTGAAGATGGGCTTACGGGAACTGGTGCGGGCGTTCAGCCGGGAGTCAGCATGCCTCTGCAACTTGATCACCCTGTTGATGCCGTCCCATACGCCTCCCCCAGAAACTGTCGGGTACTGAGCCCATGAGAATACGGTGGCTTCCCGTTTACACGAGTGCCACCCGCAGGATTTGATTGCTTGTTACAGTTGCGGCAGAGGTGGAATATGTTGCGATTTGATCCGTTTCGGGAGATCGAGGAACTTCAGCAACGTTTCGACCGTGCCTTGGGGGGAGGCACGCGGGGGAGCGACCAGAACTTCTTCTCCCCGGTGGTGGACATCCACGAGGACGAGCGGGGCCTGGAGATCGACCTTGACCTGCCGGGCATCTCACCCGAGAACATCCGGGTCGAGGCCGAGAACAACACCATCACCATCCAGGGTGAGCGCCGCTACGAGGGGCCGCACGGCCCACCGCACCGAGCGGATCCACGGAACCTTCGTCCGCACCTTCAACATTCCCCCGCGTTACGACCTGAGCCGGATCGAGGCGAATTACGAGAACGGTGCGTTGGCGCTCCGCGTTCCCAGGCGTGAGCAGGCCATGCGCCGCGCCATTCCCATCCGAACAAGCGGCAGCACCCAGCCACAGACGCTGGAGGCCGGGGGCACCGCAGCGGACGCCGGTCAGGGACAGGAGACCCAGACCGGGCAGAACAGACAGGCAACCAGCAAAGTTGAGCCGTACCTCGTCCCCCGAAAGGTAGGTTTCCATGACCTCTGGATCTAGACCCCTATGCGACCTCTGCGGTAGTCGCCCCGCCACCGTCCGCGCGACCGTCTCCCAAAACGGCCGCCGCCAGACCCTCAACCTCTGCGATGTGGATTACCAGCGGCTCCAGCGGCAGAGCGGGCGCGCCTCCCCCTTCGAGTCCCTGTTCCGGGGCGGCAGCCTCTTCGACGACTTCTTCGGCGACAGCACCCCCTACGGCCATCGGGGGGGTGGGGGAGATGATGGGTTCTTCGACGATGACGTTGTCCCCGCCTCTTCCCGTTCCCGCCGCAACCGCGAGGAGGTCAACCTCGCCGACCACATGAGCGAGCAGACCCAGCGCCTGATCGCGGACGCGGTGCGCAAGGCCGCCGAATTGGGCCAGCGGCAGGTGGACACCGAACACCTGCTGTATGCCCTGACTGGCAGCGACGTGGTGCGCGCCGTACTGGAACAGTTCCGGCTGAACCCGGACGACCTCATAACCCACATCGATCAGAACGCCCCGAAGGGCACGGGCGGCGCGAACGAGGACCTGGAGGACGTGGGCGTGTCGCCCCGGGTCAAGAGCGCCCTGGAGCGCGCCTTTGCCGCCTCCCGCGAGTTGGGGCACAACTACGTCGGCCCCGAACACCTGCTGATCGGCCTGGCGGAAGAAGGTGAGGGCTTCGCCGCCCGCACCCTGCGCCAGTACGGCCTCACCCCCCAGGCGGTGCGGCAGCAGGTCGTGAAGGTGATCGGGCGCGGCGCCGAGGAAGGCCGGGTGGAACGCCCCACGAACACCCCCAACCTCGACAAGTACAGCCGCGACCTCTCGGCCCTGGCGCGGCAGGGCAAGCTCGACCCGGTGATCGGCCGCGCGCAGGAGATCGAGACGACCATCGAGGTGCTCGCCCGGCGCAAGAAGAACAACCCCGTCCTGATCGGCGAGCCGGGCGTGGGTAAGACCGCCATCGTGGAGGGCCTCGCGCAGCGCATCGTGAACGGCGAGGTGCCCGACGTTCTGCGCGACAAGCGGCTGGTCGAACTCAGCGTCAATACGCTGGTGGCCGGGTCGCAGTACCGGGGGCAGTTCGAGGAGCGCGTCCAGCAGGTGCTCGACGAGGTGCGCGCGCAGCAGGACAGCATCGTCCTCTTTATCGACGAGATCCACACCATCGTCGGCGCCGGGCAGGGCGGCGGAGAGGGCGGCCTGGACATAGCGAACACCTTCAAACCGGCCCTGGCACGCGGCGAACTGAACCTGATCGGTGCGACCACCCTCAACGAGTACCAGAAGCACATCGAGAAGGACGCGGCGCTGGAGCGGCGCTTTCAGCCGGTGTTCGTGCCCGAACCGACCGTCGAGCAGACCATCACCATCCTGCGCGGGCTGCGCGACCGCTTCGAGGCGCACCACAAGGTGACCATCGACGACTCGGCGGTCGTCGCGGCGGCAGAACTCTCGGACCGTTACATCACCGGGCGGTTCCTGCCGGACAAGGCCATCGACCTGATCGACCAGGCGGCGGCGCGGGTGCGCATCTCGTCCACCTCCCGCCCGGCGGCGGTGCAGGAGATGGAGGCGGAGCTGCACGGTCTCAGACGCGAGCGCGACTACGCCACCTCGCGCAAACGCTACGACCAGGCGCAGGACTTCGAGGGGCAGATCAAGGCGCGGGAGCAGGAACTCGCAGGCGCGACCGACCAGTGGCGGCAGCAGGTGGGCACCGGGAACGTGGATGTCCGTGCCGAGCACATCGCGCAGGTGGTCTCCAAGCTTACCGGCATCCCGGTGCAGGAACTCACCACCGAGGAACGCCAGCGGCTGCTGCAACTGGAACAGCGGCTCCACGAGCGGGTAGTCGGGCAGGACCAGGCGGTGAAGGCCGTCAGTGACGCTGTGCGTCTTGCCCGCGCGGGCCTACAACAGGGCCGCCGTCCCATCGCCACGCTTCTCTTCCTGGGGCCGACGGGCGTAGGCAAAACCGAACTCGCCAAAGCCCTGGCGGCCACCGTTTTCGGGGACGAGGACGCGATGGTCCGCATCGACATGAGCGAGTACATGGAGCGCCACGCCGTCTCGCGGCTGGTGGGGGCTCCTCCCGGGTACGTCGGCTACGAGGAGGGCGGGCAGCTCACCGAGCGCGTGCGCCGCCGCCCCTACAGCGTGGTGCTGCTCGACGAGATCGAGAAGGCGCACCCGGACGTATACAACATCCTGCTCCAGGTCTTCGACGACGGGCGCCTGACAGACAACAAGGGCCGGGTGGTGGACTTCACGAACACCATCATCATCGCCACGAGCAACCTCGGTTCGGACCTCATCCAGCGTGACATGGAGCTGCACGGGGCGGCGGGCACGAACGACCGGGTGCGGCACGACCTGATGAACGTGCTGCGCGGGCACTTCCGGCCCGAGTTCATCAACCGCATCGACGAGATCATCGTGTTCCACGCACTGGGCCGCGAGAACATCCGCAGCATCGTGGAGCTGCAACTGGAGCTGGTAAAACGCACGGCCCACGGGCAGGGCATCACGCTGGTGTTCGACGACAGCCTGCTCGACTACCTGGGAGGCGCGGGTTACCGACCGGAGTTCGGCGCCCGTGAGTTGCGCCGCCTGATCCGCAGTGAGCTGGAAACGCGGCTGGCGACCGCCATGCTGGGAGGCGAGTTCACTGAGGGCGACACCGTGCTCGCGCGGTACGACACCCAGGCGCGCCGGGTGATGTTCGAGAAACAGACGCCCGCAGGAGACGGCGGCAGCCAGGACAACGCGGAGAACGTGGATGTGCAGGACGACCCAGCCGCCGTGAACGCGCCCGGGATCAGCGCAGATGAGGGGGCCGGTCAGCGCCCGGATCACCAGGCCTAACCCGGGACCCTGGGTGGGTACGGCCTAAGGAACGTGCCCACCCTCCCTAACCCAGGAGGGGAAGGCATGGAAACACTTCAAGGTGCTGTATCGACCAACACGTCGTCCCTCGCCGGGGTGTGGTGGGCAGTGGCCCTGCGCGGGTTGCTCGCGTTGCTCTTCGGCATCGCCACGCTGGTTGTCCCTGGACTCGCGCTAACCACGCTGGCCCTGCTGTTCGGCGCCTACGCCCTGCTCGATGGAGTGGCTGCCATCGCGTCCGGGCTACGGGGGCACCGGGGCCGCTGGCCACTGTTGCTGCTCGGTCTGCTCGGGGTGGGGGCAGGCATCATGACGTTCCTCAACCCGGCCATCACCGCTCTGGCCCTCCTCGCCCTGATCGCCTGGTGGGCGGTCCTCACCGGCATCCTGGAGATCGTGGCGGCGATCCGCTTCAGACGGACCATTCCGGGCGCGTGGGAGTGGCTGATCGCCCTGAGCGGCCTGCTTTCCGTCGCGCTGGGCGTGCTGATGCTGCTGTCCCCTACCGCCGGAGTGCTGACCGTGGAGACGTGGATCGCCGCCTACGCCCTGATCGCCGGGGTCACGCTGCTGGTCCTCGGCTTCCAGCTCAGGGGACAGGCCAGCCGACGGATGTAAGAACTTTTCCTTCAGGAGGTTATGTGCCACGACTGATCCCCCTGTCCAGACTGGGCAACACCCAGTCCAACTACTCCGCCGAGGCGGGCAGCTTCATGGGCAAGCCCGCCGTGGGCACAAACGACATCCCCATCGGCACGGTGCGCGACGTGCTGGTGGACGCTGACAACGGCCGCCTGCGGTACTTCGTGGTGAATATCGGCCGCCACGCCTCCGAGGAGGACGTGCTGGTGCCGGTCGGGATGGCCCGGGTGGAGGACGACGCCGTGTTCTTCGGGAACCTCACGCTGGATCAGGCCCGCCAGCTTCAGCATTACCGCCCGGAGGCCGACGTGACCCTGGAGTCGCAGCTTCGTGACGAGAGCGTGCTGCGCGGCACAACCTATCAGGCGCCGACGGATACCAACGCACACTTCGACTACCGCGACCAGGACGCGGGCGACACTCTCTTCAAAACGCCGCAGCGCCTGGTGCTGCTGGAAGAGCGTGTAATCGTCGAGAAGCACTGGGAGAAGGTCGGCGAGGTGGTGATCAGCAAGCACGTCGAGACCCACCCCGAGCAGGTGGACGTGAGCCTGGCGCGCGAGGAGGTGGTGATCGAGCGCCACCCGGTAGCAAGTCCTCAGCCGGTGCAGGGAACCACATTGGGGTCAGGTGGCGAGACTGTCCACGTTGACCTGGAGGCCGAGCGGGCGAAGGTGCAGAAGCAGGCCTACGTAACCGAGGAGGTCGAGGTCCGGAAAGAGATCGTGACGGAGGTGGAGACGTTCACGGTGCCCGTGCGCCGCGAAGTGCTGGACGTGGAGCCCGCCGGGGCCATGGATGTGGCCGTAACCCGTGACGAAGGCGGCCAGTGATGACTCGGCACGCCTCTGGGAAAGCCGAGCGCCTGCTGGTCGAGTTAGAGGTCTCTGCGGGCCGCCAGGAAGAAGCGATGCGGGACCTGGAGGTGCGGGTGCGGCGGGTGGCCCACCTGGAGAGACGGGCGCGCACGGAGCGTAACGTCTGGCGTTCTGCCGCACTACTGCTCGGCGGCGTGTTCCTCCTGGCTCGTCAGCCTCGCGTACGGCAGGGCATCCTTGACCTGGCCGGGCGGTATAACCCGGCCACCCGCGACCGCTTGCTGCGGATGGGGCACCGGATACGCATGATTATCGGTGAAGTATGGATCGAGCGGCTGGACGAATCCGGGGCCCCCGTACATCCGGCTGCCTGGTCCGTCACGGCGGAGACGGGGCAACCGGTCGTTGCGGGGGGGGACGACACGGTGTCTGCGGAAGATCTGCCGCTCCCGCCCGAGGACACCGCGCAACATGGGGAGGACAGCCTGGACGAGGCCGTGGAGGAGAGCTTTCCGACCAGTGACCCGCCCGCCCTGCATTCGCGTCGCACACGGGACTGAGCAGACCGCCGAACCGACCCGGCAGGGGAAGACGCCATCTGCGGGTAGCCTGGGGCGTATGAACGCACGTAGAGATAACGGAGTTTCTCGGAGCAGACAGGGGCGGGGTCTTCGTTGGGGATCAATCCTTAACGGTCGGGGCGGGGCGTGATCCTCGTCTCAACGCTGGCCGCGTTCGCGCTCGCCCTAATTCACATGTTCGTCGGGAGAATGCGCTTTGTGCGGGCGGTGCCCCGGCAATGGTGGCTCTCCTTCTCGGGCGGTGTGGCCGTCACGTACGTGTTTCTGTTGTTGCTTCCCAAGCTCGAAGGCGGCCAGCCGCTGCTCGCCAAACTGTTCGAGGGTCTGCTCGCTAACCTCGAACACCATGCTTACCTCGTCGCCCTACTGGGCCTGCTGACCTTCTTCGGCCTCGAACGCCTCGCTGTCGGCTCCCGCCTTGCCCGAGGGGGTCACGGGGCGAACGATGTGACGAGCGCGCCCGTGTTCGGCGTGACCATGACGTTACACGCGCTGTACAACGTCCTGATCGGCTACCTGCTGGTGGACGACCGCCGCAACGTGCAGGGCGTCTTGCTCTTTGCCGTGGCGATGGGGCTGCACCTCTTCGTCAACGGGTACGCACTCTACGGGCACCATAAGGGGAGCTACGAGCGCACGGGACGCTGGGTATTGGCCCTCTCGCTGCTGGTGGGGTGGCTGCTCGGCATTCTGGAGGACCTGCCCAAGCTGGTGACGGCCGCACTCACGGCCTTTCTGTCGGGCGGGGTGCTGATGAACGTGTTCCGGGAGGAATTGCCCGCCACCCACGAGAGCCGCTTCCGGCCCTTCCTGCTCGGCGCAGGCCTCTACGGCGCGTTGCTGCTCTTGCTTTGAGAGAAAGGCGCCTGCCAGGATAGGGCGTGCTCTGGCTCCTCCTGCTCGTTGGCGTGGTCCTCCTGGCCGTGATGTGCCTCGACGTGTACGCGACCGTCTTTGTCCCGACCGGGCAACCCGGGCCGGTGGCGGGCCGTCTCTACCACCTGACTTGGCGGCTGTGGCACCGCCGCTTCGGGGACGGCTCGGCACGCTCACGGCGCCAGCTTGCCCAGCTTGGCCCGCTGCTCGTGCCCTTCACGGTGCTGGTGTGGGCGGCGCTGCTGTGGCTGGGCTTCACACTGGTGTTCCTGCCGTGGTCCCCTGCCGAATCCGGATTTCCGGGATGGTTCACCGCCCTGTACGTGAGCGGATATAGCGTCACCACCCTGGGCACGGGGGACATCACGCCGAGTGGGAGGTGGCCCCGTGCCCTGATGGTCCTGGCGGCGGCCAGCGGCTTTGTCCTCATCAGCGTCGCGGTGACGTACCTGCTCTCAGTGTACGGGGCACTCGCACGCATGACGGCCCTGGCGTTCGAGATTCACCGCTTCGTGGGACGCGACGACGGCCTCGTCCCGGCGGACGTGCTGGTGACAGTCGCCCGCGCGGACGCGGCCTCCGAGCTGAGCGACTGGCTGGCAAGCACCGCGTCGTCTCTGGCGGAGGTGGTGCAGGCAGACGACGAGTTCCCGCTACTGCACTACTTCCACTTCCCCGACGAGCGGGCCCTGCCGGTGGCCCTCTCGGATCTGCTGGAGGTCGTGACCCTGTGCCGCACGGTGCTGTCGCCTGCGGCGTTCCCGGCGCTGACCGGGGGACTGGTGATTGCGGGAACGGAGCGGATAGCGCGCAGCTACTTCACGGCGCTCGTGCGCAAGTTCGAGGGCCAACCCGTGGACGGAGAACGGCTGATGCAGGAACGCCGGGCCGCTTTTGACACCGCTTGGCAGACCCTGAGCCTGGCGGGGGTGCCGCTGCGGGCACGGGAGGAGGCGTGGGCGCGCTACGACTGGGAACGCCGGACGTGGGACGAGGCGAGTGCCCGGCTGCGGGCCGGATTTGGGTATCCAGCCTTTGAGAACGGCGGGCCGCACCCGGAGGCGAGGGAAGGGTGGTCCGCGTTTCCCAGGTCACGGTGAGGCCAGCCCTCTGAGGGGCGGACGCTCCTGGACCATCGGTCCGACCAGGGCCGGTCAACGCCGACCCCGACGCCAGCGGCGCACTTCCGCGTCGGCTGTCCCGTCGCTGACCTCGGCATAGCGCAGGGTGGTCTGGATATGCTGGTGCCCCAGCCGCTTGCGGATGGTCGCCAGGCTCACGCCCCCGTTGACCAGTTCCGTCGCGTGGCTGTGCCGGAGTTGGTGGAGCGAACAGGTGACCCCGGCCCGCCCTGCATACCCCTGCCAGCGTTCCTGCACGCTCTGGTAGCTCAGCGGCCCGCCGCGCCCGTTCTTGGTTGCCTGGAAGAGGGGACCGTGGGCGTAGCCGAGCGTCCGCAGATAGCGCCGCAAGGCGTTCACCAGCTTGGGATCGTCGAGCAGCACCGTCCGCTTCCGGTGGCCTTTCCCCAGTACGGTCAGGTGTTCGTCGCCCCGGGTCAGGTCAAGGTCCTGAACGTGAGCCCCTAACGCCTCCCCAATGCGCAGTCCCGTCTCGAAGACCAACCGGAACAGCAGGGCGTCCCGGGCCTGCTCTGCCGGAATGACTGCGAAGATGCGCTCGATCTCCTCCCGGCGCAAGCCCCTCGGGTGAGCGGGCGGCAGGCTAGGGCGCTCCAGGTGCAGGGTGGGATCGCGGTCCAGCAGTTCGTGTTGCAGCGCCCAGCGACAGAAGCGTTCCAGCGTCGTCTGCTTGCGGTTGCGGGTTGAGGCCGCCCACTGCGGGTAGGCGGCGAAGTAAGCGGCGAGGCTCCTGGAGTCGAGCTCGCCTCCCTGCTCGCCTTCGCGCAGTATCTGGAGCGCCGCGCCACAGATGACGCGCTGGACCTCCTCGACCTCCTGCTCTCCGGTCTCGCCCTTCAGGGCGAGAAGACCCGGCGTGAACTGCGGCTGCGGACATTGCGGGACCTG
This sequence comes from Deinococcus wulumuqiensis R12, assembly GCF_011067105.1. Taxonomy (NCBI): domain Bacteria; kingdom Thermotogati; phylum Deinococcota; class Deinococci; order Deinococcales; family Deinococcaceae; genus Deinococcus; species Deinococcus wulumuqiensis. Next base: position 60,609 of record NZ_CP049359.1, on the reverse strand, counting down.
GATCAGGCGGCGCTGAAGTTGCGGGAGGTCACGCTGGTTCTCCTGGACCAGGAGGTCTCGGATGAGCAGGTCCGCCGGGTGGCGTTCGGCCTGGTGGACGAGGCGGCGCTGCGGGCAGCGGCGACGACTGTGGGTGAGATGGCGAGTGGGGATGATGGTCCCGACCCGGAGGCGTGGCTCAGCGGCTATCACACCGTTCGCCGGTTCCTGCCCACGCTGCTGAGGACGTTGACCTTCGACAGCACCCCAGCGGGGAGACCCGTCGTGGAGGGCCTCCGGTTTCTGGCCTCCCTGGAGGGGAGGCGCCAGCCCAGCCTCAAGGGCGCACCGCAGGCCGTGATACCCAGGGCGTGGCGGGTGCGGGTGTTGCCGAAACGCGGTGAGGTGGATCGGCCCGCCTACACCCTCTGCGTGTTACAGGGCCTTCAACGGGCGTTGAGGCGGCGCGAGGTGTTTGTCGCTCGTAGTGAACGGTACGGCGACCCCCGCTCGCAGCTCCTGCGGGGAGACGAGTGGCAGGCGGTGAAGGATGACGTCTGCCGGGGGCTCGGCCGCTCGCACGACCCGGAGGTCGAATTAACGCTCCTGGGTGCGGAATTGGACCTGGCGTACCGCCAAGTGGCCCAGCGTCTCCCGGAGAACACCTTCGTCCGGTTGGAGCGGATCGGTGATCACGACCGCCTGAGCGTGTCCCCACTGGAGGCCCAGCCGGACAACCCCGGCCTGGTGCAGCTTCGTTTGCTGGTCACGGCGCCCCTGCCGAACATCGACCTGCCTGAACTCCTGCTGGAGGAACACGCCCGAACCGGGTTTCTGGACGCCTTTACGCACGTGAGCGAGGGTGATACGCGGATGGGTGGCCTGGCCGTCAGCATGTGCGCCGTCCTGGTCGCTCAGGCGTGCAATATCGGCCTCAAAGCCGTATCACGCCCGCATGTCTCAGCACTCACCCTCTCGCGTCTGTCGTGGGTACAGCAGAACTACCTGCGAAACGAGACCATCGTGGCGGCTAACGCCCGCCTCGTGCAGGCCCAGTCCCTGATTCCCCTGGTGCAGGCCTGGGGAGGCGGGGAGGTGGCCTCGGCGGATGGATTGCGCTTCGTCGTCCCCGTGAAGACGATCAACGCCCGTCCGAACTCCAGATACTTCGGCACCGAGCGCGGCATCACCTACTACAACTTCACGTCAGACCAGTTCTCGGGCTTCTACGGCATCACCGTGCCGGGGACGCTCCGCGACTCGCTGCTGATCCTGGCGGGGTTGCTGGAGCAGAAGACCCACCTCGACCCCCGGGAGATCATGAGCGACACGGCCGGGTCGAGCGACGCCGTGTTCGGCCTGTTCTACCTGCTGGGGTACCGCTTCAGCCCGAGATTGGCTGACCTCGCCGATCTGCGGTACTGGCGGCTCGACCGCGAGGCGGACTATGGAGCGCTGCAAGACCTCTCGCGACACCGGATCGACGCACGCCTCATCGCCCGCCACTGGGACGATCTGCTCCGGCTGGCGGGGTCCTTGAAGCTGGGCAAGGTGAGGGCGTTGGACGTGATGCGCACCCTGGGCCGCAGTGCCTCGCTGGGTCGGGCGCTCGCGGAACTCGGCCGGATCGAGAAGACGTTGTTCCTGCTGCACTTTGTGGACGACGAGGCGTACCGGCGGCGGATTCTGGTGCAGCTCGACCGGGGGGAGGGGCGCCACAACGTGGCGCGCTGGGTCTTCCACGGGCGGCGGGGGGAAGTGCGGCAAAAATACCGGGAAGGCCAGGAGGATCAACTCAGCGCGTTGGGGTTGGTGGTGAACGCGGTCGTGCTGTGGAACACCCGCTATCTGGACGCGATCCTGAACCACCTGCAAGTGTCGGGAGCAACCATGTTGCCGGAGAATGTGGCGCGGCTCTCTCCGCTGCTGTTCGAGCATGTCAATGTGCTGGGGCGGTACCACTTCGAGCTGTCGCCCTTGCTGGCGCAGGGTGCGCTGCGGCCCTTCGCGGACCCGTCCCGGCCTGGCGAGGGAGAGTGGCTGGAGGCTTAGCGTTTATTTCCGCGCGGCTACTGGCGTGACCCCAGTACCCGCTGCATCACGAAATCCTCTTCGACCACGACCATAGGAAAATGATAGTTTTCAGGCATAAGCAGAATCTGAGCATCTGTCTGTAGACAAATACCCAGACTGGAAATTTGCGCTGCTGTCGTACGTTCTAGGACAGTCGCCTTGGATTTACTTGCTGGGGAAAGCGAACTTCGGGTAGACCGTCAGGGAGTGGTTCACGAGGTCAACCGTCACGCGCTCCCAGTTGGTGGGCTTGTTCGCCTTTACGTACACGTCAATGGTTTTGGTCTTTTTGGAGAAGTTGATTGGCCCACCGCCCTTGCCCGGCCAGAACAGCGGCTGGAGCTTGCCACCATCAATGCGGATACCCACGGCTGTTCCCGCCATCTCTGTGGGGATAACAGCCTTGGCCGAGTAGGTCGCGTCCAGGCTACCCAGTTCCAGGTCTACAGATAGCCCGTCGTAGCCGAAGAGTCCGGGAGTGCGGCCCGCCAGCGTGATGCCACTGCCTATCCGCATCGGGGTCGTGAGATAACCCAAGACTTCATTTTTGCTGGCCTTAATGACAAAAGTGTTGCCCTTCTTGGTGAAGGTGACGCCGCACATCACCACCGGCTTGGTCTGCTCCCAGAGATTCGTCTGGACTTTCTTCGGTGCAGCGGGAAACTCGGCTTTCGTCTGATAGACCAGCGTCCGCAGGCTGACCAGTACGAGCGTGCCGCAATCGGGGGTCGCGGCAGCCGCTGTAGAAATCCAGCTTAAAGCGAGCAAATAGAGCATCCTCTTCATTCTTTCCTCCAGCAGGTTCTGTTTCAGCAGAAACGTACTTATCGTTATCACACTTATCGTAACTGTACGCATAGTGATGATGCAAGCAGGCTGAGGGGATGCCCACAGAGCCGCGTCCAGTCAGCCCTTCCCGACTTCTTTTCGCCAACAGGGTTCGCCAGGAGCGCAAGGCACGGGGTTGGACGCAGGAAGACCTGGGAGAGAGGTGTGACCTGAGCTGGAATTACATCGGTCAGGTCGAGCGCGGAACCCGCAATATCAGTGTGGACAATATGGACGCTATAGCGCAGGCGTTTAACCTGCACCTGGCCGATTTACTTCTGCCAGGTGCAAGTGTCCGTGCTGAAACTGAGATTGCAGAAGAAAAAGCGCCACCTCACGAGTGAACTGATTGAAGAGCTGCTGTACCGCTGGGCTGTCGCTGCTGACAGCGACAACGGTCTGGCTCTCCCCAAACTCCAGCTCAAACTCGACCGTGTGTTCGGGTAAGCCAAGTCCCCGATTTGGTGGCTGCATCAAAAAAAGCTGCGTCCTGCGATAACCGTCGTATTCCCAGGCTTGTCCGGTCGCCGGATGGATCAGGCGTGGAATGACGGTTTCCGACGCCTGGAGAAACGCTGCACGTTGCAACGGGAAAGTCACCGTCTGCCTCGCCGGAACACGCCGTGCCACAGGGGGCGCGAATGGACGTTCGCTTTCTACATCCAAAGACATCGTCTCCTCCAATAACGTACTTATAGTGATGTTATATCCGCCAGAGATGGTCTTCAAGGGTGGCGGGGGAGCTGAAAGAGTTGTTTTTTCACGGGCAGCCTGAACGGCTGCCCCTCACGCTCGCTCCACGCTTCGACGACCAGGCGATCTTCAGCCATGCCCACCGTGAGCAGCACGGAACTGGCTGAAACCAGGGCCTCCCGCCGCGCTGCGTGCCATGTCTCCTCTGTCCAGCCCGCGTCCGGCTGCCGTCCATCTGCTGGCATCACCCAGTTCCCCACCCAGTCGAGCGGCAAGGCGGTGACCTGCAACACCGCATCCAAGGCTCCCAGAAGGTATTCGGGCTGCACTGCGAAAGGGTGCTGGTAAAGGTGATTACTTGGCAGGATGACCTCAATGGATAACATCCCCTCGACCTGAAATCCCAGCAGCGTACCCCCCCGGAGTTGTCCGGCTCCCCGCTGCTGCTGGGCCAGCATCCGGGTCACCACTACGGATAGGGCCACTTCTTCAACAGGGACGTAATCCCCGTTGAACACTTCCAGCGTGCGAAAGGGCATTGTCAGACCCAGAAAGCGCCGCTGCGCCCGGTTAATCGGCTCGGGGACACCTTCATTCATGCGGCACCATCCGCTAGGAGTCGCTTTTCCTCACGCTCAGCCAACAGGCGCAGCGCTATCAGCGCTGCTGTCGCACAGCCCGACAGTTGCCAGTCCATCTGCCCACCCAGAGGCCGCTGGGCCGGGTGCTGGAGTTCAAAGTCAATATCGGTGCAGAGGTAGGGGTAGTCACCTTCGGTGATTTGCCAGTCCACGGCTTCATCGGTGATGACCTGACCCGCACGGGCGAGCAGGGTGGGGAGGAAATCCGGGTACACCTGATGCCAGCGGTACAGGCCGCGACTGATGGCAATGGTGGCCCTCATGCCCGTACCTCTAGGGGCCGAATCGCCCGGATGTCATCAGAGTTGATGAGGATGCGGGCTGAGCCATTTTGCTCGTCCCAGAGGTCAATGTGGCGGTCAGTGATGGCTTCGATGGCATAGCGCTCACGGCGGTACAGCACAACTTGGCCGACTCCAAAATCAGGCAAAGGTTCGGAAAGTTTGGGGGACTTGACTGCCGAGCGTGAACGGTACGCTTCTGCTTTGCCCAAGACCTTGGGCAAAAGAGTGTCCAAACCAAACTTCTTGGCTTTCCAGAAGTCGTCAGCAGCGACTTCTTTGACTGCGTCTGTGAGCAGCTCAACAGCTCTTTCCCCGTCGCCATCGCAATCTGCCAGCAGCACCGTCATGGCCTTGCGGCGATGGGTACTCAGGCCCACTGCTTCAGGGAGGTCGCCTCTGTTCGTGTTCCAAATGCTGAGGAGCTTGGGCAGCGCCTCTGCCCTCACAGGTGGCGAAGGCTGCACATCGTCCCTGACCCGCTCTGAGACAGTCTTCTTCTCTTTTTGTTCTTCTCTCTTAAAAGAAGAGGAATGTGGCAGGGTCGGCCTGAGGGCTGGTGGTTGGCTTCCACTGGTGACTGGTTGAGGCTGCTCGCGGTGGCAAGACATAGCCTGAGCCGCTGGCACGGTCACAGGCTCGGCGTCTGGTGGCCGCAGAGTGGCAAGGCGCGTACTGATACCTTCCGGTAGCACGCGGTAGAAGTTGCGAGCAGGCAGGCCCATTTTCTTGACTTCCACCATTCCAGCGCAGTCACGGACGCAGCGCCGTACCTGCTCTGGTGAAAGGCAAAGGTCAGAGCGCCACTGTGCGTGACTACGTTCAAACCAACCTTCGGGATCGTCGCTCTGCTCGGAGAGGTAGCAGCACTGAGCCAGAAACGTCGCAGCGGTGCAATCAGGTAACAGGTGGATGAAGGTCATTGGCACGGCAACAACGGGCTGACGGCCCAGGGCAGACGTGACCAGCGAGGCTGCGAGGGTCTGGCGTTGGAGGCCGCTCATCAGCTGGCTCCACCAGTTTTGTAGGTAGAGGTAGTAACAGTAGACTTCACGGGAAGCCTCCTTCAATTGGTTTCCCAAAAAGCTCCCCCAGCTCCGCTAAAAGTCAGGCGGAGCTTCTTGGTATCTTGAATGTAAAACATTGGGATTGACTTGTCAAACAGAGAGATTTACCATTGATAGCGTAAGGAGGTGAGGGATATAGAGGCCGAATTGAAGAACCAAATAGAGGATGCGATGCGCCGAAGTGGGAAAACTCAGGCGGATTTCGCGGCTCATAAAGGTGTATCCCGGCAGTCCGTCAATCCTTATTTCAACGGAAAGCGCAGTCTATTTACTGAGACAGGGCGCGAGCTATTGGACTTTCTTGGCCTCCGCATCAGGCTTGAACCCATTGACCCTCCAGAGAGAAAGTGACTCTCCCCTTGCTATCTCAGCCGTCTTGCAGCCTCCTAAAAACCCCGCCCGTGACCTGACCCTGTGGACAAAACAGATATAATGCTTTTCAAGGCATATTCTCTAGGGGGAATACTTTGGCAGATTCAGCACAGTGGGAGGTGGAATACACCGACGAACTGGAAGCGTGGTAGGAAGCCCTCACTGAGGATGAACAAGACGCCATTGCCGCTGTGGTCTGCCTCCTCCAGGACGATGGGCCAAATCTGAAGTTCCCGCACAGCAGCGGCATCTCCACTTCCCGGCACTCGCACATGCGGGAACTCAGGATTCAGCACGCTGGGCGACCCTACCGAATTCTGTACGCCTTCGACCCGCTCCGAAACGCCATTTTATTGATTGGTGGCGACAAAACAGGACAGGGCCGCTGGTACGAGACTTACGTTCCCACCGCCGATGACCTGTACGACATTCACCTAGAGGTTCTTGAAAAGGAGGCCCAGGATGGCAAAAAAGTGGAGTGACCTCAAAGCCCAGATGTCCCCCGAGCGTCAGGCCCGCATTGACGCCCGTACAGAAGCCCTACAGCTAGAGATGGACTTGGCCGAACTGCGTAGAACCCGTGACCTGACCCAATCCGCTGTGGCCGAAGTGCTGGAAAAAGAGCAGGCCGCCATCTCCAAAATTGAGGGCAGAGAAGACATGTTCCTAAGTACCCTGCGCGAGTATGTCCGGGCACTCGGGGGTGAACTGAAGCTCATCGCCTCCTTCCCTGACGCTGAAATTCAGATTCACCCCTCTCGCCGCTGAGTCCTCCTGTGGCAAACGCTACTGGAATCCCCTCACTCCTTCCAACTCAGTAAGCACTCGCAAAGCAATCAATGCTGCCGTCACGCAGCCTGATAGTTGCCAGTCCACTTGCCCTCCTAAAGGCCGCTGTGCCGGGTGCTGTAACTCGAAGTCAATATCCTGACAGAGGTAGGGGTGTTCACTTTCCACAACCTCCCAATCCACCTGCTCGTCTGTGATGACCTGCCCAGCACGGGCCAGAACAGTCGGTAGAAAATCAGGGTAGACCAGGTGCCAGCGGTGCAAACTCGGACTAATCACAACTGTAGCTTTCATCTTGTTGCCTCATCATGCGGGACTCTTATAAGCATAGATTCCTCCAGTGAAGTCGTGAGGTGGAGTTACAACGGCAAGACATGCCCTATCAATTAAGAAGGGTGCATATTTCGATATTCGGAGTAACTCTTGAGAACGGATATGCCTTCTGGGAAGACCCCGTTCACCTCTATGTGCAGTTTAGGGTTCCGAAAAATGCATAGCAAGCAAAATCAGCCCCTGACTTTTTAGCGGCTTAAATTCATACCATAGGCGGTGGCAGGAGTGTCCAAAGGAAGTCAGCAAGCAGTTGGGAAAAGTGAGATACGCATAGGCTCTGTCATCGTCTACAACGAGCCACCTCCCCCCTTCCCCTCTGTTGCGGCGCAGGCCGAAGCCGTCGCAGATTTCCTATTCGAGCGTCACAAATATGAGGTTTGGAACATAGAGTACGACCCGATTGACAAGCTAAGACAGCTTGAAGAATTTAGGCAGGGCAACCTGTCAATCCTCTACAAGCAGTACACAGTGGATGAACTCAGAGCCTCAAGGCCCGATATTGCTGTCCTCTACAAAGATGCTGACAACGAGCTACTCCTTCCAGTAGAGGAGCAGCTCAAGCTTGGCTTCCTAAACGCAATTGCTCAAAAGTGGGCAATCGAGAATTCGCAGTCCATCTCTTGGTCAACTTGGGACAAAGTCCGGCAGCAGCTTAAAATAAAACAGGGTTCTGCTAAGAAAGTTATAGAGATGCAGCATCCAAAAGGCCCACTACCCGCAACCCTGCGAGCCGAGGCTGCTGCAAGAGTGGCCGTCGTAGATTTTGATGGTGAAGTAGAAAAATCCCAGATAGACGCTCTTACTAAAGTCATTCTGAGAGAGATGTTCCGGCTATCACGCATTGCCTTACCAGTGCAGGCAGAAAATCCCATCCAGCTTCCAGAACGTGTACCGAGCTGGACGTGGCAACATGGGCTTGCAGAAATCTGTCCTTCATGGTGGGAAATAGAACAGCAGGTCATTAGCAACAGAAGATACGAAAGGATTGCCATCGCTACGCATCCCATTGCGGACACAATGCGGAGGTTTCTTATCACTCCTGGCGTAGAGTTAGAAGAAATAAGGCGAAGCCCGGACACAAACTCTGAACTGCAACTTATTTCGCGGGTCGAGCCAAGTCAGCCGGTACAGACTGCTGCTTTGCAACTCACGTCTAATCCCGAGGAAACATTGTCAAAGATGACGAACGACTTGCTTGCGATGAAGGAAGAGGGTGCAGCACTTCTTAAGATTCATCTTGACTTGACTGACCAAGCCTACCGCATTGGGGGAGCACAGCCACTTCTGAGATATGACCTGCGCGACGCAGCAGACCGACTGGGTTACAAGAAAATAGACAGTCGCGGTGCCTATGACCGTGGCACCCTCAGAGAGATTTACCGCCGCGTACTCATGCTGCAAAGCTGCCTTATCCAAGCTTACGAAATTAAAAAGTCTAAGCGAGAAAAACTTATTGGTCGTGTTCCCTACTGGAAGGTTGAAGCCTTCGAGGAGCTGAATGCCGGGGACGCCCTTGACGCCTACCAAGTTCTCCTGACGGACAACAACGCACCGATTTATACCTCGCTCGTCTTGCAACCCGGCCTCTGGTGGCAGACCACACAGATGGCTAAGTATCGCCAGTACATTCCCAGTGGCATTCTGCGGCTTGATACCAGCGGCAAGGGAAATGAGGTCAACCGAATTGCCCTGAAACTGGCTGCGAGCCTTTCTATCTGGGAGAGAATCAATGCTGAGCGGCACGGCGGTTCCACCCTGAATACCCGAGTCGCAGACCTCCTTGAACGGGCCAATATCATCACCCCCGGCGAGTTCAAGCGACTCGGGTCAAACGCTCAGCGTGTCCGCAATTACCTCACTGAAGCGATGGAGGTACTCCGTCAGCATGGCGATTTTAACCTCACAGTGCAGGATTTAGACGACTACAACGCTATGGGCCGGGGGTGGCATGACCGCTTCCTGGCTGCAAAGGTGAGCTTAGGCATCCGCAAGCTGGAAAAAACGCAGAGGCTTCAGGAGGGGTGAGTGCAGGGCCATTGAGTAGTTTGTGCAGGGCCATTGAGTAGTTTGTGCAGGGCCATTGAGTAGTTTGTGTGGGTTTTTTGCCCACCCAGACGGCAAGTCGCCAGACTAATAAGTTAACGAATTAAAGAGTTAAGGCCGGGGTGCACCGCTGCCGCGACACCCCGCCTGAAAGAATGTCCGCATGCCCGCCCCCTCTGCGAACTCCCTCCTGGCTGCGGCCCTGTCATATCTCGAGCTGGGCTGGAGCATCCTTCCAGTCAACAGCGGCGGGAAGTGGGATAAGCGGCCTCATCAGGCGCTTAAAGATACGGGACATACCCAGCTTATCGATGGTGAAACGAAAGCCGCCTGGAAGCTCCTGCAAACAGAGCGTCCAACGCAGGAACAGGTCAAAAAATGGTTCGCAAGGGAGGTAGGAAAAGGGGTTGCACTCGTCACTGGTGCGATAAGTGGCATTGTGGTTCTTGACTTTGATGGGGAGCAGGGCGTTGCCCTCATGAAGGCGCTTGGCCTCAATCCCCACGCGAGGACAGGCAGCGGCGGCTATCACGTCTACCTCAAGCATCCTGGCTTTTCCGTTCAGACGCTTAACAGCAAGGCCAAGCACGAACTCGGGGAACGCTGGCCGGGTCTGGACATCCGGGCGGACGGTGGCTACGCCATCCTGCCACCCAGCAGGAATAATTCTGGCCCCTATCAACAACTGCGCTCCTTTGACGACCTGGACGACGTGGCTGTCCTCCCTGAAGAGCTGGCGGCCTACCTCGGTCTGATACAAGTTCAGCGCCCAGTAACTTCACCCGCACCCAGTCGCCCGGTGAGACAGCACTTTGTTCCTTCTGGCAATAGGGTTCCGGCAGAACTAATCCTTGAACGCGCCCTGCGGCATGTTCAGGGTGAAGGAAGGAACAATGCTGGGATGTGGCTGGCTTGCCAGTTGCGGGACAATGGGTATAGCGAGATCGAGTCGGGAGCCGTTATGGGTAATTACGTCGCTCAGGTGCCTGCCACCAACGCAAAGGGGCAGCATGAGCCTTATACCGTTGCGGAGGCCCACGCTACACTTCGGAGCGCTTACAGTCAGCCTGCTCGCAGACCGTGGGAACAATCAGATTCGTTCACCGCAGGCGATGCGGGGTTACCCGCCGACAGTGCGGTTCAAGCATCAGCACCATCCAATGATTTGCCTGATGTGGGAACGGTTTATGTCGTCCCGAGCAACATCAAGAAAAGAGTGACTCCCTATTTGACAATGGTTCGTGCAGTTTTAGGCGGCTTTGAGGCCGAAATTTAGCGGACTGGACGGCAGATGTTCTAATTCTTCAAAGCGGGCCGAGAGATCCAACTTGGACAAAATCACTTGGGCCAGCAGGGCGTTATACGCCCTGCGTTTCATGTCTTCGAGACTGAACACCAGATTCTGTCCGCCCTCTGCTGCTCGCAGGGCCTCAAGGCGACAGAGGTTCAGGGTCAGCAAGACCACGTTCCAATGCGCCCCAATGCCTGGCTGTGACCGCAATTGCACATC
>NZ_CP049359.1:0-37500 GCF_011067105.1 Deinococcus wulumuqiensis R12 | reverse complement strand
GCCACTCAGGAAAGCAGGCTGCCCGCTCGATCTCTGCCTGTTTTGCAGAGTCTGGGGTAGAAGCGGGAGCATCTCCTCATAGGCCTCGGTCATCTGACGGGTCAGGCCGTCAAGGTGGATGGGGACATGGGGCAGCAGGCCACTGGCCATGCCGGTCTGAAGGATCTGGGTGATCTCTCTTGGGCCCGGCCCAGGGCAAACGAGGGAATCAGGACGCGGCCGCCAGTACATAAGGTTTCCCCAATGGCCTGTACGAAAGTACGCACCTGCTCCTTGCTGGCTGGCAGGAGCGTGTCGCCGTACGTGCTCTCTGAGACCACCGCGTCCACTGCCATCACCTGGGCCGGAAGCCAGGCGGCACTGACCACCGGGGTATCGGTATTGCTGACGTCGCCGGTGTGGAAGACCGTGCGCCCTCCGCTTTCAATCAGAACGCTGGCCGCTCCAAGCAGGTGTCCCGAAGGAAAAAGAGTGAACGCGAAGCCGTGGTCGGTGATTTCCCGGAAGTAAGGGATGGGGCGTAAGCGCTCGAGCGCACGCTTCATCTCACCTGGAGAGAACATGGGGAAGCCCTGCTCGGCGCTGACCTTGAGGGTGTCCGCGAGCACGAGCGTGGCAATGCGGGCGGTCGCTTCAGTGCAATAGATATGTAGCCTGGGATGGCGGCGGATGACCACCGGCAGGTCACCGACATGGTCCAGGTGCGCGTGCGTGAGGATCATCGCTGTGGGTGGATGCTCACTCAGCAGACCGAGCTGCGGCAGGGCGGCGTCGCCGAGGGCGCCGGGGCGCGCGCCAGCGTCGATCAGCAAGTGGCCTTCCTTCAAGAGGTACAGGTAACTGCTGGCACCGACCTCATCGGTGCCTCCCAGGCCATACAAACGCCGGACTCATGCGATCAGTCTGGCAGGTAGAGGTATTAAGGTAAAATTAAGATATTTGTCTATACGGATTTTCCTATCTATTTTTTTACGTCCCAGACGGCGATTTCCATCAAACAGACCAAGATCACCAACGAGAACAGACCAAGATCACCAACGGGGGCTCTGTGGCGTGCGGTCGAGCGGGGGTTTGAGAAATGCACCCTCGGGCACGTAGGGTAGAAGCAAGGAGGATCGGGAACTCAGCGAGGTTTCAACAAGCAAAAAAGTCGACTCCCGCGCCAACGGGAGTCCAGAGAGACGGAAATGTGCCTACAGTTGTCAAGGCATGTTACCCGTAGCGCCCCTTTTTTTTCAAGAGGAGCCCGACATGTCCATTGCAGATGATGTTATGAGCCAAGGCGGGAGACTGCCGCCTCTGACACCCAGCCAAACGCAGCGCGCTAACGAGTTTCTCGCCATGGTGTCGCTGACCGCTGGGCTCGGTGCAGATCATGGAGTTTCACGAGACCAGACGGAGCCAGACAGGCCTCACTCACTGAATCAGGAAGGGCCGGCTCCGTCCGAACCGCCAGCATGGATGGTGACCCTAGATGAGCTGGAGACCGCACTAAACCGACGACCATCCCCTAGAGTGCATCGCCAGTTGCAGCCTGTCGCCCCTCTCGCTGAGCTGCTAGACCTTAAGCAGTTTCGTCCTAAACGCGGGCGAGGTGCGGGCACGGCTGGTGCCGCGGCCTTAGCTGCGCGACTGGACACGTTGGCCCGCACTCGACTGGCCACCTGTCCCCACCTCTACAGTCGAACCGGACATCCACCTCGGCAGATTATCCTGCACCTCTCTGCCGAACTGCTCGCGGCAGCCCTGGGGGTGAGCGACAACACACTGCGCCGATGGACGGCGCAGCTGCAGGAGGCGGGGTTTGTACGAGCGGCACTCCACTACACCAGCATGACCAATCGGGAGGGACGACGCCTCACTGTTGTGGACGGCACTCTATACGCGGTGCGGCTGGTACCAGGACATACCGCGCGGTTGCGATATGCCGATTACAAACGGGCATACCGTGACCTGGACGCGGACCGCCAGGCAGGCCGCACAGCGTACAACGCCATTCGTAATGCCCGGCAGCGCTGGCAATCAGAGGCGGCGGCGGATGTACTGGACACTGATTCACATAGTGCGGGGTCACAGGTTCCTATGAGGGAAACCGTACAGGAGGAACTACATAGACAATTACAGCGCTGGGCCGTTACACCAGGAAGCGTAACCACAGACCACCCGTTACACACTGACCACGCACAAATCGCGCCAGATGAGCTGAACCCGGCCATCCATAGCGTTCAGGACGTGGTATACGTGCTCCCGGTATTGACTCAGGTCCCCGCATCCAGGCGTGCGGCCCTAGTCAATATTCTGGGATCCGTCCTGGCTCGTTCTCTAGATGACCAGCACAGTCACGCCTGGTACTGCGGCCTCATCTGGCAGGCATGGCGCGCTGAGAATGGACGCCACGGTGGCCTGCAGGTTCTCGCAGCTCAGCTGCAACGGCTCGAGGTAGATCGCCGTGAGTGGCCAGAGCTACGCCGTCCTGCTGCGCTGCTGGCTGCACGCCTGCGCGCTGCGTGATCAGAGCAGCCGAATGATCACAGCCCGATCTGCTGTGCCCTGGTAAGCGGCATCACCGAGATGCGGGTCGTCAGATGATTTCCGGGCTTAGGAGAACTCAGCTTTCTCCGAGCACGGAGCGTTGGGGTGCCGACACCTCAACTCAGCAAAGTGGGCATCAGTGCCTTTGTTCTGAGCCGCCGTCCTTTGTTACAGTTCACTAACGGTCCGATCAGTCCTGTAACATACCCCCGTGCCCACCCCCGCCGTCGCCTACTACCGAGTCAGTACCGCCAAACAAGGTCAGAGCGGCTTGGGTCTCGAAGCTCAGCAGGCTGCCGTTCTGGCTCACGCTCGCAGTAAGGACCTTCAGGTCGTCCTCGAATTCACCGAGATCGAAACCGGCACGAGGAAGCGCCGGCGCCCCCAGCTCGAAGCCGCCCTTGGCCACACCCGCCGAGTTGGTGGGGTCCTCCTCATCGCCAAGCTCGACCGCCTCGCCCGCAACGTCGCCGTCGTCGCCAGCCTCATGGAATCCGGCGTCCGCTTCGTCGCCGTCGACATGCCCGAAGCCGACAACCTCACCATCCACGTCATGGCCGCCGTCGCCGAGCGCGAAGCCCAACTGATCTCCGCCCGCACGAAAGCAGCGCTGGCGGCGCGGAAAGCTCGTGGGTTGAAGCTCGGCAAACCGGAGAACCTCACCACTGAAGCCCGCCTGGCGGGCGCCGCGACTTCGAGAGCACGGGCGGTCGCTGACATGCGACCTGTGGCGGCGTATGCGGGTGCGTTGCGCGCTCAGGGGCTCAGCCTACGAGCCGTCGCGGCGCAGCTGGACGCGCATGGTTTTCGCACCCGCCAGGGCGGCCCCTGGAGTGCCGTGCAGGTCAAACGCGTCCTGGACAGGAAAAAACAGGACTCCGCCGATTCGGCCGCATAGGGTTGACCCCGCCTGAATACCGCCCTATATTGAATGAATCAAGGCGACCTCCGGGTCGCCTTCTTCTATTCCAGGCGCGTAACTGCTCAGCAGGGCGAGCTCAGGGGTTGAAGTTGGGCATGAGCACGTCACCAGTAAACACGCTGACCAGGCCCTCCCAGACGCTGCGACCCTGCTTCTGCAACGTGGAGATATAGCTCCTGATCCGAGCGAAATTCTGCCCGCCCTCTGCAGACCGGAAGCCCCCAGACACCTTGCGTTTCACGCACCAGGACCGCACATCCCGTTCCGCCTGATTGTTATCGAACGGTACCCGGCGATCATGCAGGAACAGCAGCACCGCGCAGCGGTGCTGCTGGCACCGTAACGCCAGATTCCGCCCGTGTGACTGCTTCGTCGGACCGCGCCGCCCTGGAACGGGCGGCGCGGCCGGATTGGCCAGCAAGCCCTCCTCGAGCAGTTCATCAAATCGCCGTTCAAACGCCGTGCGGGCCTCTGGGCTTAGCGTCCCAGCTTTGAGCTCGTGATACACCGTCCTCAGCGCTTCCCGGAGGTCCCCAGCCCAGACCTGCCCATGGTGTTCGGCCAATCCTCGCAGTTCCCGCAGCAGATGGGCACCGCACAGCGCATGCTGTGCCGGGAGTTTGAAGTATGAGCTCCAGGCGTCGTGGACCAGGATGCCCTTGTACTTCGGCAGGATCTTCATGTCCTCTAGGGCTGCGCGGCCACGCCGGGCATGCTGGCCGTAGAACGTGAGCTGCGCGCAGCTCACGACATGCATCCATTGCAGCTTCCCGTTCACTCGGCTGCCGGTCTCATCTGCATGCAGCACCGGTTGCTGCGTCAGTGCCGTTCGGAGGTGCGACTCAAAGTCCTGCAGCCGATCGGCCGCGAGGTTGAGGTTAAGAGCGATGGTGCCATCACTGGGTCGCGCCCTGCAGAGAGCCTGCAGAATCTCACTGGTGCGTTCGAGGGGCACGAAGTGCGCCACGTTTAGATATACCGTCAAGGCGTGGACCTGTTGGCCGTATTGCACCTGACCCGTAACGTGCGTTGGGAAGGGTGCTCGTTGCCGGTGATGACAGCCAGGACAGATTTTGACGTCGGCGCGGTATTCGGTGACCTGAAGTTGCCACGCTGGGAGGTCATGGACCTGCCGAGTGACCTGAGTTTCGACTGGAACGTCACCCCAGACCTGTCCGCAGCCGCAGTGTCCCGTGACAGGGAGATGGACCGTGTGGTCGGGATGCGCTGACATCTTGAGGGTCGTGCCGGGGTGATCTGGCTGAGCGCCAGAAGACCGGCCGGTCTTCTGGCGCTCACTCTTGGGCTGCCAGGGTTTGTCCTGACTGGGTGGCTGATTGGATGTGTGGCTGGTCTTGGCCTGACGTCCTTCAAGCTCTTGAAGGCGTTTCAGGAGGGCCGCAATCTGCTCTTCGAGTTCACGGATACGTGCCTCGAGTCGTTCACAGTTTGGGCAGGGAGTCTCGTTGATGGTCCACCTTACCCAATCGACTCCCGGAAGTCACCCTGCTGAGCAGTTACCCAGGCGCAGGCGTAAACCGCTCCTCAGTAGGTGACAACTTCAGTTTGGCCTCGTCCCAGACGGAGAAAACCAACAGTCAGCCCCATCAAGCTTGATGGGGCTGACTGTTCGCGGTTTCCTGGGAGTGTGAAATCGACAGAATCCGCTGTCCAGCAGGCTACCGCACTTACCCGGCACTTCAAAACGCACGCCAGTCACCTCCGCGTCGACACGCTCCAGCGGCTCATCGATGTCCTCTTGGCGATGATTGCCGCGAGAAGCGTCAATCATCACGACCTGAGTGCCCATATGCCGGGGATGAGTACCCCGCAGGGCAAGACAGAGACGAGCAGACCGCACCTTCCGGGATGAGCAGCTGGATATGGGCTTTTTCATCGCTCTGCTCGTCGTCCATCTTCCACCGGGGAAGGTTTTGCTGAGTCTGGACCGCACCAACTGGGAGCACGGGGAGACGCCCATCAACTTTCTGGTGCTTGGAGCCGTGGTTCACGGCTTCACCCTGCCCCTGATTTGGGTGCCTCTTGATGACTCTGGGAACAGTCACACATACGCCCGAATGTGGCTAGTGTTGAAGCTCCTTCGGGCCTTGCCAGCGAAACGCTGGCTGGGTTTGGTGGCCGATCGGGAGTTCATCGGCGCGGAATGGTTCCGCTTTCTTCGTCGGCATGGTATCCGAAGGGCAATTCGTATCCGACAGACCGACATGCTGGACGACATGAATGGGAAAGAATGGTTTGGGCACGTCCAGCACGGTCATTTTCACGAGATTGGCGAAAAGGTGTTCGTGTTCGGGGAGTTGATGCGGGTGGTCGCGACGAGGTCACCTGTAGGTGACCTCGTCATCATCGCCACGGATTTCAGCGCTCGGAAGACCTGGAAGCTCTACAAGCAGCGCTGGTCGATTGAGTGCACCTTCAGCAGTTTCAAGAAGCGAGGCTTCGACCTGGAGCGGACTGGAATGACGGAAAGGAACCGTCTACAGCGACTCTTCGGACTGGTGACACTGGCCTGGATGTTCTGTTTGCGCCTGGGGGTCTGGCTGAGCCAGACCTGGCCCATCCCCGTTCTGAAGCATGGTCGGAGAGCGGTCAGTCTGGTGCGGCACGGTGCTCAGCATCTTGTGGATGCCCTACGGTGGAAACCCAAACAGTTCATGGCGGTCCTAGAGGTGTTAATCCAGGCTTTTTGCCCGCCAGGAGCGGCTGAAAGTGAAGTTGTCACCTACTGAGAATTTGTGGATACTTTTATAGAGGTGAGTCAAATGCCACTGCACGTTATAAGAAAAAACTGGCCGGATGATTCTGCTGGAGATTTAGCCAACGCTCCACGAGGCCAGACGATAGAGGAGTGGACGCCCCAACTTTCTTTGAGGCGCGGCATTGCCGATGTGGTGACCTGGGAGGAAGGCAAGAACGAGTGGTCCTGGAAAATACAGTGGGCAACCTGAAGCATGCGAAGATACGAAAAAGCCATTCTGTATACCGTGACTTCATCTCTTGGCCTCATTGCTCTGGGGGGGCAAGTGGCTCTTATGGCAAAGCGGGGATGGCGAACTGCGGTGAGTGCCCCGCCCATGACAGCAGGCCAGATGCAGGAGTTTACCGGCCAAGAAGAGAACTCCATTCTCCCAGTGCCTATAGAGCAGGAAATCAATATTAAGGCTGACGTAAAGGCCCTGGGAGCGATGTACCTCGCGCTTCGGCGTTTCCAGCCTACGATAACGAATGTCAGCACCCTCAAAGCTGGACTCATCGGCGGGCTTGCAGGTGTGGCAGCGCGAGTGCCTGTCTATACCCTGCAAGGTCTACAGTCTGAAGCCGTACAGGGGCGTCAGGGCCGCCGTTACCATGTGGCCGAGCGAGTCGCCATTGCCTGTGCACACCGGGTCGTCTGTGTGAGTCCGAGCCTGCAGAAGCGGGCGCATGAACTGGGCCTCATTCCGGTCCATAAGACGGTTGTCCTAGGCGTTACTGGTGTTCGTCCATTGCCGCCCATGGCCCCGGAGCTTACAGCCACACAGCGCAATCAACTGGGATTGTCGAAAGACCGTCCGGTTATCGGTTTTGTAGGCCGGTTAGCGCGTACTCAGGGAATCCCTGAGCTTATACACGCATTCCAGCGGGTGCAGTTGCAGGTGCCCGACGCTGCCCTCCTCCTGGTAGGAGACTATGAAGAAGATGCGCCGGGAGCTGCTGAAGTACGCCAACTTATTGAGCAGACCCCGGGAGTTATCCGTGCAGGGCTTGTGCCTGATGTGTCGCCTTACTACCCCCTGATGACTGTGATGGCGTTCCCCGCCTGCCATGAAGGCTTTTCGACGATGGCCCTGGAAGGTGCAGCCTTTGGCCTTCCTCTGGTAATGACAAATACGGCTGAAGCACACGACCTGGTAAAGGACGGGCTGACCGGCTGGTATGTGCCCGCTGGAGACCCGGACGCCCTTGCTTCTGCTTTGATTACGGCCTTGCTAGACCCTGCCGAAGCTCGCCGCCGGGGCGAGGCGGGTCTCCAGTGGGTCATGGAACACTTCAGTCCGCAACGTGTGCAGGAACGCTGGGCCGATTACTATGACGAGTTGCTGCGCTGGCGGGAGCTGGGCACACAGCACCCGGAAAAGCGTGTGATGGATATCTTGTTTTCGGGCCTGGGACTCATGCTCCTCGGCTTGCCTATGCTGGGGCTGGCAGGACTGATTAGATACAAGCTCGGCTCCCCGGTGCTGTTCAAACAAGTCCGGCCTGGACTGGCTGGACAGCCCTTCACCATGTACAAGTTCCGCACCATGACCGATGAGCGCGGGCCTGACGGTGAGCTTCTTCCGAACGCTGTGCGCCTCACTGCCTTCGGGAAGTTCCTACGTTCCACCAGCCTGGACGAACTGCCCGAGCTGCTGAACATCCTGAAGGGCGATATGAGTCTCGTTGGGCCGCGCCCCCTTCTCATGGAGTATCTGCCGCTCTACAACGAACGCCAGGCCCGCCGCCACGAAGTTCGCCCCGGACTGACCGGCTGGGCACAGGTGAACGGCCGCAATGCCCTATCCTGGGAAGAAAAGTTTGAACATGACATGTGGTATGTCGAAAACCGCAGCTTTGCCCTGGACCTCAAGATTCTGCTGATGACCCTTAAAAAAGTCCTGAACCGCGACGGCATCAATGCTGATGGCGAAGCCACCGCGCCTAGATTCAAGGGAACTCATCCCTCATGACCCCTGACCTCCACGTAATCGGCGCAGGCGGTCACGCAAAGGTAATCGTAGAACTGGCACACGCGGCTGGCCGTAACATTGCGGGTATTTACGACGATCAGTTCGAGGAGCATCCTGGTGTGCTCGACTACACCGTGACGGGGCCAATCGCCAGTTTTCCCGACACCCCGGACGTCCACGCCATCATTGCTGTCGGCAGTAACTGCTTTCGGCAGGTTATAGACGGCCGCTTCCAGCACGTTACCTGGGCTACACTCGTTCATCCGTTCAGCTGGGTCTCTCCCTCTGCGCGACTTGGGCCAGGAACCGTCGTGATGGCCGGCGTGGTCGTGCAGGCCCAGGCCACCCTGGGACGGCACGTTATCGCTAACACGGGCTGCAGCATTGGCCACGACTGCGCTGTTGGGGACTACGTTCACCTGGCCCCCGGCTCACGGCTGACTGGCGGTGTTCACTTGGGCGAGGGCAGCTTCCTCGGAACCGAGGCCAGTGCCATCCCCGGCGTCACTGTCGGCGAATGGAGCATTGTGGGCGCAGGGGCAGTGGTGTCGCGCTCCCTCCCAGCGAACATCACGGCGGTGGGTACCCCGGCCAAGGTCATCAAGGAGCGCCCCACAGGGTGGCAGAACGACTGAACGGGGTGTGCTGTTTTCCATACAACTGACTCGAGAAGGCGTATGCTATGAGAAATATGGCGACACACGCTCCTTTTCGTGGCTGGCCGGTCTTTGAACCGGACGAAATTCAAGCGGTGACGCAGGTCCTGCAATCCGGAAAAGTGAATTACTGGACCGGCACCGAGGCGCGTGAGCTCGAGCGGGAATATGCCGAGTACCTGGGCGTCAAGCACGCCATCGCCCTGCACAACGGCACGCTGGCCCTGGAACTGGCCCTGCATGCCTTCGGCATCGGGGCAGGGGACGAGGTGATCACCACGACGCGCACTTTCATCGCTTCGGCCAGCGCTGCCGTGATGCGCGGATGCGTCCCGGTCATTGCCGAAGTTGATCCGGTGACCCAGAACATCACGGCCGACACCATCCGGCCCCTGATCACCGCCAAGACCCGCGCGATCATTCCTGTTCACCTCGCCGGGTGGCCCTGCGACATGGACCCGATCATGGAGCTGGCGCGCGAGCATGACCTGATCGTGATCGAGGACTGCGCCCAGGCACACGGTGCGTTCTACAAGGGCAAACCGGTGGGCAGCATCGGCCATGCCGGAGCCTTCTCGTTCTGCCAGGACAAGATCATGACGACCGGTGGCGAGGGTGGCCTGCTCGCCCTGAACGACACCGAGGTCTGGAAGAAGGCCTGGGCGTACAAGGATCACGGCAAGAGCTACGACGCGGTCTACAACCGTGAGCACGCCCCCGGCTTCCGCTGGCTCCACGAGTCCTTCGGGACGAACTGGCGCATGCTGGAAGTTCAGGCCGCCATCGGACGCCTGCAACTGCGCAAATTGCCGGACTGGATCGAACGCCGCAGAGCCAACGCGCAAGTCCTCACTGAGCGGCTCGGCAAACATGCTGCTCTGCGCCTCACGGTTCCTGGCGACGACATTCACCACTCGTACTACAAGTACTACGTGTTCGTGCGCCCCGAGCAACTGGCCGAGGGCTGGGACCGCGACCGGATCATGAACGCTGTCACCGCGCAGGGCGTGCCGTGCTTCAGCGGCTCTTGCTCCGAGATCTACTTGGAGAAGGCCTTCACCGACGCTGGCTATGGCCCAAAAGATCGCCTGCCTGTGGCGCGTGAACTCGGCGAGACCTCGCTGATGTTCCTGGTGCATCCGACGCTGTCTGAAAAGGATATGCACCGGATGGCGGACGCGGTCGACGCGGTAATGGCGCAGGCCCAGAGGCCCTGAGCACTCCACCGTTATGAATCTCATTGCCACCAAATTCCTGCTTGATGTCGGGCTGTGGGTGCTCGCATCGTTGCTGGCCTACGCTTTTCGCAAACCTTCCCTGATCGACCTGGGGATTCCGCTCAATGTGTTCGGTTACATGCTGCTCAATGGGAGCGTCATGGCGCTGCTGGCGTGGCATTACCGTCTCCCGCGGCAAACCTGGCAGCGCGTCGGCGTCCCCGACCTGCTGATGCTGGCCCGCGCAGCGGCCGTCTCGACCCTCCTCATGTTTGCTGCTGGCTTCGTCTTCCAGTCCTGGCTGCAACTTCCCCGCAGTGTGCCGCTGCTTGCCGGTGTGCTGGGCTTTCTCCTGATGGGCGCGGCCCGCATCCTCGCCCGACTTCTTGCCGAGCGCGTCCGCAGCCGCGACGCGACCACCCAAAAGCGCGTGTTGATCGTCGGTGCCGGCAGCGCCGGGTCATTGATTGCCCGCGAAATGCAGCGTCACCCTGAAGCCGGTCTCCGGCCCATCGGCTTTCTCGACGACGACCCAGGAAAACAGCGGCAGTGGGTGGTGGGACTTCCTGTCTTCGGGCCAGTCTCGAGCTTGCCGGCCATTGCTGCCCGCGAGGATGCCGACGAGGTCCTCATCGCTGTTCCGTCGGTCGCCGGCGACTTCATACGGCGGGTGATAGACCTGGCCCGCGAATCTCAGGTGAGTTACCGCATCATCCCCGGTGTGTTTGAAATCCTGTCCGGGAATGTGAATATCAACCAGATTCGTGACGTGAACCTGGAAGACCTGCTGCGCCGTCCCCCCGTTCACCTGAACACCACAGAAATCGCCGACTATCTGAAAGGCCGAGTGATTCTCGTGACCGGGGCGGGCGGCAGCATCGGCTCGGAACTCGTGCGGCAGATCAGCCGATACGAGCCAGCCATACTGCTGCTTTTCGGCCGTGGCGAGAACAGCATTTTCGGTATTCAGCAGGAACTGACGCGCACCTGCCCGAATCTCAAGCAGATTGGGCTGATCGGTGACGTGCGCGATGAGGCCCGCCTTCGCCAGGTCTTCGAAACATACCGTCCGCAGGTCGTGTTCCACGCGGCGGCCCATAAGCACGTGCCTCTGATGGAGCAGACGCCGTCCGAGGCGATTTTGAACAACGTCATCGGTACGCGGAACGTGGTGGCGCTCTGCCTGGAATTTGACGTCTCCCGTCTGGTCAACGTCTCCACCGACAAGGCCGTCAACCCCACCAGTGTCATGGGAGCCTCGAAACGGGTGGCCGAGATGGTCGTCTCTGCCGGAGCGGCCCGCGCCCGTGAAACGCAGGCGTTCGTGTCGGTGCGCTTCGGGAACGTACTCGGCAGCCGGGGCAGCGTCGTTCCGACTTTCATGGCCCAGATCCGGTCAGGAGGCCCGATTACCGTCACCCACCCCGAAATGGTGCGCTACTTCATGACCATTCCTGAAGCCTCGCGCCTGGTGCTGCAAGCCGGAGGCCTGGCGGAAAACGGCAAAGTCTACGTGCTGAACATGGGCGACCCGGTCAAGATCGCCGACCTGGCACGTGACGTAATCCGCCTGTCCGGTGTAAGGAACGTGGATATCGTCTACAGCGGTGTACGCCCCGGCGAGAAGCTCTATGAGGAACTTCTCACAGCAAGCGAAGGCATCGACGCCACGACCCACAAGGAAATTTTCAGCGCCAAGCTTGCACCCGTCGATGCCGAACAGATGGACCGGCAACTTCGGCTTCTCGCGCAGCATGCCGCTCATCCGGACCCCGACGCCATCCGCGCGCTCCTGGCCGAATTGATTCCCGAGAACAAGTTTGGACAGATTCGCTGAGTCCTGGGGCCAGGGTCGTGAAGACCGCATACCGTTCGGAAAAAGGGTGAGCAGGCCCAAACTCTTTTTCCGAACGGACTTGCAAGTGGACTTGGAGAGAATGGAGCGGGTGGCGGTGCTGTCAGGGCGCACGCGGAATTCGGAGAATTGCTCCAAGTCGACTTTGCGTAAGAAGATATGGTGTGGATATAGATTAATATATGAAAGCACTGGTCTGATCGCTGTTGCTGGGGACACGCTACTCATAAGCCAAGCCTCGGCCTCAACATCTTTTTTCGTTCCCAGACAAAAGGAGTGCTCAGTGGAGAAGCATAGGCGTTGGGGCAAGAGCTGGAGCCTAGGCTCATGGTGGTGAGACTGTTTCCGCAAATCTGGTCTGCAACTTGTTTTGCTTGGTCACGGTTAAGGAGGGTGCAGAGCAGCTGAGTGACGATGCGGGATGTTTTGTCCAACAGTGTTGAGTAGACCACTTACATATAAATTAAATTAACCTACCGAGTTTATAGACAGAAGAGTCTTCCAAGGTTTTATACTAATCAGACTTAGTTTTAAAGTATGGGCATGGCCGGCGAACTCGTTCCTATTCAAGGCGCCCTGCACTACGCTGACCTGACCGACCAGAGCCTGCGCGTCCGGGCTGTCGAGGCGGCGGCACAGTACGACACCGAAGCTCTGGTCTTGGTCACGCTCGCCTATATGACGACCGCCAGTCGCAAAGGCGCCCGCACCAGTCCGAAGACGCTGGCAGCCTATGCCCTGGCCGTGCGGGACTTCGTGCCCTGGGCGCAGACCGGTGGGGTTCAGCTCCTGCGGCCCGGCAAGCGCGACGGGAGCCGCTACATGGCGCACCTGCAGCGGCGGCCCAGCGAGGGCAGAGGCAAACACGGAGGACTGGCCGCCTCCACCGTCGCCCAGTACCTTGCGGGGGTGCGGGCGCTCTACCGGGCACTGCACTGGGCAGGGGCCACCGAAGCACACCCCCTGAACGACGTACACGCCCCGGGTGACCCCACCCCAGGCATCGTGAAAAATCCTCCATACATGCAGGAACTCGGCGGGGTACTCGAAGGCTGCGAACCCAGACTGGCGGCCCTGCTCCTGCTGTGTTCGCACGCGGGCCTGCGGGTCAGCGAAGCCCTGGCCGTGCGGCGGGGCGACATCGAGGGCCAGACGCTCGTCGTCCGGGGCAAGGGAGGAAAAGGCCGGCGGGTGCCCCTGGGAGCGCGGGTCCGGCAGGCACTGGCCGAACTTTTCCCCGTGGATACGGAAGGGCACTTTTTCGACTGGGACTACGGCCAGGCCAGCTACCGGGCCGCCAAAGCGTTTCGGACCGCCGGGCACCCCTGGCGCGGCTTTCACGCGGCGCGTAAGCACTCGGGCACACGGCTGTACCAGGCCACGCGCGATTTCACGCGGGTGGGGCTTTTTCTCGGTCACGCGTCGGTGGACACCACCCGGCGCTACGTGGCCGTCCAGGACGACGATGTCGCGCAGGAGGTCGAGCACTGGTAAGGCCGAAGGCGATACGGCAGACAGCCTCTGGTCACAGGCGAGGAGCCAGCACCCCGGACAGGCACCCCGCGAGGTCGTCCCAGCGGTGAACACTGCTCAGCGCAAACCGCACGCGGGCGCTGCCGGGGGCGACGGTGGGCGGGCGAATGGCGACGGCGGCGTAGCCCTGTTCCCGCAAGCGGGCCGCCCGCGCCAGGGTCAGGTCCTCCGCGCCCAGCACCACCGGAACGACCTGGGTTTCACTGCCCGCAAGGTCGAGGCCCGCCCCCGCCAGCGCCGCGCGGAAGCGGGCCGCATTCGCGTGCAGGCGGGCGCGTTCGGCGTCCATCGCCTGCGCCCGGCGCACGTTGAGCAGGCTCACCGCGACGTTGGCGGGGGGCAGCCCCGTGGTGAAGATGAAGGTGCGGGCCGCGTTCAGCAGATACCGGACGAGCAACCTGTCCCCGGCGATGTACGCGCCCACACTGCCGTACGCCTTGCCGAGGGTGCCCATCAGCACGTCCACCTCAGCGCCGACTCCCTGGGCGCAGGCCAGCCCCGCGCCGCCCGGCCCGTACACGCCGCCGGTGTGGGCCTCGTCCACCATTAGCCACGCGCCGTATTTCTTTTTGAGCGCCACCAGTTCGGGAAGTGGGGCCAGGGTGCCGTCCATGCTGAACAGCGCGTCGGTCACGATGAGCTTGTGGGGAGCGCGGCTGGCGGCGAGTTGTCTTTCCAGAGCGGCGAGGTCACGGTGGGGAAAAACATGCGTCTCGGCGCGGCTGAGCCGGACGCCGTCGATGATGGACGCGTGGTTGAGTTCGTCGCTGAACACGGCGTCCCCGCGCCCGACGAGCGCCGGAATCACGCCCGAGTTGGCCGCCATGCCGCTGTTGAACACGAGTGCCGCTTCCCGCCCCTTGAGCCGCGCCAGTTCGCGCTCGAGCAGGCCATAAACCGGATGATTGCCGGTGATGAGCCGCGCCGCCCCCGCACCGAAACGGGTCAGGGCGTCCTGAACGACGTGTTCGTGTGCTTGCAGGTCAGTTCCGCTCAGGAACTCGTGAGCTGCGTCGGGCGTCCACCGCTGCCGCGACAGGCCGAGATAATCGTTGGAGGCGAGGTCGAGCAGTCGCCTGTCTCCGCAGCGCACGTAGCCCGGTTCCGGGTCGGGCGTCCAGTCGAGCAGCCGCCTCTCGCGGTGCTGCGCGGCGAGGGTGTCCAGCCGCGCCTGCAACGTCTCCCTCATCCGGGCCGCCCGAAGGTTTGCGCGGCGTCGAGGAAGGCGGCGTAGGCCTGCCCGAGCTGTTCGTCGGTGACGACGTAGGGCGGCAGCAGGTACACCACGTTGCCCAGCGGACGCAGCAGCAGCCCCCGCGCCGCGAAGAATTGCCGCAGTTCGAGGCTGACGTTGCCGCCGTACTCCCCCGCCCCACGAATCTCGGCGGCGAGGATGGTGCCGCAGCGCCGCACGCGCTCCAGATGCGGGTGTGCGGACAGTTCCGGCAGCGCCCGTTCGTGGGCCGCGCCGATGCGCTCCCAGTTCGCCGCCGTTTCCGGCGAGAGTGTGAGGTCGAGCGAGGCCAGCGCCGCCGCGCAGCTCAGCGGGTTGGCGGTGTACGAGTGCCCGTGCGCGAACGCCTGCGCGAAGGAGTCGCCCCCGAAGGCGCGGTACAGCTCCTCGGTGGCGGCGGTCACGCCCAGCGGCAAAAACCCGCCGGTGATGCCCTTGCTCAGGCACATCAGGTCCGGCGCTTCGCTCAGGTGCCGCGCCGCCCACAGCCGCCCGGTGCGCCCGAAGCCCGTCATCACCTCGTCGAAGATGACCAGACCGCCCGCCGCCCGCACCCGCCGCACCACCTCGTCGAGATAAGCGGGCCGGGCCATCCGGATGCCCGCCGACCCCTGCACCAACGGCTCCAGCACGATGGCCGCCACATCGTCGCCCAGCAGCGCGTCGAGGGCGCTCAGGGCCGCCCATTCCTTCGCTTCCACCTCCGGGTCACCCGCCCAGGTCGCGGGATAGGGAACGAAATCCACCTGAAAGAGCTTGTCCTGAAACGGCGCGTAGAAGCCCGAGGTGGCTCCCGCGCTCATCGCGCCGAAGGTGTCGCCGTGGTAGCCGCCCTCGAAGGCCAGAATTCGGGTGCGCGTCTCGCCCCGGTTGAAGCCCGCCTGAAGCGCGATTTTGAGGGCCGCTTCCACCGCCGTCGAGCCGTTGTCGGAATAGAAGATTCGGCTCAGGCGCCCCGGCAGCTCGGCGGCGAGGCGTGCGGCAAGGGTCACGGCGGGCGCGTGCGTGAAGCCCGCGAAAATGACGTGTTCGAGTTCCTGCGCCTGCCGCGCGATGGCCCCGGCAATGGCCGGATGCGCGTGTCCGTGCAGGTTGACCCACCACGAACTCACCATGTCGAGCAGCCGCGTTCCGTCCGCCGCGTACAAGTAGGGCCCCTCGCCGCGCACGATGACCTGCGGCTCCGGGGCGGTGCGGGCCTGCGTGAAAGGATGCCAGACGTGCCGGGTATCGAGGTCGAGGAGGCCAGTGGGGTCGGGGAGAGCGGAGGGAAAAGAAGAAGTGACAACTCCCCGCTCTAAAGAGCGAGGCTTCTCAGACGACGGCATGCGATACCCCGCTACCGTTGACGCCTGAAGGCCGTGCCCCGGCCTTATCCAGAATGTTCAAAGCTGCGTTGTGGTCGGCGTTTGCCTCGTGCCCACAACTGACGCACTTGAATCTGGCCTGTGAAAGTCGGTTCTCCCGGCATGCATGCCCGCACTGGTGACAGCGTTGGGACGTGTAGTTAGGAGCAACCGGGACGACTCGCCTAGCAGCGCTTTCAGCCTTCATAGCGAGTAATGTGAAAAACTGCGACCAACCTGCATCACTGATTGACCGCGCCAAATTGCTTTGAACCATGTTACTGACCTTCAAATCTTCGTGTGCAATTACGTCGTGTTCATTGACCATTTTCCTCGCTGTCTTGTGGTGAAAGTCCAGCCGTTGACGGCGGATTTTCTGATGGGTTTTGGCGACCAGCTTCACGGCCTTTCTGCGCCTGTTGCTACCCTTTTTGCGGCGGGTAACGGTGCGCTGCTGAACTCGGAGCTTACGGAGTCCGTTCTTCAAGTGACGCGGATTCTCGACAAACTCGCCGTCCGACGTGATAGCAAACCACGTTGTCCCCACGTCTACCCCGACGCTTGACCCGGTGGCAGGCAAAGGGTTCTTGGCGACTTCGCAGGTATAGACCGCGTACCATTCATTAACGTCTAAGACAATCTGCAACGTCTTGGGGGTGCCTTCGAGCGGGCGGTGAAACTTGATTTTCACGCTGCCGATTTTGGGAATGTTGATGCGCTTCCCGTCGTCGGTGGGCCTGCCGGGGGACAGCCAGCGGCCCTTTTTCTTGTCCCAGACTTCCTTGAACTTGAAGCTGTTCCAGCGCCCAGCGGGTTTAAAGCGGGGAAATCCAGCCTTCTCGCCGCGCTTTACGCGGGCAAAAAAACTCTTGTAAGTCTTGTCCAGCCGCTCAAGGGGTTCTTGCAGGACATGCGAGTAGACCCCGGCGAACTCCGGGCAGGCTTCTTTTAGTGCCGTGAGTTCTTTTTGCTGGTCGTAGCCCGTGACCGTCTTACCCTGCTTCTTGTAGGCCGAAATACGCTGTTCTAGTGCAGCGTTGTACAGCGTGCGGGTGAGGCGCAATGTCTCAAACATGGCGGCCTCTTGAGGCTTGGTGGGGTACAAGCGGTACTTGTGCGTCTTGATGGTGGTATTGTTTTCCATGCTTGGCAGCCTCTAACTGCCTTGCCACGCTCCGAGGGTCTGACCACCCGTCGGGGCATTGCTGTTTAAGTATAGCACGAAAAGCCTCAGCATTGCCGTTCCTGGCGGAACGGATGCCGCTTGACCCCGCTCTAAAGAACGGGGCATGCGCGTCATTTTCGGTCATGACGTTACCTTTCTGTTCGGGGGACTCAGGAGGACAAGGCCAGGGACGCTGCGGGCCGCGCCCCGAACAGGTCAGGGGCGACCTGCGCCACCCGCGCCGCCGTCACCTCGCCCAGCGGCGGCACCTCGGCCAGCACCCGCACCCCGCCGTGACGCTCGATGGCGGCGCGGTTGTGCGGGGCCGGGGGACCGCTGAGCACGACGCCGTGAACGGTCAGGCCACGCGCACTCAGGGCTTCGAGCGTCAGCAGGGTGTGGTTGACCGTGCCCAGGCCGCTGCGGGCGACCACGATCACCGGCGCGGCGAGGTCGCGCATCAGGTCGAGCATCGTCTCGCGCTCGTTCACGGGGACCAGCACGCCGCCTGCCCCTTCCACGACGAGGGGGCCAGTCACCTTCGGGCGGCAGGCCAGCACCTCGGCCACGCCCACGCGGGTCTGTTCCAGGGTGGCCGCCCACTCCGGCGAAGCGGGGGCCTGGTACACGCGGGCCGGGGCGAAGGTGCGCTGCGGGGGCAGTCCGGCGAGGTCGGCCACCGTGCGGGTGTCGTCGTCCCCGTCGGCGGCGCCGGTTTGCAGCGGCTTCCAGTACGCGGCATTCCAGGCCCGGCACAGCAGCGCACTGACCAGCGTCTTGCCCACGCCGGTGTCGGTGCCGGTCACGAAAAAGGTGTCCGGCGCGGCGGGGCCAGATTCGGTGGCGCCGGGCACCTCAGTCGGCTCCGGCGGCGGCCAGGTGCGCCCCTCCCTCCCCAGCCTGAACGGACCCGCCCGGCGCCGCCCGCAGGCCGAGGTCCTGCAGCATCTGCCAGTCGGCACTCGCTTCCTGGCCCTCTTCGGTGAGGTAGTTGCCCAGGAAAATGGAGTTGGCGACGAGCAGGGCGAGGGGTTGCAGCGAGCGCAGGTGAATCTCGCGCCCCGCCGAGGCCCGCAGTTCGGCGCGGGGGTTGAGCAGCCGGAAGACCGAGAGGACACGCAGACAGTACCAGGGCGTGAAGTGCGCGGTGGTCTGCCTGCCGTCGAGTGCGGCCCCGTCAATCGGAATCAGGAAGTTGACCGGAATGGAATCGGCACTGCGCCCGCGCAGAGTGGCGGCGAGTTCCACGATCTGCTCGGGGGTCTCCCCCATCCCGACGATCACGCCCGAGCAGGTGCTCATGCCCGCCTGCGCCGCGTGGGTCAGGGTTTCCACCCGGTCCTCGTAGGTGTGGGTCGAGCAGATGTGCTCATAGTTGTCTTCATGCGTATTGAGGTTGTGATTGTACGAGTCCACGCCCGCCTCGCGCAGCGCCGCCGCCTTCCTCTGCCCTTCCTCGCCCAGCAGCAGGCCCATGCAGGCGCAGACTTCGAGGTTCGTTTCGGCCTTGATGCGGCGGGTCGCCTCGGTCACCTGCTCAACTTCGCCCCACGTCCCCCCGCGCCCCGAGAGCACGATGCAGTAGCGCTGCGCGCCCGCGGCCTGGGCCTTTTTCGCTTCGCTCAGCATCTCGTCGGGCGACAGCACCCGGTAGCGCGGAATGCCGGTGTCGGCACCTTTGGCCTGCGAGCAGTAGGCGCAGTCCTCGGCGCAGAGGCCACTTTTGGCGTTGAGCAGCACGTTGACCTTGACCCGGTCTCCGAACGCCTCACGGCGCACCCGCCAGGCGGCGTCCACCAGACGCAGGGTTTCGGTGTCGGGCAGGTTCAGGAGGTCCACGCCCTCGGAAACGGAAAGGATGTCGCCGCGCAGCACGCGCTCGGCCAGGGTGTCGATGTTGAGCATAGGTCCTCCTGCAACGCCACGGCGGGGCGTGACCCGGGGGGCCAGCGCTCGCTGCCTGAAACGTTCGTTCAGTCAGGAAGGCTAACAGGTGAACGAAGAGAAAACTGGACCGAGTTCAGGCTGAGGAAGGACCCTCATACGGATTCCGCTAAATTCCTGCACAGTCGGGCCTGTACAGTTGGGAAGGCGCCGCCTGTGCATCCATATCGCGTAACCCGTATTTTTTCCTACTCGCATCCGCTCTGCTGCGCAGCTTTGCAAGTCGGATTGAATCTGAAACGACCAGATTCAATCGGAATCCGTATCATACCCATTCCTACCCCATCCCCCGGTTTGGGGGATGAAATTCGATTGGAAGGACTTGCGAAGCTGCGAAGCAGAGGAGGAAAAAATACGAATTTTATGAGCGGCTGTACGCCCGGCGCAGCACCTCGGCCACCTCGGGGCGAGTGAATTCGGGGGGCAGATGTTCGCCCGCCCGCAGCTTCTCGCGCACCTTCGTGCCACTCAGAATCAGGTGGTGCGAGGCGTCGTGGGGGCAGGTGCGGGGGCTGACCATCTGGGCGCACGACTGGCAATAGAAGGTGTGCTCGAACTTCAGGATGCGGATGCCCAGTTCCTCGGCGGTGTAGGCGCTGAAAATCTCCTGGGCGTCGTAGGTGCCGTAATAGCTGCCCACGCCCGCATGGTCACGCCCCACGATGAAATGCGTGGCCCCGTAGTTGCGCCGCGAAAGCGCGTGGACAATGGCCTCACGCGGCCCGGCGTAGCGCATGGCAGCGGGGTACACGCTCAGCAGCGTGCGCTCCTGGGGGTAATAGCCCCGCAGCAGCACCTCGTAGGCTTCCATGCGCGTGTCGGCGGGCACGTCGTCGCTCTTGGTGCGCCCTACCAGCGGGTGCAGCAGCAGGCCGTCCACCAGTTCCAGCGCCACTTTTTGCAGGTACTCGTGGGCGCGGTGGATGGGGTTGCGGGTCTGAAAGGCCACCGTACTGCGCCAGCCCCGCGCCTCGATGACCTCGCGCACCTCGGCAGGCGTGCGGTGAAAGCGGGGAAATTCGCCGCGCGGCACTTCAAAGAGCGTGACTGGCCCGGCCAGGTACACCTCGCCTGCCGCGTACAGCGCCGCCACGCCGGGGTGCGCCTCGTCCTCGGTGCGGTAGACCTCGCGGGCTTCCCAGGCTTTGCGGGCCAGATATTTTTCCTCGATGTCGAGCGTGCCCACGTCCTGCCCGGCATGGGTCAGCACCACGCGCCCGCCCAGGCGTTCGGCCTGCTCGCGGCTGACCGCCAGCGTGATGGGCAGGCTCCAGGGCGTACCGTCGGCCAGCCGCAGATGCTCGACGATGCTGAGGTAATCGGCCTCGTTCACAAAGCCCGTCAGCGGCGAATATGCGCCCGTCGCCAGCATTTCCAGGTCGGCCACATTTTGCGCAGGCAGTTCCAGGCGCGGCAGCCCCGCAAGTTCCGCCGGGTCGAAGTCCTGACCGGGCCGCCAGATGCGGCGCACGAGGGTTCCGCCCAGTGGCGTGGGAAGGGTGGCGGGAGCGGTTTGCAGGGTGGTCATGGGAGTCTCCTTAGAAATTGAGAATTATTCTTGATAAAAGAGGTCAACTATCGGGGAAAGCAGGACTCAGACGAGGTTTTTCCATCACCCATCAGCGAAGCGGGCAGGCCCTATACAGGTGCCGTTTTGCCCAAGACAGCGGAACCATCATCCATCCTCCTCTACAGGCTGTTGCCGCCCTGCCACAGCCCGCATTCGGTCTTGCCCTTCCCGGCCCAGCGTCCGGCGCGGGCGTCTTCGCCGGGCTTCACGGCGCGGGTGCAGGGCCAGCAGCCGATGCTCAGAAAGCCGTCGTGGTACAGCGGGTTGACGGGCAATTCGTGCGCGGCGGCGTAGGCTTCCAGCGCCTCGCGCGTCCAGTGGGCCAGCGGATTGACCTTGACCCGCCTGCCGCCCGTTTCCACGAAGGGAATGTCGGCGCGGGTGCTGGCCTGGTCGCGGCTGCGGGCGTTGAGCAGTGCGGGCGGGTTCTTCTGGTTCAGATACCGCTGCAACGGCTCGACCTTGCGGGCGGCGCAGCAGGCGTCGGGGTCGGCGGCATAGAGGTCGGGGGGCGTCTGCCCGTCGTCGGGACTGGCCCCCGCATTCAGCGTCACGAAGGTGAGTTCCGGGTAACGGGCCGCCAGCGTGTCACGGGTCGCCAGGGTTTCAGGGAAGTGGTAGCCCGTGTCCACGAACACGACTTCGCCCCGGTAGCCCGCCTGCGCCGCGAGGTCAAGCAGCACCACGCCGTTGAGGTTGAAGGCACTCGGCATCAGCAGGCCGGGGAATTCGCCCAGCGCCCAGCGGATGACCTCGCGGGGGTCGGTGCCGGGGGCAAATGTTTCGGGGGTGAAGGCGTCGGGCGTCCAGATTTCCCGCCCAATCTCAGCCGTCATAGCCCAGCTTCCCCAGCAGTTGCCGTACGCCGTCTTCCACACTGATTTGGTCGGTTCGCAGGTGCAGGTCGGGCGACTCGGGCGCTTCGTAAGGGTCGGACACGCCCGTGAAATGTGGAATCTCTCCAGCCAGTGCCTTCAGGTACAGCCCCTTCACGTCGCGTTCGGTCACGACTTCCAGCGGCGCGTCCACGAAGACTTCCAGCGCGTTCGGCAGGTTCGACAGCACCTCGCGGCGGGTGTCGGCGTAGGGGGAGATGGCGCTGACCAGCACCGTCACGCCGTGTTTGGCCAGCAGCCCAGCCACAAAGGCGATGCGTCGCACGTTGGTGTCGCGGTCTTGCTTGGAGAAGCCCAGGCCCTTGCTCAGATTTTCACGCACGGCGTCACCGTCCAGCAGTTCCACGGCCTCGCCGCGTGCGGTCAGTTCGGCATACAGGGCATTTGCCAGCGTGCTTTTTCCCGCGCCGGAAAGTCCCGTGAACCAGACGACCCGGCCTTCCCCCCTCACCCCTTGCTTCGCAAGACCCTCTGCAAGCAGCTCTGGCGAGTCTCCCACCAGGGTAGAGGGTGAAAAAGTGCCGCTCATGCCAGCCCCCCCGCCAGCACCGCTTCGGGCGTAAACCGCTCGTGGCCCACCCGGTCGGCGTATTCCACGAAGCTCTCGCCCCCCGCCTTGTGGGACTTGAAGTCGGCAATGACCCGGTCGGTGTACTCGGTCAGCCGCTCGGCGGGCACCACGCCCCTGAGCTTGGTTCCGGTGCGCTGCGCCTGCCCGATGCTGCCCGCGAGGTGGACGTTATAAACCTCGTCCTCGCCGCCCGTTTCCTTGTTGGCCCGCAGGGCACCCATGAAGCCCAGGTCGGCCACCTGATAGCGCGTGCAGGCGTTCGAGCAGCCGGTCAGGTTGATGACGAAGGGCACGTCCAGGTCGGTGTGCTTCGGCTCCAGCACGTCAATCATGCCCGCCACCCGCGCCTTGGTTTCGGTCTGGGCGAGGCGGCAAAACTGCGTGCCCGTGCAGGCAATCGTGGTGCCGCGCAGCGTGGCGCGGGGTTCGAGTTCCAGTTCGCGCAGTTCGTTCACCAGCGCGTCCACGTCCTCCGACTTCACATGCGGAATCATCATGTTCTGGAAGGCGGTGGTGCGGACATGCCCGTTGCCGTACTTCTCGGCGAGGTCGGCCAGTTTGCGGGCCTTGTCGGGGTCAATGCGGCCCACCGTGGTCGTCAGCACCACATAGTTCAGGCCGTCTTTTTGCGGGTTCACGCCCAGCACGTCGCTGCCGCCGAAGCGGGCCACGGGCGCACTCGGCCCGTCACGCAGCTTGCGGCCCAGGTACTCGGTTTCCACGATGTCGCGGAACTTCTCGACGCCCAGGTCTTTAATCAGGAATTTCAGGCGGCTCTTCTTGCGGTTCTGCCGGTAGCCGTGGTCGCGGTAGGCCGCCGTAATCGCCCGGCCCACCTCCACCACTTCGTCGGGCCGGATAAACACGCCCAGCCGCCTCGCCAGGTGCGCCACCGCGCCGAGGCCGCCGCCCACCCACACGTCGAAACCGACCTCGCCGTCCACTTCATGGGCCAGAAAGCCGATGTCGTTGATGAGGTGAATGCCTTCGAGTTCGGGCGTGGCGGTCAGGCTGATTTTGAATTTGCGCGGCAGGTCTTCGAAGTCGTGGTTGCCGCTCAGCGTCCCTTCCATAGCGCGGGCCAGCGGGCGCACGTCAATCTTCTCGCGGGCGTCCAGTCCCGCCAGCGGCGAAGCGATGACGGCGCGAACGGTGTCGCCACACGCGCCCTTGGTGTGCAGGCCGACCGTTTCCAGCCGCTCCAGAATCTCGGGGATGTCCTGAATCCTGAGCCAGTGGAACTGGAACGCCTGACGGTCGGTCACGTCCAGCAGTCCGCGCCCAAAATCCTCGGCAATGCCCGCCACCACGCGCAGGGCGTCGGCGTGCAGCTCGGCGGTGGGCACCTTGACGCGCATCATCAGAAAGCCGTCTTCCTGGGGGCGCTGGGGGTAGACCCCGGCCCACTTCAACAGGTCGATTTTCTCGGGGTCGATGGCTCCGGCGGCGGCGTACTGCGGAATCAGGTCGAAAATCTGGAAGGGCGGCAGTTCTTTTTTCAGGGCTTCGATGTCGGACATGGGTGGCCTCCGGGACGACGAGAGAGGGGCACGGAATCGGCGGGTCTGCCCAGGGTTGGACAAGTGCGGGCAATCGTTGACCGGAAATGTAAACTTTAATAGTGGACAAAACAAGTCAACAACTTGAAGTTGTCTCGACGGGTGCAACGGTCAGCGCCGGGCGTACCCTGGTTCTGCTGGGTCACGGTTCGCACCTGAACGCGGATTCGGCCCAGGCCGTGCGCCGTCACGCCCAGGCGGTGCGCGAACGGGGACTGTTCGGTGAGGTCATCGAGGCTTACTGGAAGGAAGAACCCTCGCTGCGGCAGGTGCTGCGGCTGGCCCGCTTCCGCGACGTGACCGTGGTGCCGCTGTTCGTGTCGGAGGGCTATTTCACCAATCAGGTGCTGCCGCGTGAACTGGGGCTGACCTGGCGCGGGCCGCTGCCGCCGCAGGGCGTGCGCGAGGTGGTGGGGGGGCGGCAGATACATTACACCCGGCCCTACGGCATTCATCCCGCCATGAGCAACGTGATTCTGGCGCGGGCGGCGGAGGTCTACCCCGACTGGACGCCGCAGGACACCGCCCTGGTGGTGCTGGGCCACGGCACCGGGCGCGACCCGCACAGCCGCGAGGCCACCCAGCATGCCGCCGAGAGACTGCGCCAGGGTGGCCGCTTTGCCGAGGTGCAGGCGCTTTACCTCGACCAGGAACCGAACGTGTCCGACTGGCCCAGCCTGACCCGCGCTCCCACCGTCGTCATCGTGCCCTTTTTCGCCTCGGAGGGCTGGCACACGCTCGAAACCATTCCCGCCGACCTGGGGCTGACCGGCCCGGTCACGCGGCTGGGCGGGCGCACCGTCTGCTATTCGCGCCCGGTGGGAACGCATCCCACCGTCACCGAGGTGGTGCTGCGGCTGGTGGAGGACAGCGCCGACACGGGAAACACAGCCGCTGACCTTGACCCCGACTGGCAGGCGGCGGGCGAAATGTTGGCCCAGGCGGTCACATCAGGCGCGGGGGGGCTGACGGTGGGCGAACTGCATATCGCCGCGTCGCCGGAAGGCGGCTTCCACCTGTGTCATCAGGACGATGTGGGCCGCGCCGACCTGCGGGCCGTGCCGCTGCAAGACCTCAGCGCCTGGACGGGCCGCAGCGACGAGGGCCACCACCGTCCCATTCGCACCGGGCGCACCCTGCCGCGTGGCTGGTTTGCCGCCGTAGACGCCGCCGAAGTGCGGGCCGCGCTGCACGCCGTCTACCCGGCGGTGCTGGAGCAGGCGCACCTGTGGGGGCTGGGCCAGTTGCCCGTCACGCCCTGGCCCGAAACGGCGGCGCGGCAAAGTGGCCGCTACGCCCGCGTGCGCCGCGCCCCGCCGGAGCAGGTGGCCCAGGCGCGGCGCGACCTCTGTTCGGCCTGTCTGCGAACGCCGCTGTGGGCAGGCGAACTCCTCGACGCCGCCGCCGCCGTTCCCCTTCCCTGCCCCGAAGCCTGCACGCTGCTCGTGTCCCAAGTCCGTCAACTGCTTTCTGGAGAGATTGCCCATGTCTGAACCGCTGCCCCGTCCTTTCGTGTCCCTCGTCGGTGCTGGCCCCGGCGACCCCGGCCTGCTGACCCTCCGCGCCCGCGAGGTGCTGTCGCAGGCCGACGTGGTGCTGGTGGACGCGCTGGTCAGTCCCGCGCTGCTGGCCCACTGCCCCCAGGCCGAGGTGCTGAACGTGGGCAAACGCGGCTTTCTGCCCTCGGCCACGCAGGACGACATCAACGCGCTGCTGGTGGCAAAAGCCAGGGAAAATGGCGGGCAGCGCGTGGTGCGGCTCAAGGGCGGCGACCCCTTCGTGTTCGGGCGCGGCGGTGAGGAAGCCCTGGCCTGCCGCGCCGCCGGAATCGCCTTCGAAATCGTACCGGGCATCAGCAGCGCCCTGTCTGCCGCCGCCTACGCCGGAATTCCGGTCACTCACCGGGGTCTGGGCCGCAGTTTCGCCGTCCTGACCGGCACAGACCGCCACGGCCCCGCCGCCTATGCCGACCTGGCCGGGGTGGACACGCTGGTGTTTCTGATGGCGGCGCGGCACCTGGGGCAAATTACCAGCGACCTGATGGCCGCAGGCCGCGACCCACACACTC
Organism: Deinococcus wulumuqiensis R12; assembly: GCF_011067105.1. Taxonomy (NCBI): domain Bacteria; kingdom Thermotogati; phylum Deinococcota; class Deinococci; order Deinococcales; family Deinococcaceae; genus Deinococcus; species Deinococcus wulumuqiensis. The sequence continues at coordinate 11,702 of NZ_CP049359.1, read as the reverse complement.
CCGCCGCCTGCGTGCAGTGGGCGAGTACGCCGCAGCAACGAAGCGTGCGGGCCACGCTGGGGACCCTGGCGCAGCGCGTGCAGGAAGCGGGGCTGGGCGCTCCCGCCGTCACCATCGTGGGCGAGGTGGCGGCCCTGCAAGCCGAACTGAACTGGTTCGACCCGGCAGCGATGCCTCTGCACGGCGCACAGGTGGCCGTGACGCGCACCCGCGTGCAGGCCGACAGCACCCTGGCGAGTCTGCTACACGGGCGCGGCGCACAGGTGAGCGAGATTCCGCTGCTGCGCTTCCTGCCGGGGCGGGCGCGGGAAGTCGCGGGGGCGCTGGGCGGCTTCGACGGCTGGGTGCTGCTGTGCAGCGAACAGGCGGTGCGGGCGCTGGCCCAGAGCCTGCTGGCGGCGGGGCGCGACCTGCGGGTGCTGGCCCGTGCCCGGCTGGCCGCCGTCGGCAGTGGCACAGCCCAGGCCCTGCGTGACCTGGGGCTGGCCCCCGACTTCGTGCCCTCGCGCTCCGGCTCACGCCACCTGGGCGCAGAACTGCCCGCACAGCCCGGCGAGGTCGTGCTGCACATCGGTTCACAGCAGCCCGACCCGGTGCTGGACGCGGCGCTGGCGGCTCGCGGTATCGAGTGCCTGACCCTGGAAGCCTACCGCAGCGAGTACAACGACCTTTCGGCGGCCCAGCGGATGCAATTGCAGGAAGCCCAGGTCGTCACCCTGGCCTCGGCCACCGGAGCGCGGGCGCTGGCAGGCGTGGCCGGAACCGATTTCACGGCGGCGGTCATCGGCCCGCAAACCGAACTGGCCGCCCGCGAGGTTGGTTTTACCCGGCTGGTGCTGGCCGAGCATCCCACCCTGGACAGCCTGGGCGACGCGGTGGTCTGGGCTTATAGGCAAAGCGGAGGTCTTTCGGCCTCAAGTCAGGTCTGATACGGATTCCGATTGAATCCAGCAGATTTCTGGATTCAATCCGACTGAAAGGAGTAGGAAAAGATACGGATTTGAACTATACTACGCGCATCCAGGAAAAACGCATGAATGCGCTCTGCTCCGCAGCTTTGCAATTCTGCCCGGGAAAATAGATTTTATGGGAAATCTATTTTCCCGAGCAGTCTGAAACAAGAGCGCCCGAGGACGGGAAGCACTTGTCCCTGCCCCCCGTCCGGAGCGGTGCCCGGCGACCCTCAGCCCGCGACCTGGGCGGGTTTCTGTTTGGTGGGAAAGGCCCGCAGCAGCTTCTGGTTGGTGAACTCGAGCATTCCCATCGAAGACAGCTCGCGCCCGAAGCCGGAGCGTTTGACACCGCCGAAGGGCAGCTCGGCGGCGGAGGAGGTGGGGTGGTTGATCCAGACCATCCCGCTGTCCAGGCGGTCCGCCACGCGCCGCGCCCGCTCGGGGTCGCTGCTGAACACGGCTCCGCCCAGGCCGTAGGCCGACGCGTTCGCCAGCGCCACGGCCTCGTCCTCGTCGCGCACCCGGTAGACCACCGCCACCGGCCCGAACAGTTCCTCGTGGTAGGCCCGCATGTCGGGGGTCACGTCCGTGAGTACGGTGGGCTGCACGAACGCCCCGGGATGCTCGGGCCGCCCTCCCCCGGCGACGACCCTGGCCCCCTTGTCGACGGCGTCCTGCACCTGCGCCTGCAAGTCGCGGGCCGCCTGTTCGGAAGACAGCGGCCCCAGGCGGGTGGCCGGGTCTGCCGGGTCGCCGGGCACCAGGGCCGAGAACGTGGCACCCAGCCGGGACACGAACTCGTCGTACAGCTCGTCCACGACCATCAGGCGCTTGGCGGCGATGCACGCCTGACCGGTGTTGCTCAGGCGGCCCGCCGCCGCTGCCTTGACAGTGGCACCGAGGTCTTCGGCGTCGAGCACGATAAAGGGGTCACTGCCACCGAGTTCGAGCACACATTTTTTCAGGTGCCGCCCGGCAAGTTCGGCCACGCTCGCCCCGGCCCGCTCGCTGCCGGTGAGCGACACGCCCTGCACGGCGGGGTGCGCGATAACCTGCTCCACGTCGCGGATACGCAGAAAGACGTTGGTGTAGACGCCCTGCGGCACCCCCGCGTCCCTGAACAGCCGCTCAAGGGCGAGCGCCGACTGCGGGCACAGCTCGGAGTGCTTGAGCAGCACCGCGTTGCCGACCACGAGGTTGGGCGCCGCGAAACGCACGACCTGATACAGCGGGTAGTTCCACGGCTCGATGCCCAGCAGCACCCCCAGCGGCGCGTGCAGCACGGTGGCCTCGCCCTGCGGGACGGGAATGGTCCTGGGTTCCAGAAATCCCGGACCCTGCTCGCCGTAGTACTTCAGGATGCTGGCGGCGAGCGCCACCTCTCCCCTGGCCTCGCGCCGCAGCTTGCCCATTTCCAGCGTGACCAGCCGGGCGAGTTCGTCGCCGCGTTCCAGCATCAGCTCGGCGGCGCGGCGCATGGCCGCGGCCCGCTCCTCCACCGGGCGCACGCTCCACTCGCGGTAGGCCCGCCCGGCCCGCTCGACGACGGCGGGCACCTCGGCACTGTCCAGAAAGGGAAAGGTCTGGAGCGTTTCCCCGGTGTACGGATTGACGGTGGCGAAGGGCCGCTCGGGCCGGGCAGCGGCGCTCAGAGAAGCGGCAGTTACGGCAGCGGCAGTTACGGCATTGGCAGGGACGGAATCGGCAGTCATGGGGCCTCCTGGGGCGACGGGAACGGGCGGTTCGGGGCAGATGCGCAGGGGAAACCCCCGGCAAGGCGAAAGAAGTGGCGAAAAGGTGTGGTCCAGCCCCGGGCAAAGAGATGAGGCATCCTACCCATTTCTCCGGGCAGAGCGAGCAAACGCCACCGGGGCCTTTCGGTGGACCCCGGTGGCGCTGCGGAGGTTGACGCCCGCTCATACGGATTCCGCTTAATTCCTGCACAGTCGGGAAAGCGCCGCCTGTGCATCCATATCGCAGAAGCCGTATTTTTTCCTACTCGCATCCGCTCGGATTGAATCTGAAACGACCAGATTCAATCGGAATCCGTATCAGCAATGGTGCGGACAGTTTCGAGGGGATAGAGGGGAGGTCTCCGGTACGGTGAGGTTGAAATGACTTCACGCACAGGAGACCTGCTTCGATGTTACTGATTCTGCTGACCCTTTTGGCGCTGCCCGCCCATCAACATCGTTTTTTTGCTGCACTCATTCCGCTTTGGCAAGCCATTCCCGGTCGGATCAACGCCAGGAATTTCAGCCGCTATAGCGGCTGGAACGAACGGACGCTCCGCCGCTGGTTTCAGAAGACCTTGCCGTGGGCGGAGCTGCACTGGGGCCTGCTGCAACTCCTGGTGCGACTGGGCGTGTTGGAGGGGCGCTTCATCTTGGCCCTGGATGCCAGCTTCGTTCCCAAGTCGGGCAAGCACACTCCGGGGTTGGGGGCCTTCTGGAACGGTGCATTGCACCGTTCCGAAACTGGGTTGGAGCTGTCGTGTCTGGCGCTGCTGAGCTGGTCGGGCCATCATGCGTTTCCTGTCCATGTACAACAAACTCAGCCACGTGGACAAAAGGCCGACCGCCTCGAACAGTACCTGGATCAGCTGGTCTCTTTCCTGGAGCAGCGCCGGACCTGGTTAGCCCGGCATCTCCGCGTGGTGGTCGCGGATGGTCAGTACGCCAAGACGATGTTTATGGACGCTGTAAGTCGCGAAGGCTACGCCTTCGTGACCAAAATGCAGTGCAACGCCAACCTGCTTTACCCCTTTACTGGCGCACACCCCAAGCGGCGGGGAGGCCGGCAGAAGTGGGCCGGGAAAGTCGATTTCATCAACTTTGATGGGTGGGCCCGTGTGCCGGGTGAGGACCGGGAACGGGTGTGGACGCGCGTCGTGTGGGCACCCCGTTACGCGCGGCTTCTCCGGGTCGTGGTCATCCAGAACGTAGACCGACGCGGCAAGGTAAAGGGGCACGTGGTGCTGTGCAGCACCGATCCGACGCTGCCAGCGGAGCAGATTCGGGCACTGTACAGTGCCCGGTTCAGGCTGGAATTTGTGTTCCGGGACGCCAAGCAGTTTGCGGGATTGAACACGTGCCAGCTTCGCCGCACCGTCGCGCTAGAAAACCACTGGAATGCTGCCTTCTTTGCACTGAGTTTAGGACGAGCAGAAGTCTTACTCGAAGAGGCAGGACGCCTCCAGCGTCCTGTCTCCCAGATGATGTTCTCCTACGAAGACGTCAAACGACGGGCCTACAACCGGCTCTTTGCCCGCCGAATTCTTCGCAATCTCGGTCTTGAGGCACGATTCCACGAGTTAGAGAAACATCCGTCCAGGCCGCTCGACCTTGGCGTCAAAGCCGCCTAAAACTGTCCGCACCATTGATCAGCCGCCGCTGAACAGCTTCGGCAGCGTGGTCACGATGGTCTGGACACTCAGCACCGCCATCGCCACGGCGACCAGCCAGCCGCCGACGGACATCCACAGCGGGTGCTGGTAGTCGCCCACGAGGTCACGGCGACGGGCGGCGGTGAGCATGATGGCGAGGGCCACCGGCAGAATCAGGGCGTTGAGGGCGCCCACCGCGAGCAGAATGGCGACCGGCTTGCCGACCAGGGCGAACACCAGCGTGGACAGGGCGATAAACCCCACCGTAATGGCGCGGTGATGCCGCTCGAAGGTGGGCGAAAGGGTGCGGATAAACGACACCGAGGTGTAGGCCGAACCGATCACGCTGGTGATGGACGCGGCCCACATGACCACGCCGAACAGCCGGTAGCCGACCTCGCCCGCCGCGATCTGAAAGACCGAAGCCGCCGGGTTGGCCGCGTCGAGGACAGCTCCCCCCGACACCACACCGAGCGTCGCCAGAAACAGCAGCACCCGCATCAGCGAGGCGAGCAGAATGGCGGAGGTGGCGCCCCGGTTCACGCTCGGCAGCGCGGCCTGACCCTTGATGCCCGCGTCGAGCAGGCGGTGCCCCCCCGCGAAGGTGATGTACCCGCCCACCGTGCCGCCCACGAGCGTGATGATGGCGAACAGGTCGATCTTGATGGGGGCCACGGTGCGCAGCAGCGCTTCGCCGTAGGGCGGGTGCGAGGTGAACATGACGTAGAGGGTCAGCGCGATCATCAGGCCGCCGAGCACCTGCGCGATGCGGTCCATCGCCTTGCCCGCTTCCTTGATCAGGAAGATGCCGATGGCGAACAGGGCGCTCAAGACCGCGCTCAGCACCGGGTCGAGGCCGGTCAGCACATTCAGGCCCAGGCCCGCGCCGCCCACGTTCCCGATGTTGAAGGCCAGACCGCCGATCACGATCAGCAGCGCCAGAAAGTGCCCCAGCCCCGGCAACAATGCGTTGGCGGTGTCCTGGGTGCGCCGCTCGGTCACGGCGATCAGGCGCCAGATGTTCACCTGCACCACGAGGTCGATGAGGATGGACAGCAGAATCACGAACCCGAAACTTCCCAGCAGACTCTGGGTAAACACCGAGGTCTGGGTCAGGAAGCCTGGGCCGATGGCCGAGGTCGCCATCAGGAACGCCGCGCCGAGAATGACGCTCCAATTTTTCTCTCTGTTCATATGGGCTCCGAGAGTAGCCTAATACGGATTCCGATTGAATCCGGTAGTTTCAGATTCAATCCGACTTGCAAAGCTGCGCAGCAGAGCGGATGCGAGTAGGAAAAAATACGGATTCCGCGATATGGATGCACAGGCGGCGCCTTCCCAACTGTACAGGCCCGACTGTGCAGGAATTAAGCGGAATCCGTATTACACCGTCAGCAGGTCCCCCGGCACGAAGGCCACCTCCGTACCGGGCAAGGCCTGCACCAGCCGGGGCAGGTCGCCAGGATGCACGCGGGCCGGGCGGCTGTAGCCTCCCAGCGTGCCCTTGTCGTTGAGCAGCACCAGCGGCACACCACTCGGCGGCACCTGCACCGTTCCCACCGGGCAGGCTTCCGAGCGGATTTCACCGCCCGGCACCGCTGGGCCGGAAAAACGCGCCGCCATGCGGTCGAGGTCGAGCAGGCGAAACGGCGCGGCGCACAGGGCAGCGAGCACTTCCGGGGGAATGGTTTCTTCTCCGGCCACCGGCAACAGCCGCAGCCGCACCACCTCGCTCCTCCGGGCAGACCCGGGCGCCGTCCAGTAAGGCGCGAACTGCCGGGCGACGTGAAAGCCCGGCGACTCGGGGGGCTGGGCGTATCCCAGCGCGTCTCCGGCCCGCAGCGTCCGGCCCAGCCCGCCCTTGAGGTCGGTGCTCGCGCTGCCCAGGAAGGGGCGCGTCTCGAAGCCGCCCGACACCGCCAGATAGGTCACGCGCCCCTGGCCGTCGGGCCGAAAGGTGAGCACGTCGCCCGGCCCCACGGCGCGGGAACTGTACGGGGGCAGAGGGTCGCCGTTGACCTCGGCGCGCAGGCCCCGCCCGGTGCAGGCCACCGCGCCCGCGCCGAGCACTTCCAGCACCGGGCCGGTCAGGTGCAGTTCGAGCAGCGCGGCGTCGGGCGCGTTCCCGAGCAGGTCGTTGGCAATCGCCGCCGCCTGCGCGTCGAGGGCACCCGAGCGCACCAGCCCGAAGCGGCCCTGCCCGGTCCGGCCCCGGTCCATCAGCAGCCCGAGCACGCCCGGCTTGCGCACCCGCAGCGCCGGGGCATGAGGCTGCTCGGGCCACAGCAGACGCGGCGAGGGCGGCGGCAACGGGTCGGCCTTGCCGGGCACCGGCACGAAGCGCACCTCGTCGCCGGGACGCAGCAAGAAGGGTTCGGCACGGTGCGGGTCGTACACCGGCACCAGCGTGCGCCCCAGCAGGTTCCAGCCGCCCGGCGCCGTGACCGGGTAGATGCCGGTCTGCGCGTTCGCCACTGCCAGAGAGTGCGGCGGCACGGCGGCGCGGGGCGAAGCGCGGCGCGGCAACCGCAGCGGCTCCGGCGTCGGCTCCATGAAGGGAAAACCCGCCACGAAGCCCAGCGCCCGCACCCGGTAGGGGGTGCCCGAGTGCAGCCGCACCACTTCCTCGGGACTCAGCCCCGTGCGCTCGGCCACGTCGGGCAGGTCCTCGCCGTCGTAGCACACGGGCACTTCGACCTGCCGCGCTGGTGGCCCGGCACTGGCGTCTGCGGCCCCCGGCACCGTGTGGTCGGCCAGCCAGTCGCGCAGGGTGTCGGCGCTCAGGGCGTCAGGGTCGTACTCCACGTAGAGCGATTCGTAAGCCGGCACCGCGTCCACTAGCCCCGGCAGGCCCGACGCGAGCAGGGCTTCGGCCAGTCCCGGCAGGGCGAGCTGACCGGCCTCGCTGTCGGGGCGGTGGTAAAGCGCCGCGTTAGCCATGCAGGGGGGCCAGCCTCAGCCCCTGCTCGCTCAGCGCCGAAGTGATGGCCCCGGCAATCTCGACCGCGTGGGGGTTGTCGCCGTGAATGCAGAGCGTGTCCACCTGAAGTTTCAGCCGCTCCCCGTCCAGAGGCTGCACCCAGCCCTGCGCCATGCCCACCGCTCGCCGGGCCGCTTCCGCCGGGTCATGGATGCTGCTGCCGGGCAACAGCCGGGAGGCGAGGCGACCATCTGCGGTGTAGGCCCGCTCGGGAAAGGCTTCGCGCTTCACGCTCAGGCCCCTGGCCCGGGCCGTCGCCGCCAGTTCCTCCCCCGCCGCGCCCGCCAGCACGATCAGGTGCGCCTGCGGGGTCAGGTGCCGCACGGCCTCGCAAAAGGCTTCCCCGGCGGCGGCGTCCTCATGAATGCGCATGTAGAGCGCCCCGTGCGCCTTGACGTGTTGCAGCGTGGCCTGCTCGATGGTCAAAAAGGCCTGCAGCGCCCCGATCTGGTAGGCGGCCGCCGCGTAGATTTCCTGCGGCGTGAGCGCCATCGCCCGGCGCCCGAAGCCCACCAGGTCGGGATAGCCGGGATGGGCACCGATGCCCAGCCCATGCTGCCGGGCCAGCTTGACGGCGCCGTGCAGGGTCACGGGGTCGCCCGCATGAAACCCCAGTGCCAGATTCACGCTCGTGAGCAGTGGAAAGAGCTGGGCATCATGCCCCAGCGCCCAGTTTCCGAAAGATTCACCGGCGTCGGCATTGAGGTCGATGGTGGTGGGGAAAGCGGCAGAGGTCGTCGTGTGGTCGTCGTGTGCAGCGCTGGTCATGTGTGGTCCTCCGGGACGCAAAAAGGCTGCCTACAGCATAAAGCCGCCGCGCAAACGGCTCTCCCAGACCGGGCCGGGCAGTCTGGGGTTCGGGTCAGGCCGTCCCTTCTCCCTTTTGCTTCGCAGCCGTGCAAGTCCCGCTGGTCGGAATTCAAAAGCGAAACTCACATGCTACAGAAATGAATTATTGTTTGGAAGTATTGGAAAGATATCGTCATCACCTTTATCGTATTCCAGCCCATATCTTCTCGTCCCCAGGCTGTACGAAAAATAGATAAATATGCCCTGCTTATTCTTCAATAATTAAGATATGTCTGGACAATGACCGTGGGTCGGCAAACAACCCTCTTACCTTCCAGCTATCCGGCCCAACCGTGTCAGATGGCTTTGGATTACACTTCGCGGATAAAAAGACACTTGAACGCGCTTTGTCGTAAGGCCCTTCAAGTTCGCTCCTGCAACCGTTTCCTCTTCTATTCGCCTTGCTGGGAAACATAGACTGAATGGGAACTCTATTTTTCTAAGCTGCATCACCGTCTCAGGGAGCCATGAACAACCCATCCGCCGCCCGCGCCTCCATCACCATCGAACAGTTGATCACCGAGGCGGAGGCCACCCTGCGGGCTGACCCGAGTCAGGTCGAAACCGTGATTCGGCAACTGGCCGAGCTTGACCCCCAGGCCTTTCCCGCAGGCCGCGCGGCGTCCCTGATCTTCGGGGGCAACGCCCGGGTCATGGCGGGCGAGTACGCCGCTGCCCGGCCACTGCTGGAAGAGGGGCTGGCCCTGAGCACCCGGCTGGAGGAACTGGGCCTGGCGGTGCGGGCCTGCAACGGCCTGGGCGCCGTGCACGTGATGACGGGAGAATTCGGTCAGGCCCTGGACTTGCACATGCAGGGCCTGTCCCTGGCCCGCAGCCTGAACAGGGAGGCCCAGAGCCGGTCCGGGCTGCTGAGCCGCACCCTCATGAGTATCGGGAGCCTTTACTACGCTCTGCACGACCACGAGCAGGCGCTCGCCTACCACAGCGAAGCGCTTCAGGAGGCCGAACGGGGACAGGGAAGGACCTTCATGCCCCGCCTGAACATGGCGACCAATCAGGCGAGCCTGGGCCATCTGGAGAACGCCCTGAAGCTGCGCCGCGAGCTGCTGGCCGAGGCGCGTCAGAGCGGGTCTACCGTCGAGGAAGCGTTCGTCCTGTCGGACCTCGCCGACAACCTCCTGCAACTGGGGCAGTTCACAGAGGCGCGGGAAGTGGCCCTGAGCGCCCTGAGTCTGACCAAGGCGCTGGGGCTGCAACTCGAACACGGGCAGATGCTAAGGGTCCTGGGCCTTCTGGAGGCCGCAGGGGGCCGTCCTGAGCTGGCCCGTCCCCTTCTGGAGCAGGCGCTGGCCCTCGGGGAACGGATGCCGTCCACCCCGTTGCAGCTGGCGGCGCACCGCGACCTGTCCGGGGTGCTGGAAAGCGCGGGCGACTTGGCCGGAGCGCTGCGGCACGCCCGCGCCCATCACGCCCTCGAACGCCGCGACCTGCTGCTCATCGCCGAGCGGCGCACCCAGATGGCGGGAACGCAGCTGAAAGTGGAGCTGCTGCGCCGTCAGGCCGAGGAGCAGGACCGCCAGAACGCCGCGCTGGAGGCCGTCAACCAGCAGCTTCGCGAAACCCAGGAGCGGCTGCTCTACGCCGCCACCCACGACGACCTGACGGGCTTGGTCGTGCGGGCGGCCCTGGAAGAAGCCATAGCGGACGACCTGCTGCTCGCCCCGGACCGCCTGAGGGCCTTGCTGATGATCGATATCGACCACTTCAAGCAGGTCAACGATTCGTTCGGGCACCATGTCGGCGACGCTTTCTTGCAGGAAATCGCCCGGCGCCTGAGGGCCGCCGCTTGCCCTACCGACGATGTTGCCCGGCGGGGCGGCGACGAGTTCACGGTGTACCTGAGAAACGTGGATTCTCCCGCAGAGGCCATGCACCGGGCAGAGCTGCTGCTGCGTGCCATCGCCAGGCCCATGACCCTGGAGGGACACTCGCTGCTCGTGACCACGTCCATCGGGATGGCGGTCTACCCGCACGACGGGACCGACGTCGTCACCCTGGAAAAACACGCCGACATCGCCCTGTACCGCGCCAAGGAAAAGCGCAATCAGGTGTGCCGCTTCGAGAGCGTGACGGGTGATACGGATTCCGATTGAATCTGGTCGTTTCAGATTCAATCCGACTTGCAAAGCTGCGCAGCAGAGCGGATGCGAGTAGGAAAAAATACGGATTCCGCTTAATTCCTGCACAGTCGGGAAAGCGCCGCCTGTGCATCCATATCGCGGAATCCGTATTACCGCGCGGCCCGGCGTATCTCTGCTCTCGCTGGTCTTTGCCGAGAAACACCGCGACCACTTTCCGGCCTGGGAGCCGTGGGCACGCTACGTGCTGGCGCAGTTCAAGCGCGACAGCCTGAGCCTGAGCCACACGCCTGCGCACGCCGAGTTGCTGCGCGAACTGCGTGCCCTGCCGGACTTCTCCCGCCTGTGGCGGCACGTCACGCCCGCCCAGGACGTCACGCCGCTGATGCCGATTCGCTACGCTCCTCCCCGAGCGCCGCACCTGACCTTCACGCTGGTGCGGGTGCAGTTCGTGGGCACGCCGGAACTCTGGGGCATCGTGTTTCTGCCGGAGGAAAGCGCCACGAAATTGGCGTAATTTATTGATCACGCGGTAGGTCCGTGTCACCTGTCGAGAGGCTGTTGCTCCTTGCCATGGGCTATGGGCCATAAGCTCTGAACAGCCTCCTCATGGCTCATGGCCCATGGCTCATACGGATTCCGCTTAATTCCTGCACAGTCGGGAAAGCGCCGCCTGTGCATCCATATCGCGGAATCCGTATTTTTTCCTACTCGCATCCGCTCGGATTGAATCTGAAACGACCAGATTCAATCGGAATCCGTATCAGAGCCAGTCGGCACTCCTGTTTCCCCAGCAGATTACGCCGGACGCGGTCATCCGGGTTCTGTAAAGTGCAGGTTTCCAGCGACAGGCACCCGCAGCCGATACAGCCGCTCAGGTCGTCGCGCAGATGTCTGAGGGTTTCGATCCGGGCGTCGAGTTCGGCTTTCCAGCCCGCTTTAAGATGTGTCCAGTCGGGCGATGGCTGCCTTCTGTTGCGCCACGTTCTGTCCCATTCCCAAGTTCCTGAAGACCTGTCCGGCCCTGGCCTGCGGTCTACTGCATCAGTCGGGCCGTCACCCGGTCTACCATCTCCAGCTCTGCCCCACTCGACCCTGAAGGCCCTATGACCCAGACTGAATCCCAAACCCGACCTGAACTCCAAACCCCTTCACAGCCCACCACCCTGACCGCCCTGGCGCTGCCGTTTGCCGCCACCCTGACCATCATGGCGGGGGCCACCATCGCGCCCTCGCTTCCCGCCATGCGCGAACATTTTTCTGCGCTGCCGCAACGTGACGTGCTGGTGCGGTTGGTGCTGACCCTGCCCGCGCTGGTGATAGCCCTGACTTCGCCCCTGAGGCGTGCTGAGCGACCACTGGGGCCGCAAGCCGCTGCTGCTGGCGGGGCTGGTGGTGTCTGGGGCACCTGACCCCGCCTCAATTTCTCTGCAAGG
>NZ_CP049357.1:2812500-2852500 GCF_011067105.1 Deinococcus wulumuqiensis R12 | reverse complement strand
CTTCGCTCACTTGGTAGCGCTCCAACCACTGAGCAGGCAACACCAATGCAACTTGTCCGTCAATGGTTATTAGGGGCTTTCGCATGGCTGAGTTCTCAGTAGGTGACAACTTCAGTTCGATGTCGTCCCAGACGGGAAAAATCAACAGTCGGCCCCATCAAGCTTGATGGGGCCGACTGTTCGCGGTCTCCTGGGAGTGTGAAATCGACAGAATCCACTGCTCAACAAGCTACCGTACTCACACAGCACTTCAAAGCGCACGCCAGTCATCTCCGCATCGACACGCTCCAGCGGCTCATTGACGTCCTCCTGGCGATGATTGCCGCGAGAAGCGTCAATCATCACGATCTGAGTGCCCATATGCCAGGGATGAGTACCCCGCAGGGCAAGAAGAGACGAGCAGACCGGACCTTCCGGGATGAGCAGCTGGACATGGGCTTTTTCATCGCCCTGCTCGTCGCCCACCTGCCACCAGGAAAGGTTTTGCTGAGTCTGGACCGCACCAACTGGGAACACGGGGAGACGCCCATCAACTTTCTGGTGCTTGGAGCCGTGGTCCACGGCTTCACCCTGCCCCTGATCTGGGTGCCCCTCGACGAGTCCGGGAACAGTCACACGTACGCCCGGATGTGGCTGGTGTTGAAGCTGCTTCGGGCCTTGCCAGCGAAACGCTGGCTGGGCCTAGTGGCTGATCGTGAGTTCATCGGTGCGGAATGGTTCCGTTTTCTCCGTCGTCAGGGCATCAAGCGGGCCATCCGCATTCGGCACAGCGACATGCTGGACGATATGAGCGGGAAAGAGTGGTTTGAGCATGTCCAGCACGGTCATTTTCACGAGATCAGCGAAAAGGTGTTTGTGTTCGGGGAGTTGATGCGGGTGGTGGCGACGAGGTCACCTGTGGGTGACCTCATCATCATCGCTACCGATTTCAATGCTCGGAAGACCTGGAAGCTTTACAAGCAGCGCTGGTCAATTGAGTGCACCTTCAGCAGCTTCAAAACGCGAGGCTTCGACCTGGAGCGAACGGGGATTACAGAAAAAAGCCGTCTACAACGGCTCTTTGGTCTGGTGACGCTGGCCTGGATGTTCTGTTTGCAGCTGGGGGTCTGGCTCGGCCAGACCCATCCCATTCCCGTCCTGAAACATGGTCGCAGAGCGGTCAGCCTGGTGCGTCACGGTGCTCAGCATCTCGTGGATGCCCTGCGTTGGAAACCCGAACGATGCAGGGCTTTCCTGGAACTGCTCACCCGTCCTTTCTGCCCGCCAGGCGCGGCTGGAGACGAAGTTGTCACCTACTGAGGGCTGAGTTTACCTTGTCACGCTTTCTTCCTTCCTGTTTGCCCCAGCGCCGTATGCCGCATCACTGCCCCTGCCAGCTTGACCCGTTCCGCCGCCGTCAGACCGCGCACCACCACCGCGACGGGCTGGTCACTCAGCCCCAGCGTCTGCGCGGGCAAGTCGGGGCCGACTTCGACCACGCGGCTGACAGCGGTGAGGGCCGTGTCTGTGAGCGGCAACGTCAGAGCCTAGCTCTAAAAAGCACCTCTCACGGGAAATCTATTGCTCAACTTCTCAGGCGGTCCAGCCCAGCCGATTCTGACAAGCCTTTGTAAGACGGGCTGTGTCAAGATAGACCGGTGAAACCGGGGGGCATCGAACTGCGCTGGGCGTATGTGGCCTTCGGTCTCCTTGCGAGCATAGACGTTCTGGTGGGCCTTCGGATTGTGCGGCGTGTGATCTGGCAACCGGGAACGGCGGCCCCGGACGTGCCTGTGCTCGTGCTGCTGCTGCTCGCGTTGCATGTGGTCTTGCTCTGGCTGTTCAAGCGAGTACGGAACATGGTGCGGTATGACCAGCACCTGCGGGCCATGTACGAACAGGAACTGAACTTTGCCCAGCAACTGCTCGACGCCAGCACCGAGGGCCTGGTGATGTTCAGTACCGAGGGCCGCATCACCTACGTCAACCGCCGCGCCGCCGAGGTGCTGGGCCACCCGCCCGAGGCGCTGCTGGGGCTGACCTCGTTTCAACTGGTGCAACCCGAGGATTACGCCGCGTCCGAGGAACAGTGGCTGCAGAGCTGGTCGCGTTCCGGCGAGGTCTACCGTATGCGGATACGCGGCGCCCAGGGCGAGTGGCGCCAGGTGCGCGTGACCGTCAGCCCCCGCTGGCATCAGGGCCGCATGGTGGGCAGCTTCGGAAGTGTGTGCCCGGACGACGCGCCTCCCCTGTGACCCACACTGTGCCGCAGGACTGAACGGAGAACCCTCCAATTTCCCGGAGTGGTCTGGCTGCGCCGTTCGCCTGAGCATCCGCGCCGCATGACTGTGGTCTCTTTTTCAAAGGGGGATTATCAATGGTTCGGACAGTTTCAAGCGGCTTTGACGCCCAGGTCAAGCGGCCTGGACGGATGATTTTGCAATTCATCAAAACGCTGCTCCAGACCTAGATTCGCCAGTATTCGCCTGGCGAAAAGGAGGTTAAACGCCCGGCGTTTGGCATCCTCCATTGAGAAGGTGATCTCCTTCGCAGGCCGCCCCGTCCAAGCCGTGAAGCGGAGCAGTTGCTCCGCCCTTGCCAAACTCACGCTCAGAAAGGCGGCATTCCAGTGATTTTGCAAGCCTTTTTTGGAGCGCAGTTGGCAGGTGGTCAGCGCGGCGTGCTGTTTGGCATCACGAAAGACGAACTCAAGTTGGAACCGGGCGCTGTAGAGCGCCCGGATTTGCTCGGCTGGCATGCTGGTATCGGTGCTTGCCAGGACGACGCGCCCCAGAACTTTGCCAGCCTTATCGAGGTTTTGGATGACCACGACCCGAAAAAAGCATTGAAAATGGGGTGCCCACACCACATGAGTCCAAACCTGCTCCTTTGCCGCACCTGGAACGCTGATCCAACCGGCGAAATCCACAAAGTCCACTTTTTTCTCCCACTTTTGTTTTCTTCCACGCTTCTTTGGGTGTTCTCCCGTGAAGGGCATCAACACATTGGCATTCACGGCAAGTTTGGTGACGAAGGCGATCCCTTCGGCTCGACACAGGTCAAAGAACGGCTTCTTGGCATACTGACCATCGGCCACCAGGATGGGTGCAAATTCCTTGAGCCAAGCCCGGTGGGGTCTGAACAGCGCCCGAAGTTGATCAAGGTACTGTGTCAGACGGTCAGCTTTTTCCTTTTTGGGACGCGTTTGACGAATGCTGATCGGAAAACAGTGATGACCGAACCACGTCATCAAGGCAATGCAGGAGAGTTCCAGCCCGGTTTCTGAACGTCCAGCACAACTATTCCAAAAGGCACCAAGACCCGAGGTCTTGGTGCCTGATTTGGGGATGAAACTGGCGTCCATCACGAGAATGAAGCGTGGAACAATGGCTTTACAGCGCACCAGCAGTTTGACCAGTGTCAAGTGCAATGCATGCCAGGGCAAGGCCGCTTGAAAGTATCGGCGCAAGGTGCGCTCGTTCCAGCCGCTGTAGCGGCTGAAACTTCTGGCATTGATCCGCCCGGGAATGGCGAGCCAGAGCGGGAGGAGGAGATTCAGAAAGTTGTACTGATGGGCGGGTACAGCAGCAAGGCTCAGCAGGACAGGTAGGATATTCATTGGGTCTCCTTGTTGTGGTCGTTGACAACCTCAACTTATCGGAGACCCAACCCTTTTGCCCATCGAAACTGTCCGCACCATTGATTATACGGATTCCGCTTAATTCCTGCACAGTCGGGAAAGCGCCGCCTGTGCATCCATATCGCAGAATCCGTATTTTTTCCTACTCGCATCCGCTCTGCTGCGCAGCTTTGCAAGTCGGATTGAATCTGAAACGACCAGATTCAATCGGAATCCGTATTACTGCCCGCGCCGCCGCGCCGCCCAGCGTTCGAGGACCGTGACCGTGCCGTAGAGCAGCACCCCGAAGAGCACCAGCAGGGCGATGGCCGCGAACTGCCCGGCCTTGTCCTGGTAGATGCCCGCCTCCTGCACCCGGAAGCCCAGCCCCTTGTGGTTGGGGTCGGTGAATTCCCACACCACCGCACCGATCAGGGCCAGGCTCGCCGCCAGCCGCAGCCCGCCGAGCATCACCGGCAGGGCGCCGGGCAACTCCAGCCGGGTCAGCCGCTGCCAGGGGGTCGCCCGCAGGGAGTGAAACAGTTCGTGGTAGGCGCGGTCCACCTCACGCACCCCGATCAGGGTGGACACCAGCACCGGGTAGAGCGCCGAGAGCGCCGACACCAGCACGGCGGGCTGCCCCCCGAACCCCAGCCACGACACCAGCAGCGGCGCGAGCACCACGATGGGCGTGCTTTGCGACGCGACGATAAAAGGACTGAGAAACCGTTCCAGGGCGCGGGACTTGGCGATGGGGTAGCCCAGCATGACCCCCGCCAGCCCCCCCAGCAGCGTGCCGAGCAGCGCGGTGCGGGCGGTGGTCCAGAGGGCTTCCAGCAGCGCGGGCGCGTTGCCGAGCAGCTTGGCCCAGACAGCGCCGGGGGTAGGCAGCAAAAAAGGCTGGTTCAGCCGCACGGCGGCCAACTGCCACAGGGCGCCCGCCAGCCCCAGCGCCAGCAGCGGGAGCAGGGCCACAGCGCGGAAGGTCGGGCGCGGCAAGACCTGCAAGCGGGTGGAGTCCCCGGTGCCGAGCAGCTCGCGCAGCCGGGCCTCCACGCCGTCGGTGTAGGCACTGACCCGGCCCGCGCCCCGGGTGTCGAGCACCTCCACCAGCTGGCCGCCACGCAGCACCGCCACCCGGTCGGCGAGCAGCGCGGCCTCGCGAATGGAGTGGGTGACAAGCACGGTGGTCCGGCCCGTCTTTTCGTGCAGGCGGCGCAGTTCCTCGTTGAACCGTTCACGCACCAGGGCGTCGAGCGCCGCGAACGGTTCGTCGAGCAGCAGGATGTCGCCGCTCTGCGCCAGCGCCCTGGCCAGGGCCACCCGCGCCCGCATGCCGCCCGAAAGCTGCGCGGGGAAGTACCCGGCGTAGGCCGACATGCCGACCAGTTCGAGCGCCTCGGCAGCGGGCAGCCCTCCCCCACCGCCCCCCTTGCCGGTCCTGAGGTCGGCGGGGAGTTGCACGTTGCGCAGGGCAGTGCGCCAGGGCAGCAGCCGGTAATCCTGAAACACCAGCGCCGGGGCCGAGACCACTTCCACCCGCCCGGCGTGCGGGGACTGCAACCCGGCGATGACCCGCAGCAATGTGCTTTTGCCGCCGCCGCTGGAACCTATAATCGCCAGAAATTCACCGCGCTGCACTTCCAGCGACACGTCGCTGAGCACTGTGACGCCGCCGAGTTGCACCGCGACATGTTCCAGCCGGATGGGAGAAGGGCCGCTCACTGGGGCCGCCCCCGCGTGTTCACCAGCAGCACGCCCGCGAGCGCGACGGCGCCGCCGAGCAGCGTGACCGCGCCGGGCACCTCTCCCAGCAGCGCCCAGGCCATCAGGATGGCGAGGACCGGCGACACGTACAGAAACGACGAGGTGACGCTCGCTCCGACCCGCGCGATGGCGAACGTCCACGTCATGTAGGCCAGCGCACTCGGAAACACGCCCAGGTAGAGCAGGGCGAGGTGGGCGCTCGGGGGCGCGGCCCGCAGCTCGGTGGCCAAGGCGGGCAAAAAGACCAGCATGGGCACGGTGCCCAGAATCAGGCTCCAGACGGTGAAGCGCAGCGACCCCACCCGCGCCAGCACCCCTTTTTGAAACACGAAGTACACACTGGTGAAAAAGGCGGCGGCGAGCACCAGCAGCGCCCCCCGGGTAAAGTCCACGCTCTGGCCCCGCCCGAGCACGATCAGGGCCACACCGCCCAGGCTGACGGCGGTGCCGAGCCAGCCCAGCGCGTTGAGCTTTTCGCCTGAAAACCGCGAGGCGAGCAGCGCCGTGATGACCGGCCCGGCGGCGATGATCAGGCTGGCGGTTCCGGCAGGCACGCTCTGCTGGCCGGAGTTGAGCAGCACGTGGTAGAGCGAGATGCCCGCCACGCTCAGCACCCCGATGTGCCACAGGTCGCGCCGCTCGGGAACAGGCAGGCGGGTCACCGACATGTAGATCAGCAGGGTGACGCTCGCCACCAGAAAGCGGTAGAGCGCGAGCGGACCGGGCGTGAAGTGCTCCAGCCCCACCCGAATCCCGGTAAACGCCGACGCCCAGAACACCAGGGTGACCAGAATGGCCCCCAGCGACAGGGCGTCGAGGCGACCGGAAACAGGAGCGGCGGCAGACATGGAGGCCAGCATAGGACACACCCGGCTGCGCAGAGGGAATGCTAGACTTCTGGGCGCGTTTGTCCGGCTCCCTACACGCGCCCTTAGCTCAGCTGGATAGAGCAACCGCCTTCTAAGCGGTCGGTCGTAGGTTCGAGTCCTACAGGGCGCACCATAGAAAAACCCCGTCTGGTACGGGGTTCTTTCATTTTTCAGGGCCTTGCCGGGTCGCGCACCCAGGGAAAGTCCTGCGCCGCCCAGCTCCGGCTCAGTACTCGTCCAGGAGCTGGCGAAACTCGTGTTCGCCCTGCACAATCTCGATGAGGCGCTCGCGGTAGAGCATGGCCAGGACCCCTAGAGCAGTTCTCCGAATTACGTGATGCGCGGAACGGCACCCCGCATCACTCCATTCTCCGCCCTGCTCAGTGTTTTGCACTCGCTCCGCTCGCCAAAAAGACGTTGCGTCTTTTTGTCAAATGCTCTATCACCTCCTCGGGTGGGCAGGCGAGCTTTTCCCGAATGTCCCAGACACTGCGCTGCCCATCAATGTGCCTGAGAAACAGGTTGGCCCGGATGCCGCCGGGAGGATGCTTGGTGCTGTCGAGCGGCAGGCGCCTGGGGACGATGAACCGCAGGCCCAGCACCGGCGTCTGCTCGATCAGGCCGCGCTGCAATAAAGACCGCGCCGCTTCCTGCGCCGCTTCCAGAGGGAGGGCGGCCAGCTCAATGACCCGGCCCAGGGTCCGCCGCCCATTGATCCAGCGCAGCAGTTGCCAGCAGGCCGGTTCCAGGGAGACGGCTTCCTTGACGTCGGAAAGCTGGTAGGCCGTCCGCATCGACAGGGGCTGCTGGGCCAGCATCTGGGTCAGGAGTTCCTGGCCTTCGAGGTTGGCGTTCGGAACGGGGAGGGGCCGCGCGTCTTGCAGGTCGTAGTCGAGGTCAGGCTGTGGCAGAAGAAACAGCAGGGTCTCCTGAGCCTGTTGCCGCAGGGCGTTGCGCAGCTGCAACCCGGTGATGCGGCGCTGACGCAGCAGGTGGTGGCCGAAACTCTCCTCGGGCGTCAAGGTGGGAAGCCTGACATCCGGCTCAATGACCCCCTGCCCGACAAGCACGTCACCCAGATGAACGTAGCCGCTGGCCGCCTCCAGCCGGCCCTCGTGGATGTAGAGCGTAATATTCAGCTTCCGAACGGTCAGGCGGGTACTCATCCGGCGCGAGAGGACGAACGACAGCATTTCCTGAAAAGAGGGTTCATACGGATTCCGCTTAATTCCTGCACAGTCGGGAAAGCGCCGCCTGTGCATCCATATCGCAGAATCCGTATTTTTTCCTACTCCTTTCAGTCGGATTGAATCCAGAAATCTGCTGGATTCAATCGGAATCCGTATCAGTGCGCTCAGCGGGATGGGTCCAGGAAGTGCTCAGGAACGGTTTGCCGGGAGAGCCGAGAAGCAGCGTCATGGCGGGGATTGTGTAGCCTTCATATCATCTTAATGTATGTGAGAAACTTCAAAAAACCGCCTCATACGGATTCCGCTTAATTCCTGCACAGTCGGGAAAGCGCCGCCTGTGCATCCATATCGCAGAATCCGTATTTTTTCCTACTCGCATCCGCTCTGCTGCGCAGCTTTGCAAGTCGGATTAAATCTGAAACGACCAGATTCAATCGGAATCCGTATCAGCAACGTGGTTTTTGTTGCTTTTGCGCCGCGTGGGAGCCGCGCGTTCGCGGCGGTTCTCGCCAGCCCATGCACTACCCTGCCCCCATGAAGCTTCTGGTCGTCGGCGGGGCGGGGTATATCGGTTCACACACGGTCAGGCAACTGCTCGCCGCCGGGCACGAGGTGACGGTGTTCGACAACCTGTCCAGCGGTCACGCCCAGGCGCTGCCGCCTGAAGCCGAACTCGTGCGCGGCGACCTGCTCGACCCGGACAGCATCCGCGCCGCGCTGGAGGCGCACAGGCCCGACGCCATCGTTCATTTCGCCGCGCTGATTGAAGTAGGCGAAAGCATGCGCTCGCCGGGCCGCTACTACCGCAACAACGTGACCGGCACCCTCAACCTGCTGCAGAGCATGGTCGAGACGCGCAAGGTGCCGCTGGTCTTTTCCTCCACCGCCGCCGTGTACGGCACCACCGACGCCGTGCCGATTCCCGAGGACGCCGCCATGCAGCCCGAAAGCGTGTACGGCGAAACCAAACGGATGTCCGAACAGATGATCCACGCCTTTCACGTCGCGCACGGGCTGCCCTACACCGTTCTCCGGTACTTCAACGTGTGCGGCGCGGCGCCCGGCGGCGACATCGGTGAGGCGCACCCCAACAAGACGCACCTGATCGAACTCGCCTGCCTCACCGCCCTGGGGCAGCGCGAGAAGATGATGATTTTCGGAGACGACTACCCCACCCCCGACGGCACCTGCATCCGTGACTACGTGCACGTGCAGGACCTCGCCGACGCGCACGTGCTGGCGGTGGGGGCGCTGTGCGCGGGCAAAACGCAGGCCGCCACCTACAACGTGGGGCTGGGACACGGCTTCAGCGTGCGTGAGGTGCTCGACGCGGTGGACGCCGTGGTCGGCACGCCGCTTCAGCGTGAACTCGCGCCGCGCCGCGCGGGGGACCCGCCCCGGCTGGTGGCCGACGCCTCGCGCATCGTGCGGGAACTGGGCTTCGCGCCCAGATTCACCGACCTGCGCGAAATCGTGCAGACCGCGTGGGACTGGCACCGCCGCCACCCGGACGGGTTCGGCAAGGACTGATACGGATTCCGATTGAATCTGGTAGTTTCAGATTCAATCCGACTTGCAAAGCTGCGCAGCAGAGCGGGTGCGAGTAGGAAAAAATACGGATTCCGCGATATGGATGCACAGGCGGCGCCTTCCCAACTGTGCAGGAATTAAGCGGAATCCGTATGATGCGGGGCAAGCCCCCGCCGCCCGACTACACCGCTAGGTCTTCCTCGTCCACCAGAAAGTCCACCGCGCCGGAGCCGATTTCGTAATAGCCGCCGATGACGCGGATTTTCCCGGACGCCTCGGCTTCCTGAATCACCGTCTGGCGGCGCAGCAGGGCGACTTGCTGGCGCACGTTGTTGATGACGGCCTCGCGCATCCGGGCCTTCTTGTCACGGATGGCGGGCAGGTTCTCCACACTGGGCTGGATACGGCGGATAAGGGACTGGAGGTGCTCGGGTTCCTCGGCGATTTTCTCTTCGGGCAGCAGCGCCGCCGCCACCGCGCCGCAGCCCTCGTGCCCCATCACCATCACCAGATGCACGTCGAGGTGCCGGATGGCGTATTCCAGCGTGCCCAGGCCACTTTCGCCCACCACGTTGCCTGCCACCCGGACCACGAACAGTTGCCCCAGACCCTGGTCGAACACCAGTTCCACCGGCACCCGGCTGTCGCTGCACGCCAGGACCGCCGCGTAGGGCGTCTGCCCGATGATCTGGGCGCGGCGCTCGTTGGCGCCGATGTCGGGCCGCCGCGCCTGACCGCCGAAGAAGCGGGCGTTGCCGTCCATCAGCGCCTGAATCGCCGCTTCGGGCGTCGCCACGTCGGACTCCTTGAGGTTGGCGATGTCTTCCATGCTCGCGCCCCGGCGCACGGCCTGAAGCAGTCGGCGTTGCAGGTCCTCGGGATGCAGGTCCTCGGGAGACAGTTCCAGCAGTCGGGTCTGTATGGCGTCGCTGTTCTCGGTCATGCCCCTATCGTAGCCCCGCGTACACGCTAGCCTGCACCTCATGACCGACCCGCAGACCCCCGACGCGCTGGAGAACGTCACCCTCACGGAGCTGCTGGAACGCTACGCCATGCTGCGCGACACGATTCTGGGCCTGGAAACCGAGAAGGAGGAGCTGGCCGCCCGCATCAAGGCCGCGCTGCAAGCGGGCGAACGGGCCGAAACCGACCTGTACCGCGCCACGCTCAAGGTCTCCCGGCGCCTGGACTACCCGCTGGAGCGCTTCCGCGAGGTGTTCGGGGACGCCGCCGCGCTGGAAGTCGCCACCATTGACCGCCGCCGCGCCGACGCCCTGGCGCGGGCGGGCGACCTCGACGGAGCGCGGCTGCGGGACATCGCCGAGGTCAAGGAAACGCAGGCGCTGGTGCTGCACCCCAAAACGCGCTGACCGGCCCCTGACCCTGCGCCTATCTGCCGCTGACGTGGGCGCCGCACCCTGAGGGCATGACCGTTCCCGAGCGCACCGAGGCCCTGCGCCTGCTGATGGCCGACCACCTGCCCGCTTACCTGCGTCTGCCGAGTGATTTTCTGGTCTGGACCGCTGCCGGGGAGCGCACCAGCCCGGAGCAGCATTTGTACTCCAAGCGCGAAGGGCGCGACCAGCGCCCCACCGAAACCCGGACGCCTCTCGAACGGCTTACGCGCTGAAAGCTGGGCAGACCGGGGCAGCAGGCCACAACAAAACAGGGCCGCCCGCAAGCGACCCCGAGAAGACACGAAAAAAGCATTGCCGGGAAGCAACGGCACCCGCAGGAGCATCCCTTATGGCTGCTGCCTTCCGGCTCTGACCAGGTTCAGGCGTCCGCGCTGCGTTGCACCAGCAATGCGGGAAGGATGGTAGCACAGTTGCGGCCCGTGTGAAGGGGAGGCCCGGTGTTCGGGAACTTATGGAAATTCTCTGTCCGCAGATGACGGTGCGGCGGTCATCCAGGCCCAGGCCGCGCCTCCGCCGGGGGTCGGGGCTGTACCTCTACCTCTCGCCGCCGGGCACTTCGGCCCCGAAAGGGGTGCGGGCTGGGCTATCCTGCCTCTCATGACCCGGATTGCCGTTCTCGCCGACCTGCACGCCAATCTGGCAGCCACCCTCGCGGTGCACGCCGATGTGCAGCGGCGCGGAATCGGTGAGATGTGGGTGCTGGGCGACCTGGTGGGCAAAGGCCCGCGCCCGCGCGAGGTCCTCGACTGGACGCGCGAACATGCCGCCCGCGTCATCCAGGGCAACTGGGACGCCCGCGTCGCCGGGGCCACGCACCGCCCGCAGGACCTGTGGCCGCGTGCCCGCCTGACACCGGGGCAGCTTCAGTACCTCGCCGAGCTGCCCTACGGCATCGAGGAAGAGTTCGGCGGCAGCTGGTGGCGCTTCGTCCACGCGAGTTCGCGGGGGCTGTTTCACCGCCTTTACCCGCACAGCAGCCTGTCCGAGCAGCTCGACGCCTTTTTGCCCAATCCGGCGCTGGGCCTGCACGAACACGCCGACGCCCTGGTCTACGCCGACACGCACGAGGCGCTGCTGCTCGACGTGGAGGGGCGGCCCCTGATCAACTGCGGCAGCGTGGGCAACCCGCTCGACTCCACCCTGCCCAGTTACCTGATTCTGGAATTCTCGGACACCGGCCCCGGCTACAGCGCGTCGTTCGTCCGGCTGACCTATGACCGTGACGAGGAAATCGCCGCCGCCGAAGCGAGCGACATGCCTTTTATCCGCGAGTACGTGACCGAGCTGCTGACCGGGGCCTACCAGAAGCGCCGGGCGCGGCTGGGCGAGTAATACGGATTCCGATTGAATCTGGTCGTTTCAGATTCAATCCGACTTGCAAAGCTGCGCAGCAGAGCGGATGCGAGTAGGAAAAAATACGGATTCCGCTTAATTCCTGCACAGTCGGGAAAGCGCCGCCTGTGCATCCATATCGCGGAATCCGTATAATGCTTCAGGCCCCTGCCGCCCGGTCCTCCTGGCGCACGCGGCGGGCGAGGTCGGCGGCCTCGAAGATGCTCGCGCCCTCGCCGTAGCGGGCTTTGACGGCCTTTTGCACGAAGTAGATGGCGGCGAACACGCCCAGAAAACTGATCGCCATGCCGGGAACGCGCATGATCGCGTTGACCTCGGCCACCTGCGCGTTGAAGGCGTCGGTGCCGAACTTGGCGGTCACGCGCTGAAAGTTGACCACGCTGTTGACGACGCCGCCCAGAATGTCCACCAGCGCGAAGACCAGCGTGCCCGCCACCATGCCCCGGTGAACGGCGGGTTCACGCAGCGCCCGGTTGGTCAGGGCGCGGTCTTCCGGGGCCTCCCCGATGCTGGCGGCGTCCAGAAAGACCCGGAACAGCGGCACCGAGGTCGCCGCGCTGACCAGAAACGCCAGACCGACCAGATACGAGCGGGCGCTGTCCTTGATGGCGTACCAGAAGCCGTCCACGTACCAGAAGGCGAGCGCCCCCGAAAACAGCGCCCCCGCCCCGCCGATGAGCGCCACCGGACTGACGTTGCGGTTGACCAGGATGTCCCACAGCACGTACGCCACCGGAATCAGCGCGGCGAGCAGGTACGCCCGCACGTTGCCCGCCGTGCCGCCGCCGAGCACGCTGGCGACGCCGATGCCCTCGCCCAGCACGTTGGGACTCAGGATCAGGATGGGAATGACCAGGGTAAACACCAGGTCCCAGACCGTTTTGGGGATGCGGCCCCGGGCCTTGGGAGCGGGCACCGGCGCGTCGGAAGGGGCGGAACTCATGCCGCGCAGGATAGCGGGCGGGGCCGTGCGTTGCTCATCTCAATACGGTCCCGGCACATGCGGCCCGACGTACCCGGCCTCACGCCGCGAGTCGTCCATCGCGTCCATCGCACGGTCGAGCCGTGCCTGTCGCCGGGCGAAGAAAAATCCCACTGCCAGCGGGGGTCCGAAGATACCCAGAAAAAGCCACAGCATGGTCTGCCTCCTTGCCGGATGGTCCGGTGCTTCGGGTACGGGATGAACGCGCGAAACGTTCCCGGTCTCAAGTGCCCTGTGTGAACTGCCCGCGCCGGGGCCAGAGGTAGTAGATCTCGGTCAGCACGAACACCAGCGCCGCCAGCCCCAGGACGCCCGGTGGCCCCGCCCACTGCCACGCGACGCCGCCCAGGAGGGGGCCTGCCGCGTAGCCCAGGGCTTCGACCGCCATCACCGTGCCCCAGGCCGCCGCCCGGTGGTCCTGCGGCAGCGTACGGGCGACCAGACCGTTCCAGCCCGCCACGAAAGCGCCGTAGCCGACGCCCAGCAGCGGGGCCAGTCCCCACAGACGCCCGTGCACCGTCTCCGGCCCGGTCAGCGCCGCCAGCCCGAACACCAGCGCCAGCGCCAGCAGCCCCGGCGTGAGCGCCAGCCGGGGGTGCAGTCGGTCGGCCACCCGGCCCAGCAGCCACAGCGACAGGCCGAAGGTCAGTCCTGCCAGCGCCCCGGGCCACAGCAGGTCGGGCAGCCGCAGCCCCAGCCGCTCCAGCAGCGGAAACACCAGCGTGACCAGCAGCCCCGGCGCGAGCGTCTGGGCAAAGGCGGCAGGCAGCAGCGCCGCCACCCGGTCCCAGCCGCGCCACACGCTGCCCGCATCCTGCCCGGCAGCTTCGGCAGGCACCCGCAGCCGCCACAGCAGCGCCCCCAGAACCAGCGCCGCCCCCTGCGCCCCCAGCAGCAGCGTCCAGCCCTGCTCTGGCCGCGTCTGCATCAGCGGGCCGACCAGCAGCACCCCGGCCAGAATCGCGGGCGCCACGCTGAGGTTGCTCACGGCCAGCGCCCGCGACACGCGCCCGGGGTGGGCAAAGGCGTGCGAAGCGTTCATGACCCCCGGCCACAGGGCACCGAACAGCAGGCCCCACAGCGCACTCAGGGCCACCCCCCACCCCGCCGAGGGAAAAAAGCGGGTGAGCAGTCCCAGCCCCAGCCCGGTCAGGGCACCGAGGGCCAGCACCCGGCCCAGGCCCCAGCGCTCGGTGACCAGACCCATCGGCCCGCGCCCCAGTCCGTCGGCGAGGTAGTGGGCGCTGACCATCGCGCCGATCACGCCCGGCGAGAGGCCCAGGCCCGGCCCGGTCAGCGGCAGCGCCGACACCACGAAGCCGGTGCGGACCAGTTCGCTGAGCAGCAGCAGGGCCAGCAGCGGCAGCATCGTCAGCGGGCGGGTCCACAGCACGCCAGCGATTGTAGCGGGCGGGTTATTTTCCGTCGGGCTTGTCGGAGCGGGGGTAGAGCCAGTTCAGAATCACCAGAAACATCCCGATGACCCCGGCCAGGGCGCTGCCCAGCGTGGCGACCAGCACGGTGTCGCTGAGGTGGAAGGCCGCGTTCTTGAAGCCGGTGCCGACAATCAGCAGTGCCGTGAACATCAGCCACGCGCAGGTCACCCAGAAGACGCGGCGCGAATACTTGCGCCGGTACTCGCGGATATGGTTTTGCTCCTCGTGCAGGAATCGGCTGCGGTTGCGCTGGTTGAGGGTTTCGATCTGTTGCTGGGCCAGTTGTTCGCGCAGCAGGTCGGCCTGAAGCTGCTCGCGCAGCAGGGCCGGGTCGGGCGGCGGCACCTCGGCGTCGCGGCGTGGGGGCAGCGGCAGGTCGTCGAACACGATAGACACCTGCCCCGGCACGGCGCTTTCAGCTTCAGGCGGCCCGCCCTGGAGCGCGGCGGCCTCGGCCTGAAGCTGCGCGAGGGCGGTGATGGGGTCGGTCCGCTCCGAAGACATGCGGCCCCTTCAGTCCATGTGCGGCAGGGTGTTGGCGACCCGGAGCTGCTCACGGTAGTAGCGCTCGGTCAGGGCGTCGGGAATCGGCCCGAACTTCTCCTGCTCGTCCACGGTGGCCCAGGGCGAGCCGGGCAGGTGGCTGATGGCCCGCAGCTCCCAGCCGTCCATGTGCCCGTAGGCGGCGTAGGTGCGCTCGATGACTTCGGCGGCGTCCTCGTCGAGCAAAACGTCGGGCAGGGGGTCGGGCAGCGGGCGGTCGATGGGCGCAGCGCCGTAGCCCTCCAGCCGGGTATAGAGCTGCGGGGCCACCGGGCCATGCGGCCAGGCATGGAAGTTGTTGGCGATCAGCCGCCGCCCGTGTAGCCCCAGACTCAGGCCATGCGCGAAATACACCAGCTTTTGCAGCTGCATGTGTGTCAGCAGCCGCCCGTCCCGCGCCGCGAGGTCCAGCAGGCGGTTGGCCACCTTCTCGGCGGGGTAGGCGGGTTGCAGTTCCGGCATGCCCCTATCTTGCGAAGTTCAGGGCTGCCCTGTGTCCCTCGCCTCGCGGCCCAGCCGCTCCAACACCCCCCGCACGTCGGCGGGGCGCCAGCCAGCGGGCTTGAGCAGCTTGCCGTCGGCCCGCCGGGGACCGTCCGCCTTGCTCAGGTTGGCGCGGTGGACCTCGGCAAACACGGCGTCGGCGTCGATGCCCAGCTGGTCCAGGGCGCCGTAGGTCACGTACAGCAGGTCCGCCAGTTCGTGGGCCAGCGGCGCGAGGTCGGCAGGCGTCAGCGCTTCGCCCGCCGAGAGCCGGGGCAGCAACCCGTCCACCTCGGCCCGGACCTCGCCCACTTCCTCCTCGATCAGGGTCCAGCGCAGCCGCAACCGTTCGGGCGTGGGCGGCGTGGGGCGCTGCGGCGAGTCGGCCCCGATGGTGCGGTGAAACTCGCGCAGGCGGGCGGCGTTGGTGGTCGGTGCGTCGGACATCGGCCCCCAGTATGGCGCTGGGCGGCCTGGCCCCTGCCCGGCAAATGCTCTTGAGCAGCTCTCCAAATTACGGCGTCTGCGGAAGAGCACCCCAGACGCCTCCATTTTCCGTATTGCTCCATGTTTTGCACTCGCTTCACTCGCCAAAAAGCTGTGCCATCTTTTTGTCAAATGCTCTAGGCTCTGGCATGACCGACCCACAGGACCCGACGCCGCAGAGCAGCGAAATCCTCATCAGCGGTCTGGACACCGGCCCCGCGCCGGAGGAACGCGACCGGCCCACCCGCAGCGAACGCCTGGCCCGGCTCCATCCCCCGCACCCGGACAGAGAACCGGAGGATGAAGACGGCTGACCCGAGCGGCCTCAATCAAAGAGGAAGCGGAGGGGACGTGCCCTCCGCTTCTTCACTTTTTCAGTCTTCAACCCTTCGTCTGGTCGTTCGCCTCGTCCACGAAGGCCGGGCGGTTGCTCGCCGACGGCTGTGAGGCGGTGGACGAGGGCACGTCCTGTTCGGCGGTGGGCCGCACCGGTTCGCCCCGGGGCTGGTCGGCGGGCGCGGCGGTGCCGGGCTGCTGGCCCTGCCGCTCGGCGGCGAGATTCTGGCTCAGCCGGGCGCGGGCGCTGCCGGCGGGGGTGGGCGCGAGGTCGGTGCTGGCGGCTTCGGGGGCGGCGTCCCCGGCCTCACCGAGTTCGGCGATCAGGTGTTCGCGGCTCTCGATGTCGGCCTCCACCCGGCGGATGTCCTCGCGGATGCCGTGCAGCAGGTCGGCGGCGGCGCCGGAGTGGTAGGCGCGGCCCAGCCGGGCAAAGTGGCTGTCGAGTTCGCGCCCGAGCTGAAAGACCTCCACCCGCAGCCGGGCGACCTGCGTGACTTCCTCGCCCCGGCGCTGCACCTTTTCGACGCCCTGACGGACGGTGTTGAGAATGTTGTCCAGCATGGGGCCAGTCTGGAGCCTGACCCGGAACGCTGGGTGAGGCCCGGCTAAGGGAAGGCCGGAGGGTCGTCACCTCTCCCCCCTCCCCTATCAGCACCGGGGTCAGGACTTGCCTTTGCCCCCCGGCTGGGTCCCCCCTGGCTTGGTCGGGGCCGCACACAGCGCGTTCCTGGGTTCCTTCTTGCACAGTTGCTTGAGCTGACCGGGCGGCATCTGCCCCGGCTTCTTTTGCAGCCCCCTGGCTTTGGCCCACGCCGCCTGACGGCCCATCACACTGGTGAGCGGCTGGGGCTGCCCGTCGGCGGCGCGAACGACGATGCTCTGGGCGCTGATGGGCTGGCCCGGCTTGATGGGCTGCGCGAGCGGATACACCTCTTTCACGGTCTGGGTCGTGCCGGGAATCGGCGTGCTGACCTGCACCTGCGTCAGTGTCGGTGCCGCGTCACGGGGGTTGGCAGCGCTGGGGACAGAGGAATGAACCTGAATCCCGCCGGTCCTCGTCACCGTGGCGGCGGGCTGAGAGGTCGGCGTCAGAAACGTGACCTGCACGCCCTGCGAGAGCAGGTTCAGCAGGCTGGCGGCGGTCTGGGCCACGGCAGGAAAACGCACGCTGGCGTCGATGTTCACGCTCAGGGTCTGGGCCTGGGCGGGCAGGCCCAGAGCCGCGAGGCCCAGCACGGCAGACAGAAGAACTGTACGCATGGGTGCAGCTTGCCCCCCCAACCTGACCCGGCGCTGAGAGGAGCCGAAAACCGCCCGCCTCCCTCGGGGGGTGACGGGCGGGGCGGGGGGCAAAAGCTCAGGCGCCGTACTTGTTGAGCTTGAGGGCGTTCGCCATCAGGAGCGGCATCAGGTCGGGGCCACGGCGCAGGCCCAGGCTGCCCCGGGCGGCTTCTTCCTCGGTGTAGCGCTGCGCGGCGTCGCGGCGGCCATAGTCGCTGTGAATCAGCACCGGCACCGGATGCCAGGAATGCGCCTTCAGCTTGCTGGGCGTGGAGTGATCACCCACGATGGCGAGCACGTCGGGCTTCAGTTCGAGTAGTTGGGGCAGCAGCTCGTCGAAGATTTCGATTTTGTGGACCTTCTCGGCAAAGTCACCGTCCTCGCCGGTGGAATCGGTCTTTTTGACGTGGAAGTAGAAGAAGTCGTACTTCGCCCAGTTCTCGCGCAGGGCTTTCACCTTACCGTCGAGCGCGTCCTCGTGGCCTTCGACGGGCAGCACGTCCATGCCGACCAGACTGGCGAGGCCCTTGTACATCGGATAAGACGCGATGCAGGCGGCCTTGAGCTGATAGGCGTCCTCAAAGCTGGGGAAGTGCGGCACGTCGCTGTAGCCGCGAAACAGCACGCCGTTGACCTGCGGTTCGTCCCTGAGCGCGGCCTCGGCGCGGGTCACGAAGGTATTCACCAGCTCGGCGGTCCGGTCGCTCGACGGGTCACCGGAGGTGGCGGTCCCCGGTTCCACACCCGTCACCTGCGGGTCCACGTCGCTGATGTTGGCGCCGAGCGGCTGGCCTTCCGGGGCGCGGAACACGACCACGAAGCGGTGCTCGGACTCGGTGTAGATTTCCACGCCCACGCCGTCAATCTCCGGAATGGCCGCACGCAGTTTCGCCACGATTTCCACGTTCTTCTCGTCGCTGGGGCGTCCGGCGCGGCGGTCCAGAATCAGGCGGCCCGCGCCCAGGGTGGCGAAGTTGCCGCGCACCGCCACGTCGCCCGAGCTGAGCTTGACGCCGATGCCCACCGCCGAGAGCGCCCCGCGCCCCACCACGTACTTCAGCGGGTCGTACCCGAACAGGCTGAGGTGGCCGGGGCCGGAGCCGGGCGTAATCCCGGCGCCGACGAGTTCGAGCAGCCCGAGCTGCGACTGCTGCGCCAGCGCGTCGAGGTTGGGCGTGCGGGCCGTGCCCAGTTCGGTGTCGGTGCCGGGGGTCAGCGGCAGGCCGCCCACACCGTCGAGCACCACCATCAGAATCTTGCTGTCGGTCTTTTTCGCCAGGCCGCGCACGGTATCGAGCAGGTCACTCATGCGGTCCAGTCTACGCTGGCGTATGTGCCCCGCGTCAGGCGTGAGGAAGGGGCGGGCAGGCACGAAAAAACCGCCCCCAGCACTGGAGGCGGTCAGCAGGGGCAGCTTCAGCGGCGCCCGAGGTCCCGGTCGCTTTCCATAAGGTCGTCGCCCTGGCGGTGGGCGAGGTCCTCGGCGGCGGCGTCGGACATGGCGGGGTTGCGGGTCGCCAGGAAGGTGCCGATGATGGCGATGGCGGCCATCACGCCCCAGAACACGGCGGGCTCAAGGTGAAAGGTGGGCACGCTGGGGTAGATCTCGTGCGCGGCTTCCAGCGTCTCCACGCCGAGCTTGACGGCGATCCAGCCGACCAGCGCGTAGGCGACATGGTCGAAGGCGGGGTACTTGTTGAGCACCTTCAGGAACACCGTGGCGGCGATTCGCATCAGAATCAGGCCGATGATGCCGCCGATCACCACGATGGTCAGGCCCTGCTCACGGGGCATGCCACGCGGAATCAGCGCCACGCCCGCCAGAATGGAGTCCACGCTGAAGGCGAGGTCGGTGAGGTTGAGCATCACCACGGTCATCCAGAAGCCCATTTGCTTCTTGCTGCCGCCTTCACCGTGTTCGTCTTCTTTTTTCTTGAGGAAGTGGCTGAGAGCGAGGTAGGCGAGGTAGGCGGCACCGAAGGCCCGCAGCCACCAGTACTCCAGGATGAAGCTGGCGAGCAGCACGCCCAGGATGCGCAGCACCACCGCGCCGCCGATGCCGTAGGCGAGCGCCTTGCGCTGCAACTCGCCCTTGAGGTGCCTCACCATCACGGCGAGCACCAGGGCATTGTCGGCGGAAAGCAGGCCTTCGAGCAGCACCAGCGTGCCCAGAATGGCCCAGAATTCCGGGGTCAGCGGGGGCATTTCCAGCCCGAACATCAGCAGGTCTCCGGCAGAGCAGCGGCGAGCGGCGCGAATAAAGCAGTCAGGTTGTTCAAATTGAGTTCCTCTGGCCCCACAACGTCCTCAGGGGACGCTCAAGAGGCGCGTGCGCGTTAGTTTAACCGACGCGCAAACGCGGAAGGTGACGCGGGGGGTTACGAGCCTTCCCACTCGCCGTGCTCGCCGAGGACCGGGTAGGCCTCGCCGCGTTCGCGCAGGCCGGGCGCGAGGTCGGGGTAGGCCCACTCGAAGCTCAGGCGGTCGAGTTCCTCCGGCGAAAGCTGCGGCGCGTCGTACATCCCCGCCGCCAGCCGTTGCCGCTGCGCCTCGAACAGGATGGTCGCGGCGGCCACCGAGACGTTGAGGCTCTGGACCATCCCGAACATCGGAATCACGATGTTGGCGTCGGCGGCGTCGGCGGCTTCGTCGGACACCCCCCACTTCTCGGCGCCGAGCAGCACGCAGGTGGGCTTGGTGTAGTCGGGTTCGCGGTAATCCACGCTGCGCTGCGAGAGGTGGGTGGCGAGCACCTGAAAGCCCCGCCCCTGCAACTCGCGCACGGCGCCCACCGCGTCGGCGTGGGGGTGGACCCTGACCCACTTGTGGGCGCTGCCGCTGGTCGCCTCGTAGGTGTGGCCCTCGAAACTGGCGAGCGTGCCGTGTCTGGGCGGCACCGCGTGGGCTTCGAGCACCCCCACCGCGTCGCAGGTACGGATGATGGCCGAGAGGTTGTGGGGCTTGTTCACCTCGTCCATCAGGACCGTCAGGGTGGGCTGGCGCCGGCTCAGCACGCGGCGAATCTTGGCGTAGCGTTCGGGGGTGGGGGCCATAACCGGCTCAGCTTAACCGCCTGCGGCCAGAGAGACGGAGAGGGAGGGCCAGAGCATAAGCTTGACCCCCTCTGCATACCGCGCTATAGTTATTGACATCACCGCCCACTGAGGCGGCTTTTTTTATGCCTTCACCGCGCCGCTCCCCCGCTAGGCCACCATGCTAAGCCACCATGCCTAGTGACGCCGGGCACAGTCGCCTGTTACGTTGGGCGCACCGCCCGCAAGGGAAAGACCTGTGTAAAGGAGGTGTTGTAGATGACCGAAATCAACAAGAACAGAGAGTTCGTCAACCGTTTTCGTCTGAATGTGACCGCAAAGGGGCTGGCAAGCGGCCCCGCATGGAGTCCAATTGTTGATCCAGATCTGCACGCCTCCGGGCTACACAAGGCACACTGAAGTCCGCAGGGCGCGACCATGAGCGCCCACCACGACCAGGATTGGGACGCCGACACCGAGCAAAAGCTCAGGCGCAAGTCCACGAAGCCGCAGGGACGCCGCAAACTCGCTGACCTGACGGGCGAGGACCCTAGCGACGTTGCCGACGACACCATCCGCCGCCTGCTGGACCTCGGGCACCTGACCGAAGTGGTGTGTGAGCTGAAAAGCGGCAAGGAAGCCACCGCCTACCTCGCCCAGACCGCCCGTGGCCCCGCGCTGCTCAAGATCTACCGCGACTTTGCCGCCCGGTCCTTCAAGAACGACGCGATTTACCGGGAAGGCCAGGTCGTCCTCGACCAGCGGGCACAGCGGGCGATGGCAAGCCGCAGCCGCAAGGGCCTGGAGATGCTCCAGTTCGACTGGGTGATGGCCGAGTACGCGCATCTGTGGCAGCTGTGGCAAGCCGGGCTGAGTGTCCCCGAACCGCTGGTCGGCCCCAACGTCAAGACCTACGCCGAAACCGTGCCCGCCGTGCTGATGCGCCTGATCGGCACCGAGGAGCAGCCCGCCCCGCGCCTGAGCGACGTGAAGCTCACGCCCGAAGAAGCGCAGAGCGCCTGGCAGCAGAGCGTGGCGGGCATGGCCGACCTGCTGCGGCTGGGCTACGCGCACGGCGACTACAGCACCTACAACCTTCTCTGGTGGGAGAACACCGTGACCATCATCGACTTTCCCCAATTGACCACCCGCACCAACCCCAACTTCACCGACCTGCTGCGCCGCGACGCACAGAGCCTGGCGACCAGCTTTCGCAAGCACGGCATCCACGAAAGCGCCGAGGGCACCCTGCGCGAAGTGCAGCGCCGCGCCCTGGGTCCGGCGCCCGAGCCGCGCGTGCTGCTGCCCTAAACTGCCCCTATGCAAGCCCTCGAAACCTGCCTGTACGCTGGCGACCTGGGCGCCGCCGAAGCCTTCTATTCCGGCGTGCTGGGCCTGACGCTGCACAGCAAAGTCGAGGGGCGGCACCTCTTTTACCGGCTGGACGGCTCAATGCTGCTGATTTTCAACCCCGAGGCGAGCGCCAAACCTGGTGACGTGCCCGCGCATCAGGGCAAACCCGGCGGGCACGCCTGCCTCGCCATTCCCCGCGAGCAGACCGACGAGTGGGAAGCGCGGCTGCGCGGGCACGGTCTGGACGTGACCCGCTACGCCTGGGGCAACCGGGGCGAGAGCCTGTACTTCGACGACCCAGCGGGCAACGTGCTGGAACTTGCCCCGGCGAGCATCTGGGGGCTGTAGACAACTGGGGGCTGTAGACAAAAGAAAAGCGGGCGCCTGCAAAACGGGGCTGGGCTTTACTCCGCACATCCGAGAAAAGCGCCCGAATGTGCTACGCGTCGCCCAGCCCCGTCTTTTCTTCTACTCGCTCTGCTCGAAAAAACAGTTTGGATATCCAAACTATTTTTCAAAGCCGTATAATACGGATTCCGCTAAATTCCTGCACAGTCGGAACTACACCGCCTGTGCATCCATATCGCGAAATCCGTATCTTTTCCTACTCCTTTCAGTCGGATTGAATCCAGAAATCTGCTGGATTCAATCGGAATCCGTATAACATTCCCCCAGATGCCCGCTGACTTGGCGACTCAGCTGCGGCCCAGCGCCTCGGCATCAGGAACGGGGGGCAGCTCGGCAAACTTCTTGCGGCGCTTCTCGGCGTCCTTTTCGCGGTCCTTCTGGCCCGACTTTTTGCCCTGTCCATCGGCGTCGCGCCCGCACAGGATGTTGAACAGGCGGCGGACATCGTGGGCGCGGGCCTCGTGGTGGCCCTGGCCGACTTTGCCCTCGTAGCTGTTGTGGGTGGTCATCTCGTAGGCGAGTTGCAGCGCCCGGGCCTCGAACGAATCGTGCGACATGTCCCAGGATAAGCACGCTCCCTTCTGCTGACGGTCAGCCCGGCCCGGCCATCTGCGAAAATGCCGCCATGAACCGTGCCCTGAAGCGTCCGCTGGCCTATCTGCTGGCCCTGCTGCCCTTTGTGCTCACTTCCAGCGCCGCGCGGCAGCGGCGGGGGCACCGGAGAAACGGCGAATGAAGCCGCTGCGCTCCATGCTGTATGTCCCCGGCGACAAGCCCCGCGCCATCGAAAAGGCCCGCACCCTCGGCGCCGACGCGGTGATTCTGGACCTGGAGGACGCGGTGGCCCCCGAACACAAGGAAGCGGCGCGGGCAAACGTGCAGGCTGCCCTGCGAACGCCGTGGCCCTGCCCGGTGCTGGTGCGGGTCAACGGGCTGGGAAGCCCCTGGGAACACGCCGACCGCGAAATGGCGCTGCTGGCCGGGGTGGACGGGCTGGTGCTGCCCAAAGTCGAGACCGAGAGCAGCGTGACCGAACTGCACCTGCGCGTGCCGCTGTGGGCGATGATCGAAACGCCGCGCGGGGTGCTTCAGGCCCCGGCGATTGCGGCGGCGCCCGGCGTGGCGGGTCTGCTCGTCGGCACCAACGACCTCGCCCGCGCCCTGCGCACCCGGCCCCACCCCGAGCGGCTGCCGCTGCTGCACGCCCTGTCGGCCACCGTGCTGGCGGCGCGGGCGGCGGGAAAAGTGCCGATAGACGCCGTGTACAACGACGTGCGCGACCCCGAAGGCTTCGTCCGCGAGTGCGAGCAGGGGCGCACGCTGGGCTTTGCGGGCAAGACGGTCATTCACCCCGACCAGGTGGCGGCGGCGAACGCGGCGTTCGGCGTTTCCGACGAGCAGGCGCAGGCGGCCCGCGACCTGCTCTCGGCCTGGGACGCGGCGCGGCGGGAAGGCAGGAGTGTGGCGACGCACCGGGGCGCCCTGGTCGAGCAGATGCACGTGGACGAGGCGCACGAGCAGCTCGCGCTGTGGGAAGCGGGCCGCCGGACAGCCAATGATACGGATTCTGCTTAATTCCTGCACAGTCGGGAAAGCGCCGCCTGTGCATCCATATCGCAGAATCCGTATTTTTTCCTACTCGCATCCGCTCGGATTGAATCTGAAACTACCAGATTCAATCGGAATCCGTATGATACCCATTCCGATTGAATCCCCCAGTTTGGGGAATGAAATCCGACTGGAAGGACTTGCAAAGCTGCGAAGCAGAGAAGGAAAAAATACGGATTTCGGGAAATGGACCCATATGCGGTGCGGTTCCGGATATGGGGGAATTGGACGGAATCCGTATGAGAGCTGACCCCGTGCGCGACAATGCGCCCATGCCTGCCCCCCTGACCCCGCATCCCAACTGGCCCAGCCTGCGCGAGGACGCCCCGTCCCCCGGCGAACCGTCGCCCTGGAAAACCCTGTCCACCCGGCAACTCGTGGGGGGTGTGCGCACCGTGTACGAGGACCGGGTGGAGGTGCGCCCCGGCGTGGAGGCGACCTACCAGTACCGGCCACGCGGCCCCCGCGCCGTGTTCGTGTTGCCGGTGACGGCGGCGGGCGAGGCGGTCCTGATTCGCCAGTACCGCTACCCGCTGCGGGCGACCATCACCGAAATCGTGGCGGGCGGGGTGGAGGGGGACGAAGACCTCGGCGCGGCGGCGGCGCGTGAGCTGCGCGAGGAGGTCGGCGGAACGGCGGCGGAGTGGGTGGCGCTGCCCGGCTTCTACCCGCAGCCGAGCATCAGTGGGGTGGTGTTTTATCCGCTGCTGGCCCTCGGCGTGACGCTGGGCGAGGCCCGACCCGAAGCCACCGAGACCATCGAGCGCGTGGTGGTGCCGCTTGCTGAAGCGTACCGCAGGCTGGAAGCAGGCGAGATTCAGGACGGGCCGAGTTCGCTCACCCTTTGGCAGGCGCGCGGCGAACTGACGCGGCGCGGGTGGCTGTGAGTCGGAGCAAGGATGACTGAGCTGCCCCCACCCTTTACCACCCTCGCCGCCGCGCACCGCCATGACGCGGTGATTGAGAATTCCGAATTCCTGGCCTTCGCGGAGCGGGCCGATACGCCCGAGGCCGCGCTCGCGCAGCTCGCCACCCTGCGGACCCGTTACCCCGACGCCACGCACCACTGCTGGGCCTACCGCATCGGTCCTGCCTACCGCTTCGGCGACGACGGCGAACCGGGCGGCACAGCGGGCGCGCCCATCCTGCGGGCCATCGAGGGGCAGGGCGTGGACCACGTGATGGTCGTGGTCGTGCGCTACTACGGCGGCGTCAAGCTCGGGACCGGCGGGCTGGTGCGGGCCTACGGCGGCACGGCGGCGGAGTGCCTGCGCACCGCGCCCCGGCTGGAGGTCCGGCCCCGTCAGGCGTTGCAGGTCAGCGTGCCGTTCGAGCACCTCAGCGGTCTGTACCACCTGCTGGGGCAGTGGGACACGCAGCGCGGCGAGGAAACGTACACGGCCACGGGCGTGACCCTGCCGGTGAAGGTCTACCCCGAAGATGTGGACGGCTTCGGGGCCGCCCTGCGCGACGCGACGCGGGGCAGCGCGGTGGTGGACTCAGAGCCATAGTGGACTCAGAAGCGTAATGGACACAGAGCCATAGTGGACACAGGGGCGGAGACCGCCTCAGGCCAGCGGCGCCCCCTGGTACAGCGACACCAGCCGCTTGAGGGCGGTCAGGCCCGGCGCCAGGCTGCGCTTTTCCACCCATTCGTCCTCGCGGTGGGCGTTGCCGCCCCGGTAGACACCGAAGGCCAGCGCGGGCAAGGCATGGGGCGCGGCAGCGTTGGCGTCGGTGCTGCTGGCGGCGAGGCGCAGGTCCACCCGGACTTCGCGGGCGGCGGTGTGCGCCATGCCGAGCAGCGCCCCGGTGTGCAGGTCGCCGCCGGGCCGGTCGCCTACCCTTTCCAGCCTCAGAGACACGCCCGCTTCCCGCGCAGCGCGGTGCAGCACGTTCTGCGCCCGCTCGTCGAGGGCAGCGAGTTCGTCCGCCCCCAGCGAACGCAGGTCGAGCAGCAATTCGGCCTGCCCCGCAATCGAGTTCACGCTGTTGCCGCCCGCCGCCGTGCCCACGTTGAGGGTGGTGCGTGGCTGCGCGGGCAGGTGCAGGGCGTACAGCCCGCTGATGGCCAGCCCCAGTGCGTGCAAGGCACTCGGGGCCTGGTCCCCCCACGAGTGCCCGCCCGGTCCCACGAACTGCGCCCGGTAGCGCCTCACGCCGACCGCCTGCGTCACGGCCACCCCCAGATACCCGTCTACCGCGACGAACGCCCCGAGGTGCGGGCGGTGCGCGGCGATGAGGTGCTTGGCCCCGCGCAGGTCGCCCAGGCCCTCCTCGCCCACGTTGGCGGCCACCCACAGCGGGCGCCGCAGCGGGGCCGGGCTGGTCCGGAAGTCGCGCAGCATCGCCGTCACCACCGCCAGACTGGCACTGTTGTCGCCCACGCCGGGACCGCGCAGCCGCTGGCCTTCGTCGCGCACCGTCACGTCGGTCTGCGGGCCGAACACGGTGTCGAGGTGCGCGGCGAGCAGCAGGGCGGGCCGCCCCTCGGTGCCGGGGGGCGTGATGCGG
The DNA here is from genome assembly GCF_011067105.1 of Deinococcus wulumuqiensis R12. NCBI lineage: Bacteria > Thermotogati > Deinococcota > Deinococci > Deinococcales > Deinococcaceae > Deinococcus > Deinococcus wulumuqiensis. Next base: position 2,826,310 of record NZ_CP049357.1, on the reverse strand, counting down.
GTCAGCACGTTGCCGACCTCGTCGCGCTCGGTCACGTAGCCCAGTTCGGACCAGAGGCGGGCCATCAGCTCGGCCCGCGCCTCCTCCTGAAAGGTGGGCGCGGGCGTCTGCGCGATGCGCGTGAGGTACGACAGAGGCATGGGCGGCCTATTGTAGCGGGCGGCGAGAGCACAGGGCAGAGGGCAAAAAAAGGTTCCGGCTCCCCACCGAGAACCGGAACCGAAAAAGGAAAGGCTTTAGCGGCGGCGCAGCATGGCGCTGCCGATCATGCCCGCCAGACCGACCAGACCGGCCTTGACCATCGGGTTGCTCAGCGCACCGCCCTGGGCGAACGCGGCTTCGAGGGGGCTTTGGCCGTTTTGCATGGGGGCCTGCGCCGCCTGGGTGTAGGCGTTGCCGAGGGCCACGGGGTCGGTGTGGTCCACCTGCTGCACCGGGTTGGCGGGGCTGCGCACGATGGCGTCGCCCACCTGCTGGCGCTGCTCGGGGCTCATCTGGCTGAAGTAGTCACGCATGATCTGGCTGCGCTCCTCGGGCGAGGCGCTTTCGAGGTAGTCCTTGATGTAAGCGGCGGCTTCCTGGGGGCTGACCACACCGTCACCGTTGGTGTCGCGGGGGTTGAGTCGGGCCATCTGCTCGTGACGCTCATTTTGCTGGAAAAACATAGGGAACCTCCTGGGGAACTGAACTTTCGTGCAGGTTCAGGCTAGGCAAGCCGGGACTAAGGTGGGTGAAGCCGACTTTCAGAGGGGTTTAGGTTCAACAGGAAATGGGAAGCAGGCGCGGGCAACCGGGGGCCGCCGGAGAACTGCTCTAGGCTGTGACCCGAGTATGCGTTCCCTGGTTCTGATCGGACACGGTTCCCACCACCACGGCGACTCGGCATCCGCCGTTCAGCAGGCAGCCGAGCGGCTGCGCGGACCTGTGGGCACGGCGCCGGGCCGCGTTCAGAACTGTTTCGACGAGGTTCTCGAGGGCTACTGGCAGCAGGAGCCGGGGCTGCGGCAGGTGCTGCGGACCGTCGCCAGCAGCAACGTGACGGTCATTCCCCTGTTTCTGGCTGAGAGCTACTTGACCGAGACGGTGCTGCCGCGCGAGCTGGGGCTGGGCCACCAGGGGCCGGTCCCCCCCGGCGGTGTGGCCCGCGTGCTGGGAGGGCGGCGGGTTCGCTACACCCGGCCACTGGGCGTTCACCCCGGCATGGCGGACGTGATCGCGGCGCGGGCCACCGAAGCCCTGCCGACCGGAACCGACCCGGGCGGCGTCACCCTGCTGCTGCTCACGGCGCGCCCCGGCACCGGCACGCCCGAGGCCCACGCCCGGGCGCTGAGCGAGCGCGGCCTGTTCGCCGACGTGAAGGTCGTCACGCTCACGGAACCGGGCGCCACCGAAGCGGGCCTGAGCGAGTGGCGAGCACACCTCGCCGCGCAGGTCGGGACAGAGGCAGCGGTGCTGGTGCCCTTTTTTGCCCACGCGGGCGGAGGCTGGCAGGCGCAGCTCGCTCAGGCGCTGGCGGGTCCGGGCCTTCCCCGCCTGCACGTCAGCGGGCCGGTGGGCACCCATCCCGGCGTGGCGGACGTGCTGCTGCAACTCGCCGGGGAGGGCGGCCAGGAAGAACGCGGCGACGTGGACCAGCCGCACGCCGAGGCCTGGGCCGCGCTGCGGGAACTGGCCGAGCGGGGCGGGCGCCTCGGGGAAGTGCTGCTGACCCCGCACGGCGGGCTGTTCGAGCTGCGTCACATGCTCGACGAGGGCCGCGCCGCCGCCGACCTGCGCACCTTCGTCTCGCCCGAGGGCCTGCGCGACTTTACGGACCGCGACGAGGCCGGGCGGCACCGTCCCGTGCGGACCTGGCGCACCCTGCCGCGCGGCTGGCGGGCGGTGCTCGGGCCAGCGGACCTGCGGCTGGGGCTGCACCTGCTCTATCCAGCCGTGGTGGAAGAAAGCTACGCCCACGCGCACCACAACCTGCACTGCACCCCCTGGGCGTCCACGGCGCGGCGCCAGACCGGGGCGCTCGCCAAGGTGCAGCGGGCAACCCCCGATCAGGTGGACACGGTCGCCGCGCAGGTGTGCGCCCCCTGCCTGCGCACGCGGCTGTGGGCCGGTGAGGTGCTCGGGCAAACCTTTTTCAGCGGCGTGCCGGGTGGCCTGCCCTGCGCCGAAGCGTGCAGCGTGCTGCTGGCCGCCGTGCGCGACGAGGTGGGGGCGGGTACCGCCTGAGCGACGTGAAGTCGGGACCAGACGCCCGAATGACGCTTGATGATGGATGATACGGATTCCGCTTAATTCCTGCACAGTCGGGAAAGCGCCGCCTGTGCATCCATATCGCGGAATCCGTATTTTTTCCTACTCGCATCCGCTCGGATTGAATCTGAAACTACCAGATTCAATCGGAATCCGTATGATGGTTGCGCTGCGCTGATGGATGATGGAAAAGGCATTCTGCCATTCGGAAAAAAGACTGGTTGCCCTCTCTCTTTTCCAGAGCGGCATGAGTGCTTCAGCTCTGCCCGGTTCCCTGGGTCAAAGTTCGCGCAGTTTCGCCAGGACCGTTTCGGGACGCACGGTGTACTGCCCGGTCTGTTCCTCGGTGTGCTGAAACCGCACCACACCGCCCTTGTCGATCAGGAACACGGCCCGGCTGCTGATGCCGCGCTCGTCGATGGCGACACCGTACTGGCGGGCGACGTCCAGCCGCATATCGGCCAGCAGGGGCACCTCGATACCGTACTCGGCGGCCCAGGCGCGGTGGGTGTAGACGCTGTCGCGGTTGATGCCCAGCACGGCGGCGCCCGCCTCGGTGAACTCGTCCTGCGAGCCGCTGTACTCGGGAAGCTGCATGGAGCACACCGGGCTGAAATCCAGCGGGTAGAACACCAGCACCACGTGTTGCTGGCCCCGGTAGCTGCTGAGGGTGATGTCCTGCCCGGTGGAAGAAGGCAGCGTGAAGTCCGGCGCGGGCTGACCGACGAGGTTCATGGGGGCGGGGTTCATAGGGGCAGTCTAGAGCAGGCGCACGGTGGTCCCGGAGGGGCCGCCCCTGGCTCCCCGTCCTACTCGCGCGACCCCGTGACCCAGTAGCGCACGCGCTCGGCCACGTTTTCCATGTGGTCGCCCACCCGTTCCAGGCTGCGGCCCACGCGCATCAGCATCAGGGCCTTGGAGATGCTGCGGGGGTCTTCGAGCATGTAGGTGACCAGCTCGCGCTGAATCTGCTCGTAGAGTTCGTCCACCTCGTCGTCCATCTGAATGGTGTGTTCGGCACGGGTCACGTCGCGGTCGGCCAGGGCGGTGCGGAGGTTCTGGCTCATCTCGGTCAGGCGCTCGAGCATCCGGGCGAGGTTGACGTACTTTTTCAGCGCCGGGGCCTGCGCGAGTTCGGCACCGTCCTCGGCCACATGCACCACGTAGTCGCCCATGCGCTCGACATCGCTCAGGCTCTTGAGAATCAGCGCCACCAGCCGCAGGTCGCGGGCCACCGGCTGATGCAGCGCGATGATGCGCAGGCACTCGGCCTCCAGTTGCGCTTCCTGGGCGTCCACTTCGCGGTCGAGCGCCCGCACCTCGCTCAGCTGCTCGGCCTGTCCGTGCAGCAGCACCTCGGCGGCGACCGGCAGCATCCGCTCGACAGTGCCGAGCATGTTCAGGGCGCCGTTGAGGACCGCCCGCAAATCCGCTTCCAGTGCTTCACGCATGACCTTCAAAACGTATCACCTGACCGGTCAGCCACAGGTCATACGGTGCTGGGCTTTCCTCCGCACATCCGAGGAAAGCGCCCGAATGTGCTCTGCTTCGCAGCTTTGCAAGTTCGCGTCGCCCAGCCCCTTTTTTCTTCTCCTCCCCGCGCTGAAAGCGGGCTAGAGCAGTTCTCCGAATTACGTGATGCGCGGAACAGCACCCCGCATCACTCCATTCTCCGCCCTGCTCAGTGTTTTGCACTCGCTCCGCTCGCCAAAAAGACGTTACGTCTTTCTGTCAAATGCTCTAGGGAGCGGTTCTATCGGCCCTGCGCCGCTTCGCTCTGCTCGGAAAAACACTTTGGATCCCCAAACTCTTTTTCAAAGCCGTATCAGCGGTCACCTTACGGATTCCGCTTAATTCCTGCACAGTCGGGAAAGCGCCGCCTGTGCATCCATATCGCGGAATCACCTCGGGTGCGGCGCAAGAAGGGGCGAAAAAAGCGAAGCTGGGGTTATGCGAACCAGCCAGCTTCTGGAATATTTTAGCCTGCCCGACCTCTTCACACTGGCCTACGTCCTTGTCGACGACCATCTCCAACTGCTCAGCGCCATGGGAAGCTACCAGCTTCCCATGGCCCGCAACCGTCAGGCCACTCCTTCTGAACTGATCACTATCGCCCTCGTGGGCGACCTTCTTGGTCAGAAGAACAGCGAGACCTGGTTCGCCCTCGTTCGTCAGCTTTACGCCGACCTCTTCCCACACCTCCCCGAACGCAGTCGCTACCACCGCCATTTACTCGCAGCCAGGCATCTCATCGCATCTTTCGGGCTGTCCCTCAGCCCGAAAGATGCAGACATCCTCATTATCGACAGTAAACCCCTCCCCATTGCTCAGGGTGCCCGAATGAAGCGGCCCAGACAGCAGTCAGAAGCAAAAATAGGCCCAGGGAGTATGGGCTGGGTGATGGGCTACAAGCTTCACGGCGTCGTCGACACGCAGGGCTACTTCACGAAGTTTGCCATTGTCGCTGCCAACGAATCCGAGCAGGGCGTGGCCCGTGAGCTGCTCTCTGAATACGAACGCAGCCGCACGCTTGGGGACAAAGGCTACGTCGGGAGTGGCGTGTACGCCAAGTCACGGGAGAACGCGAAGACACCGGTGGCATGGCAGGTGCAACTCACGTCGGGAGGAAATAACCGGCAAGCTCTTTGAATGACCGATGAGCAGTTGAAGTTAGCTGTGAGCCTCTTCGCCCAGCTTCCAGATGAGCGTAAACACCGTGGGCTGAACCATAGCCTCGTGACTATCGTGGTCATGGCGCTGTGTGCAGTGATGAGCGGGGCAGACACCTTTCCAGAGATTCAGGCATTCGCGGAGTCCAAGCGGGACTGGTTGAGACGCTTCCTCGACTTCCGGCGTGTTCCTGACCACGAAACGTTCCGTCGTGTCTTTGCTCGTCTTGATCCCGTGGCTTTCCAGTCCAGCGCGCTGGACTGGATCAAGCAAGCGATTGGCGGACAACTCGAAGGGGATATCGTTGCCATTGACGGAAAAAGACTGCGCGGCACATCTGAGCACGAGGTTCAGGGCGTTCATATGGTCAATGTTTGGTCTGCGAGGCACCGCTTGTGCCTCGCTGCTCAGCCAGTTGCAGGAAAGCAAAATGAGATTTCCATCTTGCCCTCTCTGATCGACACCTTGGCACTTCTTGAGGTTTCTGGATGCATTGTCACGATTGACGCCATGGGAACCCAGCGCGCCGTTGCTGAGAAGCTGGTTGCTCTCCATGCCCAGTATCTCCTGGCGCTCAAAGGGAATCAGGGCTACCTGTTTGAAGACGTTCAGGAGATGTTCTCAGATGCACTGAGACGTCAAATTTCAGAAACAGAATTGCACGGAGCCAGCACCTGGGAAGACCGACGGCGCTCAGAGAAACGAACGAGTTGGGTTCTCCCCGCTCATCCTGATCTTGACGACTACCACTGGCCTGGATTGCGCAGCGTGGTTATGGTCGAAAGCACACGAACAGTACGCGGAAAAACTGCGACAGAGCAGAGATTTTTCCTCACCTCGTTACCTGCCTGCTCAGTGACCGCGTTGTACGCGGTCAGGACACATTGGGAAATTGAAAATTCACTCCACTGGGTTTTGGACGTTGCTTTTGCGGAAGATGACAGTACAACCCGGACTGACCACGGCCCCCAGAATCTGGCGACTTTGCGAAGATGGGCCTTGAACCTGATGCGTCGTGAAGGGTCAGTGGGTGCCGTCAATAAGAACCGTAAGCGGGCAGGCTGGGATGACGAATTTCGAGAACGCCTCTTACAGCAGCTTCTTCCCCTACCGACGTGAGTTGCACCTGGGTGGCATGGCCACCGGTGCTGGGGAAACTAAGAAAGCGCATAGAATCGGTCTTTTCCAGGTTAGCGAGATGCTGCTCTCTGGGTGAGGTGCAGCTGAATTCCTTCCAGGCCGTCGTAGCCCGCACGTGCCGTGCGGTTGCGGCCCACAACCTGATGCTGCACCTAGAGCGCTACGTGCGTTCAGCAGCTTAGATTCCGCCGCACCCGAGGTGAATCCGTATTTTTTCCTACTCGCATCCGCTCTGCTGCGCAGCTTTGCAAGTCGGATTGAATCTGAAACGACCAGATTCAATCGGAATCCGTATAATTCGGAGAACTGCTCTAAATACAGCGTCCCGGTGGGGGTTGTGGTGGGAGTTACCCCATATTTTTCAGACGCAGTCGACACCCGAATGTAAGTCTTGCCCTTTCTAAGACCTGGAGTTATTCTCCGGAACCACCGGAGGAGCGCCCTTCTCCTGCAAGCCGCTTCAGCTCCGTATTTTCCTCCACCTTCCCCACTCAGGAAAGATAGAACTGATGCCGCTTCTCTTTTCCAAAATGGGAAGGCGTAAACCTGCCGGGCCTGCTTAGCCCAGTCCGCCCACGCCCGGCAGCGTGAAGCAAAAGGCGTTGCGTTCCTCCTGACGTTCGGCCCACGCCTGCCCACCCCACCCCTGCACGATGCTGCGGACGATGTACAGCCCCATGCCGCTGCCCTGACCGCCCGCGTCCTTGCCCCGGGTGTGGGCACGAAACAGGCTCTCGCTGTCGGGAATGGGCTGGCCCCGGTCCAGCACGCTCACCTCGACCCAGGTGCCGCGTGCCGCCGTCGCCACCTCGATGCTCTGCCCGGCGGGGCCGTACTTCAGGGCATTTTCAATCAGGTTGAGCAGCACCTGCAGCAGCTTGTCGGGGTCGGCCCGCACCAGATGGTCCTGCCCGAAGACGAGTTCGACCTGCTTGGCCGTCACCTCGCCCGCGAGCAGCCGTTCGGCGCGGGCAAAGGCCTCGGCCAGCGGCAGCGTGCGGGCGCGGGTGGGCCGAAACCCCACGGCGAGGTCCTCGACCAGCCGCGCCAGCCGCTCGGTTTCCTGCAAACCCTGGCGCACGAAGTTCTGCGCGAGGTCCTGGGGCATGTCGTATTCCAGCGCTTCGAGCACGCCGCGCAGGGCCGCCACCGGGGTGCGGAACTCGTGCGAGAGCACCGCCGTCGCCTCGCGCAGTTCGGCCTCGCGGCGGCGGTGGTCGGTCACGTCCTCCACGATCAGGGCGGCATGCCCTCCCGTGCGGGTGCCGGTGCAGCGCAGGGTGCGCCCCCCCACTTCGAGTTCGAGTTCGCCCCCGCGCTCCAGCAGCGTCTCCAGGGTGTGGCGCCGCACGACTTCCAGCACCGGGCGACCCACCGCACGGTCCTGGGGCACGCCCCACAGCCGCACCGCCGCCGCGTTGACGCGCGTGACCTGACCGCCCTCGGTCAGCAGCACCGCCTGGGGCAGCGCGTCGATCCAGCTGTCCTGGCTCGGCGTGGGGGGCAGCGGCGTGCCCTCGGGAAGGCCCGAAACGGTCATCGCGGCGCCTCAGTACGGCCCGGGTCGGCGCTCCAGGCCCGCATGCGGTAGCCCTTGCCGCGCACCGTTTCCAGAAAGCTCGGCTTGCTGGGGTCGTCGCCCAGGTGTGCCCGCAACTGGGTGATGTGCTGGTCCACCGTACGCTCGCCACCCAGAAAGTCGGCGCCCCACACCCGGTCGAGCAGTTCGGTGCGCGAGTAGACCCGCCCGGCGTTGGCGGTCAGAAAGGCCAGCAGGTCGAATTCCCGCCGCGTCAGGTTCAGTGTGCGGCCCGCCAGTTGCGCCTCGGCAGCCGAGAGGTCCACCGTCAGCGGCCCGTTGCCGAGTTGCTGGGGCGTGTCGGGCTGGGCGCGGCGCAGCAGGGCACGCACGCGGGCCACCAGTTCAGCCGCCGAAAAGGGCTTGGTGAGGTAATCGTCGGCGCCCGTTTCCAGCCCCTCGACCCGCTCGGCCTCGGCGGCGCGGGCGGTGAGCATCAGCACCGGCAGGCGGCGCAGGTCGCTGTCGGTGCGCAGGCGGCGCAAAAACCCCAGGCCGCTCTCTCCCGGCAGCATCCAGTCGAGCACCAGGGCGTCGGCCCCGGCCAGGGCACCCGCTTCTTCGGCGGCCTGGGTACTCGCGTAGGCCGAGACACGCAGCCCCGCCCGCTCCAGATGAAAGCGCAGCACGTCGCGCACCGTGCCCTCATCTTCAATGACAACGACTTGGCTCATTGCCCTTTATTGTGAGCCGCCACGTCAGCCGACTGTCAGGAAAAGCGTGTCCGGGGACACAACAGAGCAGCGACAGGCTTCTTTTGCGCCCTGATACGGATTCCGATTGAATTTGGTAGTTTCAGATTCAATCCGAGCGGATGCGAGTAGGAAAAAATACGGATTCCGCGATATGGATGCACAGGCGGCGCTTTCCCGACTGTGCAGGAATGAAGCGGAATCCGTATGACACGCCCCTGCAACGTCGTAGCCGCCGCCGCGCCGCACTGTCACACCTTTGCAAGAGCCGGGTCATTACCCTGGCCTCATGTGGCTGCTGCTGACCGGAACCATCGTGCTGCTGCTGTCTGGGAGGGCATGTGCCTGGCAATGGCTGTACGGCTGGCACCGTGAAGACCCCCAGCGGCGCACCCACGCCCTGCTGATTCACATCGGGTTGACCCTGTTGCTGTGTCTGTACGCCCTGATTCCCGGCCACAGCGGGCCGGTGCTCTCGCTCGGGCTGGTCGGCGTGCTGTCGCTGCCCTTCGGCATGCTGCTGGTGCTGCGCGATCCCCCCCGCGAACTCAGCCCGGGTCACCTGCGCACCCACAGCATCCTCCAGCGTTAGAGCATTTTACAAAAAGACGTTACGTCTTTTTGGCGAGCGGAGCGAGTGCAAAACACTGAGCAGGGCGGAGAATGGAGTGATGCGGGGTGCCGTTCCGCGCATCACGTAATTCGGAGAACTGCTTTAGGGCGAGCCTGAACAGGCGGCGGCTCAGGCCAGGCGCCCGCCCGAGGCGATCTGGGCGCTCATGTTGCGAAAGGTCCGGGAAATCAGGCCCTGCACACGCGGCTCCATCGCCTTGCCGCCCAGCTTGGCGAGCGGGCCGCCGAGTTCAGCCGCGCCCTGCCAGTCGAGCCGGGTCTGACCGTCGCCGGTGTCCACCACATTCGCTCCGGCGCTGACCGCCAGGGTGCTGCCCAGCCCGCCGCCCTGAATGCGGACCTGCACCTGCCCCGCCGCCTCGTCGGGCACGATCTGCACCCGCGCCTTCAGGTGCCCGCGCAGCAGCCCGGCCTGCAACGGCACCGTCACTTCCAGTTCGCCGGGGCCGACCACCTGAACGTCCTGCACGCCCGGCAGACAGGCGGCCACGCGCTGCGGGTCCTGCACGAAGGCCCACACGACGGCGGGCGGCGCCTGCACCTGCTCCTGGCCGGAAAACTGCATCTGCATGGTCACAGGGTAAGACATGTGGCGCTCTGCTTTCCCTCACTGGAAGGAAACCGAAACGGCCCCTGCCCCCTTCGGCCCTCTCGTCTACAGGTGGCCTCTCTACAGGTGGTCCTTGAAAAACTGCACCGAGCGCCTCAGCGCCAGCCCGAGGTTGCGGCTGAGGTTGTGGTCGTCGCCCTCGTACTTGAAGGCGGTAAACGGCTGCCCGGCGGCCCGCAGGTCGCCCGCGAGCGCCACCTGAAAGCTGTAGGGCACGTCCTTGTCCGCTGTGCCGTGGTGCAGTTGCAGGGGGCGGCCCCGCAGGTCGCGGAGCGAAGCGTTGGGGCTGAGCAGGCGCAGATAACGGCGGCTGAGGTCGTCGAGCGGTGTCTGCACCCCGGCGGGCGGATTCCAGTCGGTGGCGAGAACGTCATAGCTGGCGACCACGCCCGCCCACAGCGACGCGGCCTTGAGGTCGGGGTCCACCAGCATCGCCCGCAGGCTGAGCTGTCCGCCCATCGAGTGCCCCCACAGGCCCAGCCGCCGCGCATTGACCCGGGGGTCCTTCTTGAGGCTGGCGGCAGCATTGAGCACGTCCACCGTGTAGCCGGGGTCGTTGTACCCTCCCCGCGCCTGCCCCTCCGAGTCGCCGTGCCCCCGGTAATCGCTTTTCAGCGTCACGAAACCCGCCCGGGCAAAGGCGTCCTGATAGGCCACGTAGCGCTCGGTGGTGCGGTACTCGGCAGGCGGAATGTACCCGTGGTTGAACACGATGCCGGGCCACCCCCCTGGCGGCGGCGTGCCCGACGGCACCGTCAGCAGAGCGTAGATGGTCAGCCCATCGGAGCGGTAACTGACCACCTGCCGCGTGTAGCCTGCCCCCGCAGCGAGCGTGCGCTCGACAGTCAGGGCGCTGCCGGGGTACTCACGTGCGCGCAGGGCCGCGAGGCTGATCGGCTGCGCGTCCACCGACTGCTGCAGCAGGGCGCCGTTCAAGGCCGAGTCGGGCGGTCCCTGGGCCTCCGAGTCCTGCGGCGGCGTCCGGGGGGACTGTTCGAGCGGTGGCAGGGACGGCAGCCTTACCCCGGCTTCCTGCGGCTGGGTCACAAAGACGTAGGCCGCCAGCCCCAGCAGCAGGGTCAGCGCCCAGGCGGTCAGGCGGCGCACACGTCACCCCCAGGCCCGGCAGCAGGGGGCGGGGAGGCAAGGGAAGAGGCAAGGCAGACAGGGGGCATGGGGGTCCTTGAGGCTTCACCATGCCGGTTTGCCCGCCCCCGCACTGCGAGCGGTCCGACAGTTGTAGGCGGCCTCCGTCCTGCACTTCACCCCAGCGGGCGCCCCGGCACGGCGTACTGCGCCCGCGCGGGCACACTGAGCACTTCCAGTTCCGGGTAACGCAGCGCACTCAGGGCGCCCCCGAACGCGCAGCCGGTGTCGATGTTGACCGTCCGGTTCACCCAGCGCGGCTGCGCGACGGGCGTGTGGCCGTAGACCACCAGCCGCTCTCCCCGGTAGTCGGCGGCCCAGTCGCGCCGGATGGGCAGGCCCGCCTCGTCGGTACGCCCGCTGACGTCGCCGTACAGGGCGAAGCGGCGCACCCGCTCGCTGTCGCGGCCCTGGTAGTGCTGCGGCAGCCCGCCATGCGCGACCACCAGCCGCCCACCGTCGAGGACCAGATGGCTGGGCAAAGCCCCGACAAACGCCTGCACCTGCGCCCTGAACGCCTCTCCCGCCGCGCCGAGCTGGGCCAGTGTCACGTCCAGCCCGTGCAGCGGCTGCACCGCACGCCCGCCGAGCGCCCGACGCAGCTTCTCGTCGTGGTTGCCCGGCACGCACAGCGCCGCGCCCGACGCCACCATGTTCATCACCAGCCGCAGGGTGCCTGCACTGTCCGGCCCCCGGTCCACGAGGTCGCCCACGAAAACGGCGGTGCGGCCCGGCGGCGGGGCAGCGGTGTCGCCCGTGACCCGGTAGCCCAGGCGGGTCAGCAGCTCGCGCAGCTCATCCAGGCAGCCGTGAACGTCCCCGATCACGTCGAAAGGCCCGCGCCGCTCCCGGCGGTCCACCGGAAGGGGCACGCGGCTGACCACCGCGCTGTCCACCGCTTCCGGAGAAGTCAGGGTCCAGACCTGCCGAAAGCCCTCCCGGGTCAGCCCCCGCTGGGTGCGGCGCAGTTCGGCCACCTGCGCGATCAGTTCGGCGGGGTCGGCCCCATCCCCGGCTCCCCGTCTGGCTTCCAGCAGCGGGCGCGGAAGGTCAAGGACGACCGCGACCGGCGCCACGTCGTGCGCCCGGGCCAGTTCCACCACGCGGCGGCGCTCTCCCGGACGCACCAGGGCCGCGTTGATCACCGTCAGTTGTCCCCGTGCCAGACGCCGGGCCGCCGCCGTGTACAGGCACTCCAGCGCGTCTGCCGCCGCCTCGGGGTCGCGGGGGTCGGCGCTCAGCAGAGCACGAAACCCTTGAAGGCTCAGGACTTCCATTTGCCGGAAGTGCCGCGCCGCGAACATACTTTTTCCTGAACCCGAGGCACCCACCAGCGCCACGAGCGCGGGGTCGGGCATCTCTATGCGGACGGGTTCGGGCACCGGCGAGAGAGGGTCAGGCAGTGCGGGCGGCACAGGCGGCTGGGTCATGCTGAGGTCATGCTGTCACACCCGCGTGGCACAGCGTCCAGACCGCTGGAGTCGCAGAACCGTGGAGTCGCCTTTCTGGGCACCGGGCGCACCACACTGCGGCTACACTGCGGCCATGTGCCTCGCTTCCCCCTTCCGGAACCGCTCATGACCCAGGTGGCGGTCATCGGAGCGGGCTTCGCGGGACTGGCGGCGGCGCTGCGGCTGGCGCGGGCAGGGGCGCAGGTGACGGTCCTCGACGCGCTCGACCGACCGGGAGGCAAGGCGGCGCTGGGGTACGCCGACTTTTCCAGCGGTCCCACCGTCGTGACCATGCCGCAGATTTTTGCGGCGCTGCACGCCCGCCTCGGGTGGAACGTGCCCGACCTGACTCCAGCGCACCCGACCACCACCTACCACGCCCTGAATGGCCGGACCTTCGCCCCCGAAGCGCTCAATGTGGTCGGCAGTCTCGAACCCACGCTGGCCCAGCTTTCCCCCTCGGAGGGGCGACGTTACCGCCAACTGCTGCTCGCCGCCCGGCAGATGTACAGCGGCGCGGCGGGCACCTTTCTTTTTGCGCCTCCACCCGGCGCGGCGCAGCTCGCCCGCTACGCCTTCAAAGCCGGGCGGCAAGCCGCGCCCCTGACCCCACTCGCCCGGTATGTGCGCTCGGGGCCGTTTCTGACCCCCTTCTGGCTGCGCTTCGCCACCTATCTGGGGGCCGACCCCTACCGGGCACCCGCCGTGCTGCACAACATTGCCTGGGTCGAACTCGGTGACGGCATCTGGCACCTGCCCGGTGGCCTGCTGGCCCTGGCCGAGCGCCTGTACCGGGAAGCTCTGAGACACCATGTCCGCTTCGAGTTCGGCACCCGCGTGCAGCATCTCAGCACCCACGGGGGGAGGGTGCTGGGCGCCCACACCAGCCGGGGCGCTTTTGCCGCCGACCACTGGGTGAGCGCCGCCGACCGCGCCCTGACACTGGGCTGGCTGGGACAGGCGGCGTCCCCTTCCCCCCGGGGCGTCAGTGGCTTTGCCCTGCAACTGCGTCTCCGTGAGGACCTGGGCCAGGGGCACCACATTTTCTGGCCTGCCGACTATGCCCGTGAATGGCATGACATCCGGGCCGGTCGCCTGCCTGCCGACCCGACCCTCTACCTCCACCTCGACGGCCCACGGGCCTTTCTGCTGGTCAACGCGCCACCCGACCCGGCGCTGGGCCATTCCCCCGAGAGCAAGAACGACTATGCCCGCCACCTGCTCGGGCGTCTCCAGGCACGTTTCCCTTTGCCGGTGGCGGCGTGGCAGGCCCTGGCCCCCGCCGACTACGCCCGCACCGGGCTGGGCGGCGCCCTGTACGGCCGGGCGCCTCATGGCCTGCTCGGCAGCCTGCGCCCGGGCTGGCAGCTGCCCCAGGCCCGCAACCTCGTGCAGGTGGGCGGCACCGTTCACCCAGGGGGAGGGGTGCCACTTTCTCTGCTGTCGGGCTGGAATGGAGCGGGGCAGTTGCTTCACCTTGACTACGACTCCTTGAACGGCGAACATCCCTTCCAGAGCGCGGCCAAATAAGGTTTCTCTCAAGGTCGAGTCTGATGGGGGGCTGATGATGACCTTGATTCTTTCGGGTCAGCGGGCAACCATACGAGTATGAAAGCTCGGACCCTTCTTCCGCTCATTGCAA